>JANNBP010000056.1:0-3072 GCA_031385555.1 Deltaproteobacteria bacterium | reverse complement strand
CGGCATCGCGACCGCGACCATCGAGGCGAGCGATGTCTAGCGAGTACCGCCGGAAGGGCCCGCACCTCTCGCTGATCGAGCGCACCGACGCGGTGCTGCGCTCTCTCGACGGGGAGAGTCACGAACGGCTTGCTGAGGAGTTCCATGTCCGGCCCGGTCAGATCGCGATCTGGCTCGGACAGTGGGAAGAGCGGCGCTCGCCGTGGCGGAGCGACCTATCCCCTGCCGAGCTGCTCGCCGGGTGTGTCGTGCGCGACGTGGAGAAGACGGAGCGGAACGCGGCCGGCATCGACCACACCCGTCGAACGAAATCGGTGGAGCGCGGACCACGCCGCACGGATCCCGACCTCGTCGCCGCGATGCAAGCCGAGCGGCGCGAGCTGTTCATCGAGCTGATCACGAAGTTGCCCACCGAGTTCTCGTCGAGCCTCGACCAGCACACCCGGGTCTGGCAGATGTTGGACTCGGCGACGCGCGACGAGCTCGGTCCGGCATGGGACGCGTACCAGGAAGCCGCTGACATGCTCCGCACGACGACCGCGCGGATCGCCGCGATCATCGCGCAGGTCGCTACGATCACGCGCCAGGCGAACGCCGAGACCGTGGGGAGTGCGTGAGGTCTCGGCGTCGGCGCGTCGCGGAGAACGCGCTTCGAGCGCTGCAGGCCGAGCGCGACGAGCGCGTCGCCGAGCTTGCCAGGCTCGAGTCCGCGATCGCTATCCTCGAACGCGCCGACGTTGACGGCGATGACCGATGCGACGCGCACCATCCCGACTCGCCGTGCGAAGGCGTGGCGCACGCGCGGTTCTGCAGGCACTGCGGGCATCTGACCCGACGCTGCGCAACTCACGGCGGACTTCGTGCGGCCACGCATGCGGCGGGCCTGCACCAGTGCCCTGCGCAGCTCGACGACAAACCGGAGGCAACATGACAACCGAGTGGGTCACGCAATGGAATGACGTCATCTCCGCCGCGGCCGAGATGCCCGGCGTGTGGCGCCGCAAAGCAGGCGGGTTCCGCGTTCGCGGGCGCGTCGTCGATCCAAAGACCGGGAAGCTCCGCGGCGTCAATCGCATCGTCGAGTGCAGCAAGGCGCGCGAGGCTGCGGCGGCGCTGCAGGCCGAACTCGACGCGATTCGTTCGAGCGCTGCAACCACGCCGACCGCGAGGAACCGGACGCGCTTCGACGAGTGGGCGCTCGACGTCTTCGACCGCAAGGTGAAGTCCGGCGCGATCCTCTCCGCCCGTGGACGCGACAAGTGGCATTGGTGCTTGAGTACGCACCTGATCCCGGCGTTCGGATCCTACTTCGTCGATGCGATCTCGCGCGAGCAGATCGAGCGCTGGAAAACCGACGTGCTGCTCGCACCGCGCGCGAAGACCAAAGACGCCAAGCGAGATCGAGCGCTCGCCGGCGATCGCTACAGCCCGGAGACGGTCAACACGATCCTCGGCGTGCTGCGCCAGGTGATGGGCGACGCCGCCGAGACGTTCAACTTCAACGACCCATCAGCGAAGGTCGAGAACGTCAGCAAGCGCGGTCACCGCACGTACACGTACGAGGAGCCGAACGCGCTCAAGCTCGAGGACCTCGGCCGATTCCTCGACGAGTTCCGCGTGCGGCATCCCGAGCACTACGCGTTCGTCTACCTCGGGTTCATGACGGGTCAGCGGCCGAGCTCGCTGCGCCCGCTGAGGCGAAGCGGACCCAGCTCCGACGTGAAGTGGGACGATCGAAAGATCCTCGTCCGGCGTTCGCACACGCGGCGCGCTGAGGTGATGGATACGACGAAGACCGACGAGGATTTGATCCTGAACCTCGACGGCCGACTGCTCGACGTGCTGCGCTGGCATTGCGACCAGCTCGACGCGGAGAACGAACGGCGAGTGAAGCGCGACCCCGAGAACGCAGCCGCGATGGCCGCATCGGAGCTGCTCTTCCCCGCGATGCCGACGCGGTGGAATCGGGGCGGTGGGTTCCGCTCGCCATCGTGCCTCGACAAGCCTTTCGAAGACGTCGCCTCGGCGATCGGGCTCAGCTACAAACTGACCCCGCGATCGATGCGGCGAACGTTCCAGGATCTCGCACGTGCCGCGAAGGTCGCGGACATCACGACGCGGGCGATCAGCGGCCACGCCACGCCCGAGATGCAGCGGCGCTACTCGACCGTTGCCGGTGAGGAGCAGCGCGCGGCGATGGGGCAGATTCTCGACTTCGTCGGCGCGCTCGATCGCAAGCGCGCAGCTTAGAGCAACCCGTGTCGCATTAGAAAATCTCGCCAGGCCACCACGCAGCGGTCGGCGAGGTCGAACCCGTCGATCATCTGACCGCTGACCTCAACCGCGAGATGGGTCCGCAACACGATGTCGCGGGGCCTCGTCGTGTCGACGTCGAAGGACTTGGCGCGCACGGTCGGCGTGGGCTTGGGTCTCGGTCGGGTCAGCACGAGATGCTTGGCGCCGTTGCAGATGTCCTGCGCGAGAGCGAGGTCGGGCATTGCGCGAACGTAGGCCCTCACGTCCAGACCGACGGCAGACGCATCATTCTCGATCCAATCCATCACGTGAAAGCACTCCACGAAGAACACCCGCGAGGTGTCACCGATCTCGTCGAGTCGATGCGCCTCCCTGACGACGCGGCAGAATTCATCGTCTAGCTCCTGGGTCGCGAGGTGCACCACCAGCTTCCCATCGGGGTCTCTGACCGGATTCGCCGACACCCGCATCAGCTCGGCGGAGACCGACACTTCGGGCATCGTGAACTCGCGCAACGCCGACAGCTTGGTGTGCCACCGGACCATGCGCTGAAACTGCTCTTGCGACGGAGTCACCCGGCACCTCCCGATGGTCATGCAGGTGGTCATCCCTGCGATCCCGAAATCGATAACGCTAGGCACCTCATCGGTAACCAAGCGTTTCGTCTTCTGAATTTTCGTGGGCGTTGTAGGGATTGAACCTACGACTTGCACCGTGTGAAGGTGCCACTCTCCCGCTGAGTTAAACGCCCGGGGACGCAGTTCATACGGCGAAGGCCCTGCCCTGTCAACCGGGTGACGTGAAACCGAGCGTGGC
>JANNBP010000055.1:0-32879 GCA_031385555.1 Deltaproteobacteria bacterium | reverse complement strand
TGCGACACCGATCGCGACTGCCCGTCGGCGCAGCTCTGCCACGCGATCATGCACCCCGGACCGCATGCTGTTCGGCGAGCTCGACGATGTCGAGAATCAGTTTGACCCCACCCGTCCTTCGGCAGCTGCGTCCTTCGGCGGCGTCCGTCCGATCCCCATCGTCAACACCAACAGTGCCGGGTGATCCGGAGCTCGCGGCCGATGCTGTACTTCGACTCGAATCGCGACGGCGTGGCGATCTCGGCCGCCGTCGTACGCTGCTGACCGCGTAGGGCCTTCACACCGGACCTGCCTGTATGGGCCACCACACGCCGGCACCAATCGTTCGCACACCCGAGCGGATCCGCACGCGTGAATCCCGTAACTGCGTGCGCCCCGTCGACGCAGCGTGGCATCGCCTTCGCAGTCCCTCCAGGCATGACTGACACGACCAAAAAGGTGACCGACAAGATCGACCAGGCCGCCGACAAGATCAAAGACGGCGTCGACAAGCTGGGCAAGAAGATGGAAGAGACCCGCGAGAAGCGCGACGAAGCGCGCGACTCCGCGGGCGACAAGATCAAGGATCTCGGCGAGCGCGCCGGCGAGAAGATCCAGGATGCGGGTAAGAAGATCGGCGAAGTCGTCGAGAGCGCCGGCAAGAAGATCAACGACAAGATCGACTGATCAAACATCAACCCCAGCTCACCCGCCGTGCAGATATCCCCGTCTGCGCGGCGGTTCTCGTTTCGGAGTCCGAGTCGCGGACAGCATCGTCCGAGTCATCGGACCTCATCGTCCGCGCTGCGGACGATGCACCTAGAGCGCGAACTCCGCGACGCACGGCACCGGGTTGCTCCAGCGGTCGAGCCACTCGCCGTCGGTGCACTGGTACCAGAGGTTGTCGAACTTGCTCTCGACGCAGGTGTTCTCCGGAACATCGCGCTCGAGCGTTCCCGAGAAGCAGGTCACGCCTTCATTCGGCGTGCTCGGATCAGGCATCGGCTGGGTGGCCTGCCCGCCGTAGTCGCGCAGCGCCTGATTCGCGTACTGGATGCGCTTGGTCTGCGCGCAGGTTCCGCACTTCTCGAACTTGTTCTGGAACGCGGTGACTGCCTGCTGGATCGTGGCGGCCGCGCGGATCTCGGTGAGCCCGTAGCCGCCGACGACCGAGAGCTCGTGCCAGATGAAGTCGAGCTGCGTCTGCAGGGCCCAGCGATCCGTGCCGCGCGCACTCGCGAACCGCGTGACGTTGTGCGTCCCCGTGTTCCACCGACCGCCCACCGACCACTGCGCGATGCCGCGACCCGGTCCACCACTGAACTCCACCGCGGTGGGCCGAATGCTCGACTCCTGCATGAGGTTGCCGATGATTCCCGCCGCCTGAATCTCCGTGAAGCCTTTCGCCTTGAAGAAGTTGAAGGCAGTGCGCGCGTTGTTGCCGAGGGCGGCCTCGGATCGCGGCAGCGGCAGGTCGTCCTCCGTTGGAAGATCCTCGCCGACGACGCAGGCGGCAACTGAAGTAGCCAGTAACAACGCGAGAAGCTTCATGCCTTTATCCTTCATCACGAGCTGTGCCCATCCACGTGTGCAGCTACGTGCGCGATAGATCGGTAGACAACTGTTTGCAGTGCTCACTCCCAGGCGAACCGCTTCGCCACGCAACGCGTTAACTACATACGATCGTGGCTGAATGTTTGGCCGCCTCGTGCGCTGGCTCGGCCAGAGAATGGCCGCGACGGCACATCGCCACGTGATAGACGAGCGAGATGCGCCTCGATCATGTTCGTAGAGCCCTCGCGATCGGCGCTCACCCCGACGACGTCGAGGTCGGTGCAGGTGGCCTCGTCGCCAAGCTCGCCGCCGCCGGTGCCGCGGTCACCCTGCAGGTCGCCTCGATCCCGAACCGGTTCGAGATCCGCAGAGGGGAAGCCACGCGTGCGGCCAAGCACCTCGGTGTCGAGCTCGTGCTCCCGCCCGAGGAGCGCGACACGCGCGTCGAGGAGCTCCCGATGCACGCGCTGGTGGCGCGCTTCGAGGCCGAGCTCGCACGCGTCGATCCCGATCTCCTGATCGTCCACGGAGCTCACGACGTGCATCACGATCACCAGCTCGTTCACCGCGCCGCGCTTGCCGCCGTTCGCCGCAGCCGCTGCGACATCCTCGCATTCGCCACCCGGCTCCCCGCGGGTGCGCCACCACCTCCCCCCACGTGCGTCGTCGAGATCTCGTCGTCGATCGATCGCAAGCTCGCCGCGATCGCCGAGCACGCTTCGCAGTTCCCGCCGACGTTCTCCGAAATGCGCCGAGACGTCGCTCGCACACTCGGTCAAACGTACGGCGTCTCGTATGCTGAGGCGTTTGAAGTTCTCCGCATCACCGTGAGCTAGTACGCTGATGCGCGATGCGCGATCTGAACTTCGAGCGAATCGTCAAGCTCGGCATGGGTGATCTGGATTTGATCAAGGCGGCGGCGCTGGTGACTCGAGAGGGCGAGGTCGTCGCCCTCGCCGGTGACTTGCTCGAGCAAGAAGCGCTGCCTCTGGTGGCGTCGCTGATGCCGCGCATGCAGGACCACTCCGATCGATTGTTCGCCGGCGAGATCCTCGACCTCTCCGAGCCGCGCGAGATCGTCGTCGCGGTCGCGCGGCGTCAGCTCTACCTCGTCGCGATCACGCGCGACACGAGCGACGCGGCGATCCAGCAGGTGCGCGACCTCCGAGATCACGCGGCCGAGACACTCGCTCGCTCGCCGCTCAAGGAAGATCCCGTCGTGATCTGGAATCCCGGTGGCGATGGCTCGGGCATCGGTCCGGCGAACCTGCCGCTGATCGAGTACAGCTTCGATGCCGTTCGCCCTCGCGCGAAGGCCTAGTCGACAGTGCAGGCCGATGCGCAACTCGTCCCCGCGTTGCACGTCGTCGACTGCCTGACGGATCGAGTTGCCAGGCCCGGCACTCGGAAAATCACGAGCCTGCGACGGCAAAGGTCTTGCTCCTCGCCGCCGCCATGACCCAGACCGGTGAATCGCCCGTCGTCCCCGCCGCCGACCTCGACCTCGATGAGGTCCTCCGCAGCCTCGAAGTCGAGATGCTGTTTCCGGACCTTGCCCTGCCGCGTCAGAACACGGCCCCGACCGGCCGGTCTGCCACGCCCCCCACCGCCTAAGAAAACTCCTTCGACCCCAAACCCCGCATGGTAGCGTCCTCGTCGATGGTGGCCCGTGTCGTACCGGCTTTGCTGCTCGTCGCGTGTGCGAGTGCTGGCAACGGCGAGAGCACTCCACCGGACTCCAAGACCGCGACGGATGCACCGATCCCGCTGCCGCAGGATTCGCAGCCGCCGGCCGATGCGCAGGAGCCCGATGCACCGCCGCAGAACCTGTGTGCGAGCGCAGCCACCTGCCAGACCGCGATCGCCCTCGGTGCGGTCAGCGGTGATACCAGCAACGTCAAGCTCAACGTCTCCGGCCACCAAGCGGCGTGGTTTCGCGTCCGTGTCAGCGAGGACGATGACAACTTCCCCGGGCTCACGCTCCGGTTCGGCGCGAAGCTGACGTCACCGGCCACCAACGACTACGACGTGTTCGTCTACGTCAACGCAGGCAGCGATCTCGTCGAGTGCTCCACCACCGTCGGAACTACCTCGACCAACGGCACCATCAACGAGAATCTCGCCGAGTGGGGCGAAGGCACGATCCCGAACGGCAGCAGCGACAGCCGCGATGTCTCCGTCGAGATTCGCCCGG
The DNA here is from genome assembly GCA_031385555.1 of Deltaproteobacteria bacterium. Classification (GTDB taxonomy): domain Bacteria; phylum Myxococcota_A; class Polyangia; order Haliangiales; family Haliangiaceae; genus JABFXX01. Next base: position 29,152 of record JANNBP010000055.1, on the reverse strand, counting down.
TTGGAGGGAGCTGCGCGGCCACCAATCCGTGGTCGCTCGAAGTCCAAGGCAACTGGCTCTGACTACCCACGTTTGAACCCGCAGGAATAGCCCGCACATCCCACCGGTCGTGCACGCATGCGCTCGATCGCCGTCGCGGCCGCGCTCGCACTACGCGCGATCGTGGTCGTCGCCAGGTACGAACCACCACCGGCGGAGGACGTTCGCTGGGGCGTCGTCCAGCGACTCGAGACGTTCGGCGGTGTTGACGATCGGCGGCTGCTTCAAGGGCAACGAGTGTCGTCCGTCTGCGTGCCTGTCCGACGAGCAGCGTCCACCCGAGTGCCGATCCACGCGTCGCTACGAGTGACGTCCGTCGAGGCCCGCGCGGATCTTTTGCATGAGGACCTCGAGGTTCAGCGGCTTCGAGATCAGGGTCTCCGGTTCGATCGTCCCTGCTTCCAGGATGGAGTCGTCGATGTAGCCCGACATGAACAGGATCGGCAGCCCGGGCTGCTTCAGCAGGAGCTGCTTCGCGAGCTCGGCACCGCCCATCACCGGCATCATCACATCGGTCAACACGAGCTCGATCTCCGCCGCGCGGTGAACGTAGATGTCGAGCGCCTCGCGGCCATTGCGCGCCTCGATCACGCGATAGCCCTTGCGACCGAGTACGCGCACCACCGTTCGCCGCACGATGTCCTCGTCTTCGACGAGCAGGATCATCTCGCCACGCGCGACCGATCGCGCCGGCACGGCAAGGCCGACGCGGATCTCGGCGTCGGTGCGCGGCAGGTAGATCTTGAACGTCGTGCCCTTTCCCAGCTCGCTGTACGTCCAGATCGTGCCGCCGTTTTGCTCGACGATCCCGAACACCGTCGACAACCCCAGCCCCGTGCCCTTGCCGACGGGCTTCGTGGTGAAGAACGGCTCGAAGATCCGCTGCTGCGTCTCCTTCGTCATCCCCTCGCCGGTGTCGCTCACCGCGATCATGACGTAGGCCCCCGGACTCACGCCCATGTGCTGCTCCACGTACAGCTCGTCGAGCACGACGTTCGACGTCTCCACCGTCAGCGTGCCACCGGACGGCATCGCATCGCGCGCGTTGATCGCGAGGTTCATCACGATCTGTTCGATGTGCGTCCCGTCGGCCTTCACCTTCCCGAGCTCGGGTGCGGTGCGAAGCGACAGCTTGTAGCGCTCGCCGAGGAGACGCTCCAGCAACGAGCGCAGGTTCGCGATGTGCGTTCCGAGATCGAGTATCTCGGGCTGGAGCACCTCCTGGCGACTGAACGTCAGCAACTGCCGGGTCAGCTTCGCGGCGCGCTCGCCTGCCTGTCGGATCTGCTCGACGTCTTCGAGGATCGGCGAGTTGGCCGGCAACGCGTCCGTGATGAATCCGCACGCGTGAAGCACCACGGTGAGCAGGTTGTTGAAGTCATGCGCCACGCCACCGGCGAGTCGTCCCACCGCTTCCATCTTCTGCGCGTGACGGAACTGCTCCTCGCTCTGCCGCAACGCACGCTCGGTCCGTTGGCGTTCCGCGAGCTCGTGTTGCACGCTGCCGAGGAGTCGACTGTTGCGAATCGCGAGGGCCGCGTGCGTCAACAGATCCTGCGCGAACTGCAGGTCGTCCGCGGTGTAGGGGGCGCCTTCGGCCCTCAGCAAGGTCGCCGTCCCGAGCACCTGCGTTCCCACCCGCAGCGGCAACGCCAGCAGGCTGCGGATCCCGAGCGCCGCGACCGTGTCGCGCACATACGGTGAGACCGGCGCGGCCACCTCGTCCGGACTCCCCGAGATCAACACCGCTTCACCCGCGAGCACCCGCCGAGTCACACCCTCGGCCCTGCGCGACGCCGTGCCGAGCACGGCGCGGATCCGAGCGACCACCGCGGGATCGGGATGGCTCACGGCCTTCGAGGATTCGATGGTCTCGCCATCCGGGGCGACGAGCACGATGCAGGCGCCACCCACCAGCTCCGAGAGCTTGCGTGCGACCTTCTCCAGGATGTTCTGCGGCTCGTCGACCCCGGCGTCGAGCTCGGCGGCCACCAACATCAGCACGCGCAGTCGCTCCGCCGTGCGCGCCGCGGTCTCGATCAGCCTCGCGTTCGTCATCGCGATCGTCGCGTGGATCGCGAGATCCTCGACGATCTGCTGCTCTTCGGCGGTGAATGGCGCCCCACCCTGCGCACGCCCCAGCAACAGCACGGCGAGCGGCGCTCCGTGGAGGCGCAGCGGCACCGCCATGTACGTCGAGGGATCGATCCGTCCCAACAGCGTCACGAACGACGGCGGCAGCGTCGCGAGCAGCGCCGGGAGATCGACGTGCGGCACGCGCACGGTCGCCCCCGTGTCGAGGACGGCCCCGGCGAGCAGTGGATGGGTGGCGTGCGCTCGCAGCAGCGCGCGATGCATCTCCTCGAGCTCGGGATCGCGGTTGTAGACCGCACCACCGAGCTCGAACCCAAGGCCATCCCGGCGCACGAGGCGGATCACGCAGAAGTCGGCGAGCGCTGCACCGAGTCGCCGGACGATGACCTCCAGCAGCTGCTCGAAGTTGCCCGAGGCTTCCGCCACCTCGCGCGTCAGATCCGACACCAGCTGCAGGCGACTCGCTCGCTCCTGCACGGCGGTGACCAGGCGCGCGTCGGTCAGCGCCAAGGCGGCATGCGCGGCGAGCTGCTCCGCGAACCAGACGTCGTCGGCGTCGAACGCCAGCACGTCCTCGCCTGTCCTCACCAGCGACAGCACCCCGAGCAACCCGTCCCGACCGACCACCGGAACCAGCACGGCACTCTTCGTCGCGAGCTTCAGCAGCTGCTCCTGCGTCGCGGGATCCGGGAACCGTGCTCGCACGTGCGCCTCGGTCACCTCGGGGATGTGCAACGTCCGTTGCTCGCGGACCACTTTTGCGGCGAGCGAGTCGCCATCGATCCGGATCGGCTGGTCGAGGATCCGCAGCTCCGCCTCACGCAACGGCCGGTGCGGTGGCATCGCGGTCGCGGCGGACTGCAACCACTCCCCATCCGCCGACACCGTCATGAACCGGCAGTACGTATCGGTGGCACGCGCCGTCTCGACCGCGAACGTCGTCAGCGCGTGCGTGTACGTCGACGCATCGGAGAGCGCCCTCATCAACCGCGCCAACACCTCGACCTGTCTCCGTAGCCGTTCCGCCACCACCGTCCATGGTACCTGCCCTGACCGAGTGATCGAGGTCTCAGCGCAAGATCCGTGAGTCGATCACGATCGCTGGCTGACTGGCGATCACGTCGAAGCCCGGCAGATCCGGGGGTTCCACGCGGGTTGTTCCTCACGCGTGAATCGCGAAACGCGATCGTGCCGCTCCTGTCATTGGCCGGCACGCGAGCCCCACGAACCAGGCGTAGCGCATCGCTCCATTCCCACGGAACCTCGACCCGAGGACCACCCTGTACGTGACCGCGGCTCGACACACACCGCCCGAATTCGAGCGATAGTCCTCCGGCATGGAGCGGCCCGAATTCGCGAGCACCGTCGGCATGCCGTCGCAGGAGCTCGCGGGCACCGCCGGACTCCCGTCACAGCGGGACTTCGTCGATCCGAGCTCGGTGGTCCGGATGCCCCCGATGTCACAGCCCCCGAATCGCAGGCCGCTGTGGATCGCGCTGTTCGCCGGCGCCATCCTCGTCGTGCTCTCGATCGGCATCGCGATCGGCCGCGCCACCACCGACGAGCCCGAGGTCGTCGCCGTCACCTCGGATCGCGGCAAGCTCAAGGTCATCTCCACGCCGAAGGACAGCAACGTCATCCTCGACGGTCGCTTCGTCGGCGTCGCGCCGCTCGAGAACCTCGATGTCGATCCGGGCAAGCACACGATCGTCGTCGACGTGTTCGGCTACGAGCCGTACTCGGGTACGGTCGAGGTCGAGGCGCGCAGCAACGCGAAGCTCACCGTCGTGCTCGGTCCGCTCAACGCGACGGAGCAGACGACGGGCACGGTCAGTGGCCGGGGAACGCTGTCGCGCCTGACGGTGCCGCGCTCCGCGTTGATGCCCACCGTGCAGTCGTCTCCACCCGCGGGCCCGGTCTCTCGACCCGCGCAGCGCACCCCGCAACAGCCGGTCACGATCGACCGGCCTCCCCAACGTCCCAGGCGCGACTGCAGCGGCGAGAACCGCACCTGCCGCGACGGTTGCTACCGCGCCGACTCCGACTGCCGGTTCTCGTGCGCCGCTTGCACGAGCTGCCTCACCAGCGTTGGCTCGGAGGAGTGCAGGCGGCAATGCGACACGTGTCGCAACGGCTGCGAGCAGAACAAGAAGTTCTGCGAGAGCAGTTGCTCGAGCCAGCAGACGACCTGCGAAGCCTCCAACAACTCCTGAAGTACGCGTCGCACAGCACGAGCGTCTGGTCCGTTCGGCGGGCCGAGCGCGGCGTTGGCAGCTGCCGTCGCGAGCGATGCGTGCAGGGCCGACACGGCTCGGACGCGCGCGCTCTCGATCGCAAGCACTGCTACGGGCAGAGCAGAAACTGCGCGGCGCTACGAGTCGGCCGTTCACAAGCATGGCAAGTCGTTGCTCGCGGTGCACGCCGACAACGGTGACTGGGCCGGCAAGGCCAAGGACGTGCTCGAGAGCGCGGGTGCGGTCGACGTCGATACCAAGTCCGAAGCCAGCTGATCCGTCGGCCACGTGATTGCACGTGGTCGTCGGCATGCTCGAGCGTGTCTTCGACTTCCTTCGCGAGCCGTTCGCAGAGCTCTCGGGCACCCCGATCAGCCCGCTCTCGATCCTGACCGCGCTGCTGATCACGGTGGTCGCGAGGTTGCTATCTCGCGTCGTGGCGAGAACGCTCAGCCGTGCGTTCGCGCACCATCCCGACGTCGGCTTCACCGTCGGCAAGATCACGCGCTGGGTCGGCACGCTCGTCGGCATCCTGATCGCGCTGACCACCGTCGGTCTCGACATGACCGCGGTGTTCGCCGTGTTCGCCGTCCTCCTGGTCGGCATCGGCTTCGGCCTGCAGAAGATGGCGGAGAACTTCATCTCCGGCTTGATTCTTCTCATCGAGCGACCGATCAAGATCGGCGACTACGTCCAGGTCGAGACGTTCAAGGGCACGGTGCGCGACATCGGTCTGCGTGCGACCAAGCTCGAGAGCGAGAATGGGATGATCTACGTGATCCCGAACGGCGAGCTGATCACCAAGGTCGTCACCAACGTGACCGAGCCGTCGCGGAGTATCGAGATCACCGTGACAGTCGGCGTGGCCTACCAGACCGACCTGCAGGTCGCACGCAAGGCGCTGCTCGAGGTCGCCGCAGCATCACCGAATCTCCTCACCGACCCGAAGCCCGAGGTTCGACTCCTGGGCTTCGGGGACTCCGCGATCAACCTCGCGCTCGAAGCCTGGATCGACCAGGCGCCCAATGACGACGACATCAAGTCCGACCTTCGCTTCGCGATCGCCGCGAAGCTCGCCGAGCGCGGGATCGAGCTACCGTTTCCGCAGCGCGAGGTTCGCGTGCGCTCGAGCGCGCCTTCCGATCCAAGATGACAGCCACGATGCCGTACGATCGCGTGATGCGACTGTGTCTGCTCGCGCTGTCTGCGTGCACCGCCTCCATCACGACCGATTCGATCGCCTACGACGAGCGGTTCGACGCGGACGTGCTCGACGTGATCCGCTCCGACCACACCCCGACCACGGCTGCACCCACCGTGTTGTACGTCCACGGCGGTTCGTGGCGTGGTGGCAGTCGCACCAGCGAAGCGTCCGCCGTCGAGCAGCTCGCGCGCGGCGGGTACCTCGCCATCAATGTCGACTACCGGCTGGTCCCGGACGGCACGTTCCCGAACGCGGCCGATGACGTGTTCTGCGCGCTCGCCTTCGTCCAGACCCACGCCGACGAGCTCGGCGTCGACGTCTCGCGCCTCGCCGTGATGGGCTACTCGGCGGGCGGCCATCTGATGGGCCTGCTGGCGACCGGGTCCAACCTCGCCGAGCTCCAGAGCGATACGTGTCCCCACGGTCGTGCAACCGCACCCGTCGCTGCGATCTCGGGCGCCGGCCCGATGGATCTCCCGACGCTGAGCACGGGCTCGGTCGTCGAGGACTTCGTCGGCGTGCCGTTCGCGGACGACCCCGCCCGCTGGGCACTCGCCTCGCCGATGACCCACGTCACCGCCGACGATCCGCCGTTCCTGTTCGTCCACGCCGAGCACGATCTGATCGTCCAGGTCGAGCAGTCCGAGCAGATGCTCGCGACCTTGCGCGCCGCCGGCGTCGCGGCCGACTTCCTCGAGCTCGAGGGCAACGGGCACCTGTTCGGCGAGGGTGCCGGGCTCGGCGAGGAGAGCTACCAGAGCCCGTTCGATACCGCGGAATCGACGATGGCCGTGTTCGACTTCCTCGAGCGCACGGTCGGTGCGCCGTGAAGTCGCTCCTTGTCCTCCCCCTCCTCCTCGCAACCTCGACCGCACGAGCCGACCTCGTTGTTTCGGTGCCGGTCTTCGCGTTGTCCTCGCGCGCGATCGCGGCAGAAGCAGAGCTGCCGGTGACACCCCGCCTGAGCCTCGGCGTCGCGGCGGGCGTACGTGATCCGGCGAGCGGCGACTTCGGCGGCTACGCACTCGCACTCGGCCCCGCCCTGCGCGGGTGGCGCCGGCCGACGCAGCATGGGCTGCACGGGGTGGTGCGCCTGGAGTCGAGCCTGGTGCAGCTCAGCCGTACGAACAAGAACCTCGGCACCGCCTTCGTCCTCGCCCCCTCCCTCGGCGTGGGCTACCGCTTCGTGATCCGAGACCGCCTCGCCATCACACCGGACGTCGGCCTCGGTGGCGAGATCGATTTCGGGCATCGCTCGATCCCGACGCAACGACGGTGGACCTTCGTCTATGGTCTCGCCGTGGGCGGTCGTTGGTAACTGGCTGATATTTATGCTCGCCCCGAATCGGGTCCCACTCCCGCTCTGGCGTTGTGCTCTCGACGCTCCAGGCTCGTGCCGAGGCGCCACGCTGACGCACCAACAATCAACACGAATCGCCCGTTAGTGCCCGATTACCGTCGCAACTGCTGCAGGTCAGTGCTAACTGGCGGCATGGCTGAAGGTACGATCAAGCGTCTCACTGACAAGGGTTTCGGTTTCATCTCGAACGCATCGGGGAAGGACTTGTTCTTCCACATGTCCGCCGTCGAGACCGTTCGTTTCGAGGAGCTCCGCGAGGGGCAGAAGGTCTCCTACAACGAAGGTATGGGCCCCAAGGGTCCGCGCGCCGAGAACGTCACCCCGATCTGATCTTCTTCTTGTTGGGGCCCAAACCTTGGCTGCCCCAAACCCCTATTCCTCGCGCGGATCAGGCAACGAGCCTGGCTCCTCCGTGCTCGACGGAAACTCTTTGAGCTTGCTCCGGGAGATCTTCCAGCACTGCTGGACGATCCATGAGAGCGAGCGATCGAGGCGCTGAGCCTCGTGCTGGATCTCCTTGAGCATGTCTTCAGGGAAGTACAGCGACTGTTTTCTCTTGTCGGCTTGGGACACTAACAACCTCGCCCCAAGAGTAGCCCCGCTCGCCCCGAGTGGGCTACGCGCGGCCTTCCTAATCGTCGGCGCGCCGTCAGATCCCAGATCGGGCTGGCCATGTTGATCACGCCGGCCGACTGGCGACCGCAGCCGTGGAAGAACGGCCGTGGCGTCACCCACGAGGTCTGGCGCGATCGCGACGACTACGATGTTCGCGTCAGCGTCGCCGAGGACGCCACCCCCGCTCCGTTCTCGCGGTTCCCCGGCTTCCACCGGTGGTCGATCCTGCTCGAACCGGCGCCGATCACGCTGGTGATCGAGGGCGTCACGCGCGAGCTCGCGCGCGTCGGCGAGGTCGTCGATCACGACGGCGATGCGGTCGTCGAGTCGATCGCCCTCCCGGCCGGCCCGACGAAGCTGCTCACGGTGCTCGCGCGGAACCACCGCGTCGGGCTCGGTGTGCCGCCCGGTCCGGTGCGGTTCGCCTTCGAGCTCGCCAGCCGGAACGCCTGGGTCGACGCGCCGAGGCTCCTCGAACCGGTGCTCTGGATCGCCTCGTCGGAGGGTGAAGTGACTAGGCGAGCGTGACGCGAAGGGCGTCGAGGCCACGCAGTGCGAACGACGGGCGCCAGGTCGGACGCTCCGCGAGCCCGATGCTCCGGGTCGACGACAGCAGCGCGCTGAACGCCGCCTTCCCCTCGAGCCGGGCGAGCGCCGCGCCGACGCAGTAGTGCGCGCCACCGCCGAACGACAGCGGCTTCGGATCGGCGCGCTCGACATCGAGCTCGTCCGGCCGCTCGTGGCGACGCGGGTCGCGATTGGCCGCGCCGAGTGCGAGGGCGATCGGGATCTCGGCTGCGAGCTGCGAGCCCTCGATCTCGATCGACTCGAGGGCCACGCGTGGCGCGAACTGCACCGGTGGATCGAAGCGCAGCAGCTCCTCGATCGCGTTCTCGATCAAGCCCGGTTGCGCGACCAGCTTCGCGAGCTGCTCGGGATGCCGCAGCAGCGCGTAGAGCCCGTTGCCGATCAGGTTGGTCGTGGTCTCGTGCCCGGCGAGGAACAGGAACGTCGCGTTCGCGGCGATCTCGTCCTCGGTCAGGATCTCCCCATCTTCCTCGACCGCCAGGAGATCATCGAGCAGCGCCTGCCCCGGCTGCTTGCGCCGCGCAGCGAGCAGCTCGCGGATGTACGCATCCCACTCGGTCATCGCGACCTCTGCCTCCTGCAACTGCTTGTCGGTGGCGAGCTGGATGTCGACCGTGATCGCGGTCGCCGCGGCCCACTTGCGATTGCGATCGCGATCCTCCGCCGGGATCCCGAGCAGCTCGCAGATCACCGTCGCCGGCAACGGATATGCGAGGTCCGCGATCACCTCCATCGAGCCACGCTCGACCGCCGGCTTGACCAGCTCGGCCGCGAGCCCCTCGATGCGTGGAGCCAGCGCCCGCACGGCGCGGGGCGTGAACACCTTCATGATCAGCTTGCGCAGCCGCGTGTGCGCCTCGCCGGATTGAAACAGCACCCAGTTCCGCCGGTGCAGCGTGAGCAGCCCATCCGGTGCAAAGCGCGGGGGTCCCGCCGGATCGTCGGCGTCGCGAAACCCGCGCGGCGTGCGAAAGGCGCTCGAGCGAAGCACGCGATCGACTGCCTCGTAGCGCGTCACCATCCAGCCGCCGAACGGCGTCTTCAGCACCGGTGCGCCCTCGCGGATCTGCGCGTAGATCGGATACGGATCCTCACGCCCCTGGGGTGTGAACAGCATCATCACGGCCTGATCGAGGTTGCTCACGCGCGCATGGTCTCACGCAAAATAGGCGTCGCACAGCGCGACGGCCGCGGGGGCACCGGGCAAGCCGAGCTCGCGGCACGCGCGCGACGCCCCCACGCTCGCACGCAGCTCTGCGTCGGCGCGGCTCCGGGCGAGCTCGAGGACCTCGCGGGCGTCATCCTCGAGCTGACCGAAGATCCACGCATGGACATCCTCGGCGAGCTCGGCGTGACTGCGCTCGTCGACGGCGATCGCGCGGAACGCATCTCGCAGCTCGGATCACGCGCGCGCCGCCTGAGACGTCGCGACCACTGCGCTCTGCGTGCCGCCCGGTGGTCCGTTCAACTGATCAGCGGCCGTGAACCAGCGAGGTCTTCGTGTCGCCGAACTCGACCTCGATGCGCTGCGTCGCCACCGTCACCACCGAGCCGCGTCCGAACTTCGGATGCTCGATGAGATCGCCGACCGAGAACTTGTTCGACGCGCTGTACGGCAGCACCGGCTTCTCCACCGCGCGAAACGTGATCAACGCCAGCTCGCCGAGGCTCTCGAGGATCGAGGCCACGATCGCCGCCGCTGTCTTCGGCACGCGCGGATCGGCGGCGCGTCGCGCGGTGACCTCGCGCGTCGTCGCCTTCAGCGTGATCGGCGCGTCGATGCGCTTCGCCGCCTCCGATCCGACCACGTCCTTCGCGCGATCGAGTGCACTGCCGACGATCCGCGCGATCACCGCGACCCGCGCATCCGCGAACGCTCGCTCGATCCCCTGCTGCGCGTCGAGCGGCACCTTCGGCACCTTGATCAGCTTCTGACCGCGATCATCGAGCTGCGCGACCAGCTTGTTGAACGAGCTCTGGTGGCCCTCCAGCACGTGGCCGCGCGCCTGCTCGACGATCAACTCGCGCAGCTTCGCGACCTCGCTCTCGACGATCTTCGACATCGCCGCGACCAGCTCCGCGCGGACCTCGCCGGTCAGCACGATCTTGCGATCCGGTTGCTCGACGGGCGTCAGGCCGAGTGCCGCGATCAGGCACTCGGCGAGCTGCTTGGCCTTCACGTTCCGCGGCCCGCCACCGTCGAGGTTGATGCCCCCGAGCTGGGCGACGAGCGCGGCGAGGAGCGGCGCGTGATCCTCGAGCGTCGAGCGCTCCGCGATGTCGAGGGAGGGGTGGGCCTGGGCGAGCCCGTCGAGCACGGCGTCGAGGCCGGCGAGCCAGCAGATGTCGTGGAAGCCGCGCAGCAGCTCGCGGGCGAGGGATCCGAGATCGGTGCCCGGCTTGCGCTTGTCGATCAACTGGGTCGCGAGGTGCTGGAGTGCGGCGACCTGTGACTGCGGGAACTCGACGGACATGGCGCGGACCTTACTCCTCAAGTGCCGATTCGCCCGTGCTCGTGGCTCGTAATGTATGGCTCGCGTGGGCGACCCGTGCGGTGCATCATCGCGCAGCATGGGGGACGCCGCACTCGAGACCCCGGAGGGTGCCGCGCTGGCGACCGAGATCGTCGACATGCTGGAGTCCGAGCTGGTCCGGTTTCGCCACCGCCTCGCGCACGGTCACGGGATCGAGCTCGACCGCGCCCGGGCGGCGATGGTGCTGCTCGGCAAGCTCGTCGGCAGTGGCGTGACCTGGACGGCCAGGCCAGATAGCGATCCGCTCCGCCTCTACGAAGCGTTCAGCTCGCTGATCCCCGAGCACCCCGCGCTGAAGAAGGACGTCGCCGCCTTCTTCGTCGCGACCACCGACGTCAAGACCGTGGAAGACACGGCCACGTCACCGAGGGCGATCCTGCGTCGGGCGGGCGCCGAACCGTCGATCTGGTGGTGGGCCGCCGAGCACGACAGTCCGGCCGGCTGCTGGGCCGCGTGCGCCGACAGCGTCGACCGATCCGTCCAGTTCGCGCTCGCCTTCGGTGTGCCGGTCGATGCCGTGGCGCGCGCGCTGGCGAGGGCGTTCGCGCTCCTCGCGACCCGCATCAAGACCCGCCACACCGCGGCGCGAACCACCTTGGCCGCAGCGCTCAACAACCTCCCCGACAACCACACCGCGATCACGAAGCTCGCGTTCGAGATGCGGTTCAAGGAGCCGCAGGCGAAGGATCCCCTCGCCGAGCTCTCGATCCATGCGTTCCAGCTCGTCGAGGCCGTGCAGGCGACGAAGGAGCGACCCGATGTCGAGCGCTTCGGCGTGCTCGCGAGGCGGGTCAACCAGATGTTCGAGGCGCGCGGCCTCAACCTGGCCGCGATGGCGCGCGGCGAGCTGCAGCTCGCGATCGAGGCTGCGATCGAGGCCGCGATCGTGGCGCAGCCTACGCCGCCGTAGTCACAGCGACACACCCAGCGCGAGCGAGAGCCGGCGCAGGCGCTGGTCGGAGGACTGATCGCCCACGCTGCCTTCGCGGTCGAGCTGGCTCGCCCGCGCCTCGAAGTACAGCCGCCCCGCCGTCGGGGCGATCCGCAACCACGCCTCGGCGTCGAGCGTCGTGTCGTGGGCGTCGACGTCGTCGGTGACCTCTTCCTGGGTCCGATCGAGCCCCTCCTGCGAGTCGTAGCGGCCGTAGCGGAACGCGATCCCGGCGGTGACGCGACGGGTGTGCACCTCGAGGTCGAGGCGCGTCGACGCGCCCCACGCGTAGTAGTAGCCCTCCCGGCCCAGGATCGTCTTGTCGATCCCGTCGGGGTGCGCGGCCTTGTACGCGGGATATGCCGCCGCGTGCACGCCGGCGAAGTCGACGTTGAACCGCGCGCGTGCACGCAACCAGACCCCACCGGCGATCACGTACTGATCGATCCCGAGCCCGGGGAAGTGCAACTGCGAGAGCCGCTCGGTGAACCCGGCGAACCGCTCGTGCAGAAAGCGATAGCCCAGATCGATCCCGATCAGCGTCGCGCTACCGCCGCGCTCGTCGATGGCCTGGCTCTGGAGCCCAGCCAGCAACGTGTCGCTGTCGAGCTCGACCGCGACAACGTCCGGTGCGGTCGCCATCCTGAACCGCAGCGACGCGACATTGGCATCGCCGAAGGTGCGGCCGCGGTGACCCGCGCGCAGGAAGCCGGGCAGCGCCACGAGCTCGGCGCTCGCACGCAGATCCGGGGCGATCACGACGTCGTCGCCCGCGAGCCCGCTCGTCTCCGCCCGCACCGACCCTGCCGACAGCTCGAAGCGATGCCAGATGTCCGACGAGAACCCGAGCGAGTCGGGCGAAGTCCCCTTGCGTAGCCCCTTGCGCCCATCGATCGCACCATGCAGCGCGTCGGGCAAGCCGATCGTCCAGCGCGCGAACCGGTGCCACCATCGCGGATCGGGCGCGCTGTCCAGGTAGCGCCCCATCCAGTGGACGAGCTCGCCGATCGTGGTCCCCGCCGACGTCGTGACCATGACGTCGTTGATGCTGATCTTCTCGCGAAACTCCCACCCGAACTCCCACAGCATCGAGGTCGCGAAGCCGACGAGGATGGACCCCGGCAGGCTCATGCCGTTGGAGCGCGCGATCGTGTGGAACCCCATCCCGTTGAGGGGATGCCCGATGAAGTTGATCTGGAAGCCGTTGTTGTCGAACCGCCACGCCTTGAACGTGAAGCGATCGAGGAGGCTGGGATAATCGAAGTTGGTGATCGCGCGCTTGCGGTCGATCCAGTACTCGACCACGCCCACCCCGAGCGCCCCCATCTCCTCGAGGAACACGCGCAGGTGGTGCGAATGGTCGTGATCGGTGAGCACCCGATACTGCGGGTCGTCCGTGTTCGCATCGGCGACCGGCAACGCCGCGCCCTGATCGAGCCAGGGGCTATCGGCGCGCGCCACGGTCCCGCGTAGCAACGCGGTGGTCGCGGCTGCCAGCACCAGCGCATGGCGCCCTGTCATCGCGCAGATGCTAGCTCACACCGCCTCGGGTAGCGGCAGGAGGCCCAGGAGAATCTCCGGCAACAAACCGCAGCCGGAGCGCCGTGCGACTCGAACAGCTCGTCGACCGGCGCGCACGCACCGAAGCACGGCGCACCCACTCGGCGTCGTACCCCGCCTCGGGCAGGGCGAGGCTCGAGCTTCAGCTTGTTGTCGAACATGGCTCCACCGCTGCCTGCGCACGGCACCCACCTGCTCGCGCGATGTCACTCGATGGGCCTCGCCACTTCGCGGATCGCGAGGAGCAAGGCCGCGACCGAGTCGCGAGCGAGCTCGAGCTTCGCGCGCGTTCGTCGGTCGTCGCTGTGGGCGGCGTCGAGCGCATCGGCGAGGCGTTGCACGGCGCGCTGAGCCTCGACGGCGAGCTCGAACACATCGTCCGCACGGGACTCCGCCGCATCGCACAGCCAGCCGACGGTGTAGTCGACTTGCTTGGAGTGGTAGTGAAGATCGAGATCGGGTTCGACGCGGTGAAGCGACGACAGATCCAGGAGGGTGCTGGTGAAGGAAGCCTCGAGCATGCCCACCACCCAGTGCACGGGAGACGCCAGCGTCAACTCCTTGGAGTTACTCGAGCGCGTTGTCCATGTCCGGCTGTACTCCGGACAGCTCGTCCGGTCGGCGGACAGTGCTACGGTGCGAGGCCGAGCATCGACGCCTCGACCTCGACCACGTAGTACCAGCCGATCGCATCCAGCCGCACGAAGGCGACCGCGATCGCCTGGCCGTCGCGGGTGGTCTCGCGCAAGCCCTCCTCGCCTGCCGCGATCGCGGTGACCACCTCGGGTACGTCGAGCAACGCGAACGCGACCGCGTCGTCGGTCCCCGTGGTCGCGAAGCGCTTGCGGGCGTCTCGCGAGTCGATGATCACACCCGCCCGCCCATCGACGAGCCGCGTCCGGATCGCGGTCCGGCTCGGCAGCCGCATCGAGGTCTCCACCATCTTGGTGACCGTGATCTCGACGCCCGCGACGCCGACGAACTGGTCACCGACCCACAACCCCTGCGTGCATGGCAGCACCAGATCGTCGCCGGCTTGGTCGGTCGTCGCGTCGACGTACGGCACGCCCCACCGCTTGCCGCGCTTGCGCTCGCTCATCCGGTAGAACGAGGACGTCCGGACATCGTAGTTCGGCGGCAACACCGCGACCCCGGGCCACACGACGTGCACGCCCTCGACGAGGTCGACGTACGCGTAGTCGATCGGGCTCTTGCGCTGGAGCAAGAACTCGCGCGCCTCCGCGGCGGGCAACCGCACCGTGTCGCCGAGCGCGGCGGAGATCACCGCGTCGCGCATCTGGCTGACCAGCGGCACGATCCGCCGGATCTTCGGTAACAACACCTCTCGATCGACGCCCGGTGCCACCCCGACCACCGGCTGCTCGACGGACACCGGCCAGCGATACGCCGTGTGCTCCGTGAAGCCGGCAGGTCGCCGTGCCGCCACCGCGAAGTCGACGTCGAAGTACACCGGTGCGTCCGCCGGTTCAGGTCCCTGGAGCGCCCACTCCGCCGCCGTCGACAGGCCCTGCAGACTCTCCTCCATGCGGAACAGCTGGCGATCGATGCGCGCTGCCTGGCGAGCAACATCGCGATACAGCGACGTCAACTCCGCGCCGCGCTCGCGCGCAGTCAGCTCGTGCACGGTCGCGCGATACCGCGACCACACCACGGCGAGGGCCGCCAGGGCGAGGGCCAGCGAGACCAGTGCCACGGTCGCACGCCGGTGCCGCAGCGCGAAGCGAACGAGCCGACCGAGCGGACCCTCGGGCAGCGCGACGACGGCCTCTCCCCGCAGGTAGCGACGAACGTCGGCGGCGAGCTCGCGCGTCGTCGCATAGCGATCCTCGCGATCCGCCGACAGCGCCCGCCCGACGATCGCGCGGAGCTCGCGCGGTACCGATCGCGCCCCGGCATCGGCGCGCTCGAGAGGCGCGGCCTTCCCCTCGCGCACGGTGGCGAGCGCGACCGCGCGTTCGAGACCCGGGATCGCGGGATCGAGCGCGATCACCTCCCGGAGCAGCAGCCCGAGCGCGTACTGATCGGAGCGCGCATCGAGCGTCTCGCCGCGTGCCTGCTCGGGTGACATGTACGAGGTCGTCCCGATCACCGCGCCGACCTGCGTCAGCCCATCGCCGACCGACGCGCTCGCCGACGCCTGATCGATCTCCTCGATCGGGCGAGCGATCCCCCAGTCCATGACGTAGACCGCACCGAACGCGCCGATCATCACGTTCGCCGGCTTCAGATCGCGGTGGATGATGCCGCGATCGTGCGCGAACGACATCGCGTCGCACACCTTCAAGAAGATCTCGAGACGAGCCTCCATCGCGAGCTCCGCCTCCAGCGGCTGCTCGAGCACCACGCGATTCCGAGCCTCGCGCAGCAAGCTCGCCAGGGTCTTGCCCTCGACGAGCTTCATCGCATACCCGGTCGGCTCGCCTTCGTCACCCGTCTCGAGCACGTGCACCGGCACGATGTTCGGATGCTCGAGGCGTGCGGTCAGCCGGGCCTCGCGAACGAACCGGGCGCGCATCTCGTCGGTCGGCTCGAACGCCAGCTGCTTGAACGCGACCGGCCGCTGCAGATCGGTCTGCTCGCCTCGATAGACGATGCCCATCCCCCCGGCCCCGATCACGTCCGCGAGCTCCAGCCGCAGCGCCCGGATCGTCGTCGCCGAGGGCCGCACCGACCCACCCGGCAAGAGGGTGCCGGTCGGACTGTCTTCTGGCTCGGGCCTCGAATCACGCCCCCCCGAGCTGGGCGGCCGTTCGAGGATCGTGTCGGGCTCGTCGCGCGGAGGCTCACTCATGACTGGATCCCATGCGCACTCTCGACAGGCATCATCGCACGACGACCAGCTCGCGAAGCTGCCGTAGAATTCGCGGATGGCCAGGCGGTACTTCGAGCTCGACAACGGCAGCTCTCACGCACGCCCGATCCCCCGCACGGTGCCCGTGGTGCGGCAGATCATGAAGCCGACCGACGAGATGCGGCTGGACCTCGCCTCGGATGGCAAGCGGCTCCTCGTCGCGGGCAACCGAGCCGTGTTCGAGCTCGCGAAGACCAAGCTCGTGCCGATCCTCACCGACCAGACCGGCGTCGCCGGGCTCGCGATCCGAGGCGACGAGATCTGGGTCGCCTGCTACGACCACGTGCTGGTGTCGCGCGATCGCGGCGCGACCTTCGACAAGCTCCCGCTGCTCGAGCGCCACCCGTTCTACGCGATCGCGTGCACGGACGATGGCGTCTGGGTCGCCGGGCACGAGGGCGCCGCGTTCCTCAGCACCGACGGGAAGACGTTCACCAAGATCGGTGGCATGGACAAGGCCACGTTCAAGCGCGGCATCGCGAGCCCGCTCGGCGCGTTGCTGCTCAAGTACAATGGCCGGCTGGGCATCGGCCGCAAGGGCAAGCTCAAGGCGACCCCGCTGCGCACGAAGTCCCCGTTGCTCGACGCGTGCGTCACCGCGAGCGGCGCGATCGTGATCGTCGGCCACGGCGATTGGAAAGGCGCGGCCTATCGCACCGAGGATGGCGAGACCTTCGCGGAGGCCACGCTCCCGATCGCGCGACCGCTCCAATCCGTCGCCTGCCTGCCGGATGGTCGAATCATCGTCGGGAGCCAGGAGGACGAGCTTCTCGTCTCGTACGACGATGGCCGCTCGTTCGAGGTGCTCGAGCACGCGTTCAAGGGCGCGAAGCGCAACTTCGATGTCCTCGCGGAACACCAGGGCGCGATCTACGCGGCTGGCTCGTTCCAGCACCTGCTCGAGATCCGCTGACAGGACGCGCCTACCGCGACGCCGCGAGCTTGACGTCATCGGCGCCACTCGACCTGACGACAACGCGCGTGTGTTACGAAGCGAGTGTGCGCGTCCTCCTTGTCCTCGCGATCCTCGCCGTCGCCTCGCCGGCGTCCGCAGATCGCTCCACGGGCTTCACCGCCTCGGTGGGCGCCGGGTTCAACCTCGACACGCCGTTCGTCGAGGCGCAGCTCGGGCGTCGCTTCGTCCGAGCCCCTCACTTCGAGGTCTTCCTCGACTATAGCTACGGCGCCGCGATCTCGGAGTTCGCGTTCCAGACCTTCGGCGTCGGCGCCCGCACCTACTTCGCGCGCTGCCGATGCGGCCGGATCGAGGTCTTTCACCAGGCGGTGATGGCGTTCGGTCTGTCCGCGAGCGGCAACGGCGCCGTCGAGGGACGTCAGCTCGGCGAGCGCGTGCTCGGGGCCTTCATGACCCAGGGTCTCGGCACCCAGCTCGCCCTCACCGATCGGTGGCGGCTCGCCCTCGTCGTCTCCACCGGCTATCCGGTGTGGCTGCGCTCCGAGCTCGCCGTGAGGTTCGCGTGGTGAAGCTCGCCCTCCTCGCCACGCTCGCCACCGCATGCAACGGCGCGATGGACGCGTACTTCGCGCAGGACGTCGTCGAGATCGAGCGCGACATCCCCTACACGTCCGGCGACAACCCGCGCCAGATGCTCGATCTCTACATGCCGCGCGGCGCCACCCACGTCCCGATGGTGGTGTTCGTCCACGGCGGCTTCTGGCAGCGCCAGGACAAGAACTTCTTCCAGCCGATCGTCGGTCTCTACAGCAACGTCGGCATCGCGCTCGCGCGACAGGGCATCGGCGTCGCCGTCATCAACTATCGCCTCGTCCCGTCGGTCACCTTCGACGAACAGTACGCCGACGTCGCGCGCTCCCTCGCCTGGGTCCAGACCAACATCGCCAGCCGCGGCGGCGACCCCGCCCACCTCGTCCTCACGGGGCACTCGGCCGGAGGCCACATCGCCGCCCTGTCGGCGTTCGATGACGCGCGCCTCACCGCCGAGGGTGTCGAGGTCACCGCGATCCGCGGCTATGCCCCACTGTCCCCGATCCTCGATCTCGCCGCGCTCGCCAGCCACCCACCCGCCGAGAATGCCGAGAACGTCGACACGGTGTTCGGCGACGATCTCGCGCCCTACTCGCCGCGCACGTTCTTCAAGGCCGACGTCGCGCCGACGCTGATCATGCTCGGGGATCGCGACCTCGCGTCGCTGCAGGATCAGGTGCCGCCGGCCGTCGACGAGCTCGTGGCACTCGGTGCCCCCGTCGAATTCGCCCCACTCGCAGGCAAGGACCACGACCACGTCGTCCTCGACTTCGACTCCGACGCCGACGCGATGACCCCGCTGCTCGTCGACTTCGTGGCTCGCGTCGCGCCGTGACCCGCTCACTCCTTGGCGACGCCGTCGTGGTGGTACGTCGTGTGGACGTAGACCGGGATGTCGAGCTCGCCGAGGCAGCGTGATGCTCTCGATCTTCTCCGACCTATCGCGCAGAACTCGCGCGAACGGTCGGTGGCGCGCCAACCTTGCGCAGGCCGCCCGTGGAGCGTTCCTGGGCTACAGCTCTGCGTGCAACAGCTTGCCGAGTGCGGCACAGACATCGACCGTGGTGAAGATGCCGATCACCTTGTGATGCTCCACCACGATCGCCGAGCCTAGCTTGCGGGTCGCCATCCCGATCGCGACCTCCGCGAGCGACGCCGTCGCGGCCACCTCGTACACGTCGGAGGTCATCACGTCCTCGACGGTGAGTCGGTCGGCGTCCACCTCGAGCTGATCGATCAGGGCGAGATCGCGATCGGAGATCACGCCGTCGAGCTTGCCGCCGCGCAGCACCGGCGGGTGGCGGATCTCGTAGAGGTGCAGGAGCTCCTTCGCCTTGCTGATCGGCTGATCCACCCCGATCGTGTGCGGGCTCGGGGTCATGTAGGACTGGACCGTCACGTTCTTCTTCATCGTGGGTGAATGAAGCAACGCACATGCCCGATCAGGTCGTCGAGCCGGGCATCCCCGGACGCTCAAGGCGCGCGGGTGGCCATCACGTCGAAGACCGTCGCGCAGCTGGTCGCCCGCGACCCACGCTCGACCTGCACGAGCTTGCCGTAGAAGTGATCCTTGAGACTCTGGTTGACCTGCAGCACGCCTGCCTGCGGCTGCTTGTGATCCTGGAGATCGACCCGAAGACTCTGGCGAACCACCGCCGGCAGCGGCGCGACGAGCTCGCGGCCCGCGTCCGTGATCAGCGAGAGCGTGCCGTCGGCGACCGCGATCGTCCACGTCGCGTTGCGCTTCGCCGGCAGCGCCGCACAGGTCGTGACCGAGCCACGGATCGAGACATTCCACGTCCCGCCGAGATCCTCGGGTGCGGTCACGCGCACCACGGGCGGACGCGGCGCGGCGGGGACGCGCGGCGAAGGCGGCGCCAGCGGAGCCGGCGGTGCCTGCGGTCGCTGCGTCGAGCGGAGCGTGCGAGACACGCCGTGCGCGGGACAGCCGGCGGCGAGCGCGAGGTTCGTGTACTCACCGCCGCTGGTATGCAGGAACGTGTATGCGAGGTCGACCGCCACGCCGTTGATCTCGACCTGACGATCCTTGATCTCGACCTTCCCGATCGAGAACGGGCCGCGCTGGACACCGCCTCGGCAGGGCTCGCAAAACTCGATCACGGACGAGCTCTTGCGCGCCAGCTCGGCCGCACGGGTGGCGACCTGCGAGTCGACGAGCTGGCATTGATCAGCGGAGGCGACGGACGAGCCGAGGGCGGCGGTGGCGACGAGGATCGAGAGAAGGGCACGCATTTCGACGGAGCTCCTGAAGGGGGTTCCCTTTCCTCTACGCAGGCTGCTGCTCGGCGTTTCGGATCAGCTCAACGGTGCGACTTCGTTGGCGAACCACCTCGGGTTCGGCTATCTGAACAGATCGACGTCCCGTCGGCTCGACGACCCACGAATCCGACGCTCCGACTTCAACCACCGCTTGATCTCGCTGTGGTCCTCGAAGGACGCCAGATCGCTCGTCAGCGC
Organism: Deltaproteobacteria bacterium; assembly: GCA_031385555.1. Lineage (GTDB taxonomy): Bacteria > Myxococcota_A > Polyangia > Haliangiales > Haliangiaceae > JABFXX01. Next base: position 9,136 of record JANNBP010000055.1, on the reverse strand, counting down.
ACCGATGTGTTCCCGAACCAACTCTCCGTCCGCTCGAATCATCGCGATCACGCTCGCGGGCGTGAGCTTGGACGACAGAGCGCGCCCCATCTCCATCCGGAACGGCGACTCGAGCTCCTCGAGCTCGATCGCCAGTTGCTTCGCCTGCTCGTCGAGCACACGCGTGTAGTGCCGAACTCGCTCCTCGGCCAGCACGTCGACCTGGGTCACATCCACGCCCTCGAGCTCGAGCTCGAGCTCCAGTAGCCGCAGCAGGTCGTTGGCCTCGTACGCCACGTTGACCTCCGTCATCAGCTCGGCCTTGCGCTTCTGCGCCACGGGATCCTGTTCGCGATCCGGATGCAGTGCCTTCGCGAGCGAGCGATAGACGCCCTGCACCGCCTTGTGTGCGCTGCGCTCCTCGTCCGCGTGCTTCGCCTCGTTCGCGAGCTGCTTCGCCGACTTCTTGCGCTTCGCACGGCGCGCTTCCTCCTCGGCATCGAGTGCGTCGAGCTGGGCGTCGGTCAACGCCTTGAGCTGCTCCAGCGAATCGATCCGGTCGTCGCCGAACTCCATCCCCATCGACTCCATCATCGCCTTCAAGGTCGCGACGCCCGCCGCATCCATCTCCGCACTCTCGCGATCGAAGTCACGACGGCTGTGGCGGTTGTAGATCGCCTTCAACTCGTCATCGGGGCCATCGTCGAGCATCTCGCCTGCCATCGAGCAGATCACCTCCGCGAGCCGCTTCCGATCGACCTTGCTGAAGGTCCCGTTCACGCACGCCCGATCGAGCAAGATCACCATCTCGCGACCCAACCGGCACTGCTGCGCGAACGCCGCCTGATACACCGCGATCTCTCGATCCACATCGGGGCGCTGCTGCTTCCAGCTCGACACGCGTGCACGCAGCGCCTCGACCTTCTCCAGCAACTTCCGGAACCGCTTCTGGAGCTTGTTGTCGACCTGCGCCGTCTTCGCGACCATCCGCTCCAAGCTCTGATTCTTCGCCGCTCGCGGTGCTGCACGTCGTCCCGGCGCCTTGTTGCGTGGGAACGCCGGACGAACCTTCGCGTGCTCGGGATGAGATGGATCGTCGACCACCGACCTCCACATCTTGTAGTGACGGCGCAGGGTCTCGCGATACGCAGCATCCGTCTCGACCGTCTCTTCGAACAGGTCGAGCAGTTCTTCCGACGCATCGGTCTGCAGCTCGAGTGGATCCAGATAGCACTGCGCTTCGTTGCGGCGCTTCGAACGCTCGAACGCATAGTTGATGGTCGCAGCGACCGTTCTCTCCTCGACCCATTGAACTTGCAGAACCACGCGACGGCAATCGCATCCAGGCTCCGTGCAGTAGATCTCACGGAACAAGAACGTCGCCTTCGCCGCGCCCGCGGCATCGAGGATCTTTACCGCCCGACTCTCGGTCCTCGCGATCTCCAGGAACACGTGATCGAATGCCTTCATCGCTGCGGATCTCCTGACTCGACGGTCATAGACCGCGCGAACCTCGCACACCACTCTGACAACATGTTCACGAACTGCGGGCCGACGGGCGTCACCTCCATCAGGCCTCAGAACGGAATGTCGTCCGCGTCATCGGAACCCCCTACTCCGTCGAACCCTCGCACGGGCAACGGCTCCTCGAGCGACGCCTCTTCGGGCCACCCCTCCTCGAGCGACCCCTCCTCGAGCGACGCCTCCTCGAGCGACGCCGCCGCGCGCTCCTGCCGACTCCGTTGGTCGGCGACGACGATCTGGGACGCGTACGCGCGAACTCGTTCGTCCGCATGACCCAGCATCGCGGCGATCCACCCACGATGTTGCTTCGGAATCAGCTCGCCATACCGCATCGCGCGATCGATGAGCGCGACAGTCACGACAGACTCCACGCAACGCGCTCCGCCTCGAGAACCGCTCGTTCGGTCGGGTGCGTCGACAGCTCCAGCAATAGCGACCCCGGTGGCGCATCCCGTTACCCTAGATCGCGGGTCTGACCGTCGAGCTCACCGGCCGCGCGTGCAGGCTGCGCCGCCAGCTGAGCTCGGTGTCCGCGACGTGGATCGATCCCGTGCCATGCTTCTCCATGAAGCTCCAATACGTCGTGGTTTGCTCCGACGCGGTCAGCGAGACTGCTGCGCCAGCGCCAGGATCTGCTGCTCCGAGAGTTGCTCGGTGTTCATCAACGCGCGATCGCACTTCACCTCGACGACCTGCGTGCTCGTCAGGATGAAGAAGTTGCCAGTTGCCTGGCTGGCCAGGCGCGCTGCCACGTTCGGGTAGTTGCCGAGCAGGTTACGCATCTTCTCGATGGCGCGATCCTGTCCGACCTTACCCACGAGCCACGTACCGATCAGATCGCGCGCCTTGTAGTCGAAGTCGCCCGGGTTCTGACTCGCGAGCAGCACGCCGATGCCGCCCGAGCGTGCCCGCCGCAGCAGATCGAACATGGGCTCCTTCGTCGCCGGATTGCCCATCGCCGGGATGTACGCATCTGCCTCGTCGAAGAACGCCGCGGCCTGCAGGGTCTGCGAGGGGCGCTTGCGGGCCAGGCGAGCGAGCTCGACGAGCAGTCGCGAGATCCAGAACTGGAGCACCGGGATCTCCGTCATCGCCGACGTGCTGATGATCGAGAGCCGCGCACGCGCACCCGTCGTGGGCAACATCGCGCCCACGTCGAGCACGTCGCCATCGCCGGCGATCAGCGATCCGCGCTGGATCCGCAGCGACTGCAGATCTTCGGAGAGCGGTGCGAAGAAGCGCTGCAACCCGCCCACAGTCTGCAGGAGCTCGGGATCGGGACGGTCGATGGTGTCACTCAGCAGCTCGATCGTGATCTCGCGTTGCTCCGCCGCGTGCAGCCGGATCGCACACAGCAGGATCGACACCTTGTGGCGGTGCGTGGTGCTGGTGCCGTAGCCCATCATCGTGGCGAGACCGTTCGCGGCAAACTTCGCGAGCTGCTCGCGATCTTGCAGACTCGCATCGTGCAGCGGCGGCAACAGCGGGAGCCGCAGTGGCCGGCCTTGCGAGTTCCCCGGCGTGTAGAGCGCGACATCGATCCGCTCGCGCAACGCCACCCGCCGGTCGCGATCCGGACCTGGCGCCTGCCACCAGGCCTCGTCGGCATAGCGGGCCAGGTCGCCCTTGCGATCGACGAGGAGCACCGACACCCCGCGCTCGAGCAACTGCTCCGCCACACCCAGCGCGGCCGTGGTCTTCCCGCTCCCGGTCGTCCCGAGAAACGCGAGATGCGTCTTCACCTGCTCGAGCGGGACGCGGACCGGTTCGGCTCGCATGGTCGTCGTCACACCGAGCCGTACCGTGTCGGGATCGAAGGTCGGAATGGGTGCGCTGATCCGTGAGGGCTGCGGACCAGGCGGCAGCACTACGGCCACGGGCGGCGGCACCGATGCGACCAGTAACATCGGGGTTGCGACACGGTCGAGGTCCAGCAACTGCCGCATCAGCTCGAGCTGCGCGAGGGGCCGCACGCTACGGAACCACGGGAGCAGCTCGGGCTTGGTCGCCAGCAACGAACGCGCCGCCGAGATCGCGCGCAGGTCGCGCTCGCTGATCACGACCGCACGACCACCCGCCTGGATGAAGCTCGCGTATTGCTCGAGCACGCGTGTCTTCGCCCGGAACTTCCACTCCGAGCTACGGACGAGGTACGGAGTGCCCTCCTTCACGCGCCCGCGCCACGCATCGAGCGCATTGCCGAGGTGGCCGCCCTGCGACTGTCGATTGCAGACCGCCACGACCCGGCGCTTCAACTGCGGGGCCTCGACCACCAAGCTGATCGCCCCTCCACCGCGTTCACGCTTCACCGAGAACCCGACGCCGAGCTCCGCCGCGGTCAGCTGGATGCCCTCCTGGACCAACCCGAGGATCCCATCATCGTCCTCGGGCAAGCCCGTCGCGGCGACGAGCGAGTCATTCCACAGGCGCTCGACGTTGGCATCGGCGCGCTCCGGATCCCGCGGTTTGCTCGCGGGCTCCACCCGAGCCGGCGCACTCGCGATCCCCGTCAACGGCGACACGGAGCGAGCCGCGATGCACGCGGCGTGGTGCTCGCGAAACCGGGCGAGCACGGCTCGCGCACGGAAGTTCTCGAGCGGCGCGAGATGGTGCGGCGCGAACGGATAGAGCGGCTCGTCTTCGCGCCAGGTGACCTCGAAGCCCGAGTACAGGAACTCCAGGCGACGCACGAGCATCTGCTCGATCTCGTGCGCCTCGATCTGATCGGTGAGCCGGATCGGTGTCGGATCCCGCTCGAGGCGATCGACGAGGGACTGCGAGAGGCGCGGCCGCACCGTGTCGTAGACGTCCGTCAGGCCCGCGATCACGACGACTGACGACGGAATGCCATCCGCCACCGCGCGCAGGCTATCGAACGCTTGCTGCATGCGCGTGACCGTCTGGCCGTCGGGGATCGTGTCCTCGATCTGATCCACCAGCAACACCAGCGACGCGAGCTGCAGCTCGTACATGATCTTCGCGAGCTGGCGCAGCGTGCGTTGCGGATCCTCCGGTTGATCGCGCGCCGCCAGTCCACCGAGGAGCGCTCGGTCGTGCGCGCCGAGCGCCTCGCAGCGCAGGAACTTGACGATCCGTCGATACAGCGCCGCATCGTTGCGCTGCAGTAGCAGCAGCGCGTGGAGCAGGTCGGGCTCGAGCTCGCCGAGCCCGTCCGTTCGCAAGATCCGATCGATCATCCGACCGATCACCGAGTCGAGCTCGCTCGACGACAGCTCGGCACTCCGCAGCACCTCGAGATCCGCCGCCGGAATCTCGGCGCGACCCTCCGCGAGCCCCTCCGACAGGTAGGTCAAGCCAGTCTCGGAGTGAGCCGGTGGATCGTAGGGTTTCTCGAGCGAATCGATCAGGTTGCGAAGGACGTAGCGAGAGTAGTCCCCCACGTCGGAGGTCATCTGCAGGTAGCCGACGTAGCCGCGCCCCGTGCCATGGACCTGCGCGCGCAACGCCCGCAACAGGTGCGTTTTCCCCGATCCCGAATCCCCGAGGATCAGCAGCGTTCGTCCATGCCCACTCGCCTGGACCGGCGTGGTCGCGCGCTCGACCTGGGTATCGAAGATCGACCGCGCCTCGACGTGAATCGATTCGATATCGAACGGATCCCGCTCGTGGATCTGCGAACCGTGCATCACCGACGAGAACACCTCCGGTCCGTCCGCCCGACAAAACGCCACCGCGCGCGGATCGAGGCCCGGATCGCTGGCGGTCGCCGGCTCGAACAAGTCGCGCAGACGGCGACGGGCCGCGCGCTCCACGTCGGTCGCCCGGCCACCAAACACGTGATCCATGATCCGCGCGAGCATCCGCTCGTGCTCTCTCAGCGGCATCGCGTTGCGGGTCTGCTTCTCGACGCGGCGCACCAGCTCGAGCCCTCGCCACTCTCGCTTGCTCGCCGAGCCGAAAGGCCCGACATCCCGCCGTTGCGCACGCAGAAATCGCTCGACGTCGGCGCGCGACGACAGCGGATCCCCGAACGACTCGTAGAACGGCAACACCGCGAAGTACTTCGGCGCCGCGACCCGCACGAGATCGGTGACGTTCGCGACCTCGTCATCGTCGATCAGCCCATCAGCCTCGATCGCGAGGTGTGCCACACGCAAGCAATCGTCGAGCAACGCCAGCTGCGCGAGCAAGTTCAGCCCGACCGTCGTTCCCTCGAGCCCCTCCTGCAGCTCGGCGATGGCCTCCTGCCGGAATGCATCACGCAGGCTCCGGTCGATCAGCTGAGCGAGCCGGCCGAGCCACGAGTTGATCTCGGTGACATCCAGCGTGGTCGTGGTCATCGCGCCTCTCCCCTGACGATGAAGTGGAAGCTCGCGCTCTCCGACCGGATCTCCGACGCTGCCACGAGCCCCGGATCCATCGCCGCGACCAGATCCGCTCGGGCGAGCGACAGCGAACCAGCTCGATGAGCCGCGAGCAGGCGCGACTTGAAGTCGTCGAGCGCAAGCGCCGTCCAGCCCGGCCGGGCGCGCAACGCTTCCCATGCGGCCGAGATGAAGACCTTGCGATCGCCGAACACGCCCTCCCTCGCCTCCCCGACCACGGTGCGAACATCCGCGTCGAAAGCTCGCGGTGCCGCCACACCGAGCTCTCGGTCCTGCAGCCAGCCGCTCACCAACGCGTCGCGCAGGGTGCGGCCCTCGGCACGCGGAGCCTCGACCTCACGCGCGGCCAACAAGCGCACCTGCCGCTCCGGGGAAGCCGCATCGCTCGACAGTCTCCGCTGGACGAACAGCGCGCGCACCTCGGGAGGAAAGCGCTTCGGCTTGCCGGTCAGACCGAGCTCGCGCCATGCGAGCGCATCACACACGGACGGAAGCGAAGGCGGCGTGCCGCCCGTCCACAGTCCGAGCGCTCGGCCGACGATCGCCGCCGCCCAATCATCCCGGCTCGCAAGACGCTTGTGACTCTTCGCATCCGCGGGCGCGATGCCGAGCGCGAGCGCGGGCAACACCCGATCGGCGAGCACCACCCACCGCTTCACGTCGCGCACGCCGATCCTTCTGGTCAGCTCGGCGGGATCCCGCAAACGACCTCCTTCGTCGAGGATCGAGGCGGCCTGCAACCGCGCGCTCACGGCGCCCACCGACGACATCCACGCCGTTTCGGACACGCTCGCCGGACAGAACCGTCGCAAGCCCTCCGCGATCTGCGCAGGCTTGAGGCCATCCCGCGCCACCGAGACACGCGCGATGACCAGGGCTTCCAATCGGCGCTCGTTCACCGTCGTTGCCCCAACCGATACGCCAACGCCTGACACACCATCTGCACCGAGCCGCGAGCGTCGCGCAGGATGTCTTCTGCCAGCAAGCGGATCACGAAGAGACCTTGGGTCTGCAGCAGGAGATCTTTCCGGCGATCTCGCCGATAGCACTCCGGATCCGTGAAGTGGTGATAGCCGTCGATCTCGATCGCGACGCCATCCCCTCGTGACAGCAGGTCGACCTCCGCCGCCTGCGATCCGAACACCACGGACAGCTTGCCGTTCGGCTCGAACCGTCCCGCCGTCGCGGCGGTGGCCTCGAGTGCGTCGAACAGCGCTGCCTCCGCCTGGCTACGTGCATCGAACACGACGACCGCGGCCGGCGCGCTTGCGATGACGAGCGTCCCCTCGTCGACCATCGCGGCCAACCGATCCGTCCGGTGCCGCCGCCAACCCGCGAGCTCGTCCTCGGTGGTGCGAACGCCGATCGGCTGCTGTGGTTCGGCGATCGCCCGATCGGCCGCGCTGCGCAGGACCGCGTCCAGCTCGCCCTCGAGGAGAGCTCCTTCCAACCCGGAGAGCTTGATCCACTCGTCCCACCAGCGGCGTGCGTCGCGCTCGCCGACCAGGACGCTGATGCGTGGGGTGCCGTGCAGCCGAACCCACTGATCACGGGCCAGCCGTCGAAGCACCGCCTCCACTCCTTCACGGGTCACGTCGGCCAGCGTCCCACAGCGGTCTGACAGGCTGGTCGAACCCCTTCCTTACGCCTGCTGAAACCACGTCGACCGTGACCTCGATGGCGTTCTAATATCGGCGTGATGGCCGCGAAGCACGACACTCACAACACCGGGAACATCGGTCTACATTTCGCGTGTTACCAACTTGCGAAGGAAGGCTGGAACGTCATGCCCACCGCGCGCAATGCTCGTGGTGTAGATATTTTGGCGAACGATAAGAAGGGACGAGCGATCTCAATCCAGGTGAAGACGCTGTCAGGTCGGGACCCCGTAAACATCAAGGCTGTCGAGACACTTGCCGCGAACTTCCTCATCGTCGTGATGAATGCTCGCGTCGAAGAACCGGCACGACCCGACTGCTATGTGCTCACGGTGGACGAGGCAAGGAAGATCATCCGGCCCCATGAGACCCGCCCCTGGATTCCGGTCAAGTCTCTGCAGCCGCACCGAGACAAGTGGAATGTACTCGGCGTTCCCGCCTGAACGCGGCCACTTCTGCGCGAGTCGCGCGATGCTCACGATTCTCGACGACAAAGCGAGAGGAGAATCCGTCCAGCATCCATCCTGCTCATCTAGACCGGGGAGGTGAGTCTGAGGGAGGGGAGCGCAGAGCGCGATCTATGGTCGGAACACCGCGTACCGATCGAAGAGCGCTGCCGGGATCGGGGTCGCGAGCCGCCACGTGATCGCGATCGGCCGGTCGCCTTCGTGACGCTGGTACGTGATCGGACCGAGGAAGGCGAACGCGGCGTCGGGGTCGGTGCGCACGAACAGATAGAACGACCAGCCGTTGCCCGGGCTCTCGACGTAGCGCCGACCCGATTCGCGAGTGACGCTCGCACCCGCCTGCGTCTCCCAGTGGAAGAGCTCCGGGCTCCGCGCGTAGTCGCGATAGCGCGTGGTCGGCGAGAACGACTTGCCCGACTTGTCGAGCGTGACGAACAGCAGCTCGCGCTGTCCATCGAGCTTGAGGATGCCGGTCTGCAAGTTGAGGCTCTTGTCTCCCGCCTCGACGTACCCAACCGCCGCGGCGATCTCGCGCCGCGAGTAGTGGCGATGCAGGGCGAGCGCCCAGTCCGCCACCGGATAGGCCTGCGTCGAGATCGAGACCCGATCCTCGAGCACCTCGCGAAGCTCCTCGAGCTCGCGCACGATCGCGGGCCGCGCCACCAGGTACTCCACGCTCGCCTCGGCCGCGCGCAAGGTGCCGCGCGGATTGAGCTGCGTCTCGAGCATCATCACGCGACGCCGATCGAGCTCGTTCCCGATCGGTGGCTTCGAGGACGAGAGCAGATCGCGGTAGCGTCGGAGTCGTTCGGGCTCGTCGATGTGCTGCAACAACCCGAGTCGCCTGCTGAGCGAAGCGAGATCGTCCGGCGCTTCGCTCGCACTCGGCGTCGTCAGACCGGCGTCGAGTTGGAGCGTCGTCCATCCGCCGGCGTCGTACACATCGCTGAGGTCGCGACCCGTCTCCGCGAGGAAGGTCGCGAGTCGAGGACGCTCGCCATCGGCTGAGAGCTCGCGCAATTCGCGCGTCAACCGCCGGGCACCACCGAGGGTCACGCGCAGCGAAGCGAGGATCACGTCGCGCGCCACCCGGTCGAGCTGCAGCGCACAGCCACTCGGCAGGTACGGAAACCCGTGCTCGACGGCGCCACGCAGGCGTGCG
>JANNBP010000066.1:0-1604 GCA_031385555.1 Deltaproteobacteria bacterium | reverse complement strand
CGTGATCGACGTGCTGGTGACCGATCGAGGGTAGTGGTGTGATTCGCACGCGGCTGGAAGCGATCGCGTCGCGAGACCGCCCGAGCGAGTCTTCAATCACTTGTCGCTGATCGGGGAATGCATCGACCAGGCGGTCAATGGCGGCATCTCGGAGTCGCTCGACCAACAGCACAACCGTCGCGGAACGCCATGGCCACAGCTTTCCATCCAGCTCCCGGTCTCGAAGCTCGTAGACCTGTCGGTGATCGGGTTCCTGGTAGCCAACCTCACTAAACCGTGCCTTCGGAGGTTGGGAGAACAGGACACGTTCAGCGTTGCCAACGAGCTCAGCACGCAGTCGCTTGTTCGCGGCTAGAAAGCGACGTGACAGGCTGTCGAGAGAACCCACGACCGGGCACGCGAGAACGTGGTCGCTCTCACCACCGCACGGACGATGGACGGTGCCTCGGTGCTCCGCCAGCCTGGACGCGAGGTCCGCATCGTTGACGATCTCGCCGGTGGCCCACGCTATGTCGACGCCGCGACCGAGTTGATAGAGGCACGAGGAAATCTCGATCACTTCGGCCGCTCGACCAGGCGCCTCGAGCGGCCATGCATAGGTCAAGCTGACGCCATCCAGCAGGTAGGGTTGGACGAGCTTCTTCGTGCGGATCTCCGACACGCGATCGGGGTTCCCTCCAACCGCATCCAAATCGTTGTTCGGGACGAATAGCTCGATGCGGCGACCGAGCTTGGCTCTAGGAGCCGCGATCATGGGTGGTGGTAGTCCCTCGAGCCATTCGAGAGCCAGCCTTGCATCTGCGGCGAGCGTTTCGCCGCAGGCGACCCCTGCGACCAATGCCTGGAAGACGCGCGCGGGCGCAGGCGGCCATTCCGAGGTGCCGTGATAGCGCTGTTCGTGGAGTCTGACGGTCAGCACGAGGTGCTGGATCATCTTCAAGCTTTCTTCGCCTTGCCGGCCTTCTTGCTGTCCTTCGCCTCTTTCTCCGCAAGGTCTGCCTTCGCGAGTTGCTTGTCGAACTGCGCGGTTCGTCCCGCGCCGACTCCAAAGGCTCCAGCCCACTTTTTCGCGAGCGCCCTAGCTCCAGTATTCGTGAGCGCGATAGGCGTTCGTGTACCGGTTCGCGCAACCTCCACCCACCCAAGCGGTTGTTCGGGCTTGGGCACGAGGAGACAGCCCTGCCTCAAGAATCCGTCCAGCGGTTCGGTCGCCGCAACCAACGCAAGACCGAGGATGTAACGACGCAGTTGTTCGACGTTACTCGCGGCATGGAGTCGGCGGAGTGCGACCAAGTTGATCGTGACGTCACGGACGATCGGTCCGCGCGCAACCACCCCTCCATGTGCTCCAACGGCGGGAACCGGCACGAAGCCGCGCTGTGCGACGAGACTCTTCGGGTTGTTCTCAGATTTCTGTTTCTCCTCGTCGGAGAACACCTCGAGAGCCGCGTAGTCGAGCGGTGGTGTGTACTGTGCGGAGCGATGCAGAACATCGACATCCCAGGCACGAATCACCGACTGCACGAGCCGCGGGAGCTTGGCCTGGGTATCGCGAGAGTCCCAGACGCCGAACACCAACGATGTCGGGCCGGGCAGCCTGCTCT
>JANNBP010000545.1:0-32394 GCA_031385555.1 Deltaproteobacteria bacterium | reverse complement strand
CCACCCCCGGTTTTGTCTAGCGCGACGTGGGTCGCCAGCGTATTGACCTAGCCTTCGTGCTTGTGGGGGGGGGTTTGCTCGTGTTTTCTCTGTGGGGGGGTGGTAACCTCGCGGTACACCGGCGTGCGCGCCGATAGCTCGTCGCGCCTGCGCAGGGTGCGATCGTCGCTGGCCTCGCCGTCGGCGTGGTATGGGCTCGCGAGCAAGCCAGGGGCATCGTCGAACCAGCCCCGGTCCTCGGGCGGCACGTCCGGCCCGAACTGCGCGACGGCGAGCGCGTGGAACTTGTCGTCGGTGAACTGCGGGCCCGCGTGACAGACCTTGCAGTGCTCGAGGAAGAGTTTGAAGCCGCGCTTCGCGGCCGCGTTGATCGCAGCCTCGTCGCCGGCGACGAAGCGATCGAACGGTGCGTCCTTGCCGTCGAGCGTTCGCAGATAGGCCGCGAGCGCCTTCGCGACGTGGACGTAGACTCGATCGACCAGCGCGCGATCGTCGGCGGCCATCCGATCCCACGCCGCCTCCTTCGGTCGCGCCCCCGGTGGGAACCGCTTCGGATCGAGCGTCGCAGGCACGGGCTCGCCGAACGCCGCCACGTAGTCCTCGGGATAGCGCTCGATGATCAGCCGCGCGACGTCGACGCGCGAGCCGTTCATCACCTCGGGCTTCTCGATCACGCCCAGCGACAGCGACCACTGCGAATCGAACCGGCCGCCCCAGTTCGACCACGTGTAGTGAGCGGCGCCGACGAGCGGCGGTGAATTGCGCGAGCCGCGGCCGGTGCCGATCGAGAGATGCGCGCCGCGATCGTCCATCGCCGGGCCGTCGTGACACGTGTGGCACGACACCTTGCCACGGTCGCCGGCCTTGCCGAGCTCGCTGTCGATCAGCAGCGGCCCCGACAGCGTGGGTTCGAAGAACAGCTTCCGCCCGAGCCTTGCCGCTGCGCGGGAGTCCGCATGCTGGTTCGTCCGATCCGGTCGCAGCGGGACGCGCTTGTGCTTCACGAGCTCGGCGCGCTCGGCGGCGGTGAGCTCGTCGGCGGCGACGCCGGCCTCGATCGGGCGAGCGACCGGTCCGGGTGGCTTTTCGCGATCGCCACACGCGATCAGAAACATCACGAGCAGGCCGCGCACGCACGAAGCGTAGCCTCAAATCTGGCACGTGAATTGATTGGAACTAGGTTCGTGAGCGCACTCGTTCAGGAATGGCGGCAGTTTCGTGACGACACGCCCGGCGAGCGGTTCGAGCACCACCACGATCGCATGCAGAAGACCGGTTCGCGGGCGGGCGCCATCGCCCGTCTGCTCGCCGGGATCGTGCTGATCGCGGCCGGCCTCGTCATGCTGTTCGTTCCCGGCCCGGGGTTGATCGCGCTGCTGTTCGGCTTCGGTCTGGTCGGCGGGCAGAGCAAGGCGATCGCGCGTGGGCTCGATCGGGTCGAGCCCGCACTGCGCCGCGCCGGTCGGCAGGCGGGCCGCGCCTTCGAGCAGCTATCGACGCCCGCGAGGATCGCGCTCGTCGCCGTCGCTGCTCTCGCGTGCGCGGGTGCCGCCTACCTGGCGTGGACCTGGCTGCGCTAGCAGGCGCAGGCCTCGCATTCGCACTCGCTGCACTCGCACGCCTCGCCACACGGGCAGGAGGTCTGCGCGGCACAGCCGCAAGAGGTCTCACACGGGCAGGTCTTCGTCTCGGTTTCGGTGGTCATCGGTATCTCCTTTCATCCCACGACGCAGCCCGCGGTCGGCTATTACACTCGAACGGATGGAGGCACCGCAGATCGTCGAACAGCTGGTCGCGAACCACCGCGCGTTCCTCGCGTTCATCGAGAAGCGGGTCGGCAACCCGGCGGTGGCCGAGGAGATCCTGCAGGACGCGTTCGTGCGCTCGCTCGACAAGCTGGAGCAGATCGAGGGCTCCGCGATCGGCTGGTTCTACCGCGTGCTCCGCAACGCGATCATCGATCACCATCGCCGCCGTGCCGCGTCCGATCGCAAGCACGAAGCGCTCGCGAACGAGCCGCAGGACGAGGAGCTCCATCGCGTCGTCTGCGCGTGCGTCGCGCAGCTCGTCGGCACGCTCAAGCCGGAGTACGCGAGCGCGCTCCAGCGAGTCGAGGTCGATGGCGTCGCGGTGAAGGACTACGCGACCGAGGCAGGTATCACGCAGAGCAACGCCGGCGTCCGCGTGTTTCGCGCGCGCGAGGCCCTGCGCAAGCAAGTCGCGCGAGCGTGCGGCACCTGCGCCACGCACGGCTGCCTCGACTGCACGTGCTCAGTGAAGTGACGACGCGGGATCGCGCGATGGCGTGGCCAGCTTCTCGAAGCCGATCGCGACGACCACACCGATCGCGTACGCGACGATGTCCCACGCGTCGAACGTCGAGCCCAGCAGCAGCGAGCCCGCCGCGTTGTCGACCTTCCACCACGTCTGACCGAGCTCGATCGTGAGGGCGATCGCCATCGTGATCGACGCCCGCACGCGGATCCGCGAGCGCGAGACCAGCCCGATCAGCGCGTAGACCAGCATCGTCGCGGCGACGTCGCCGACATGCCCGCGGACGAGCTCGCGACCCGGGCCCCGATAGAGCAGCACCAGCACGCCGATCACGAGCGCGACCGCGGCGAGCTCGACAAAGCGACGCTTCACGCCAGGTGCAACGCACCGTTTGTTCGTGCAATTCCGTGCACGATGCAACCTGCCGAGGGCGGCTGGCTGGGGAGCCTGGCAGCTCGATCGCGCGGCCAACCCCGCGCAATTGCGCGAGGCAGTCGGGGCACGAAAGCTGCTGTACCGCGAGCATGAGCTCGTGGATGGTCGCTGCGCTTGCCGGTCTCTCGCTGACCGGGTGCGCTCTCGCAGGGTCGGACGAGCCGAGCACGACGTACCTGGCGCTCGGTGATTCGGTCGCGTTCGGGTACGACCCGCTGGTCGATCTCAAGCGCGACCAGGTCCAGGGCTACCCCGAGGCGTTCGCCGCCGCGCGCGGCCTCGACGTCACCAACCTCGCATGCCCGGGCGAGGCCTCGGGCGGCTTCATGGCTCCGAAAGGTGCCGACAACGGCTGCCGCGAAAACCGCGAGGCGTATCCGCTCCACGTCGACTATCAAGGCACCCAGCTCGATGGCGCGGTCGACTTCCTCACCGCACATCCCGAGACCTCGCTCGTCACGATCGACCTCGGCGCGAACGACGTGTTCCTGCTCGATCACATCTGCAATCGCGACTTCAACTGCATCCTGACCAACTTCATCTCGACCGCGAGCACGTACAACGCGAACCTCGGCTTCATCTTCACGCAGCTCCGCAAGGTCTACGACGGTCCGCTGATCTCACTTTCGATCTACAACCCATATCCCGGGGACACCACGGCGCAGTACGCGCTCGACAAGATCAACGAGATCCTCGTCGAGCAGACCCACGCACATGGCGGCGACGTCGCCGACGGCATGACCGCGTTCGCGGACGCCGCCGAGGATCCGTGCGCCGGTGGCCTGCTGATCAAGATGCCCGACGGCACCTGCGACGTGCACCCGACGCCGCAAGGCGCCGCGGTGCTCGCCGGTGCGCTCGAATCGATGATGCGTTAGTCCGAACTGAGCGAAGCCCGACGCACGGAGGGACCGACGAGTGTTTGCCGTCGCAGTGTGTCGTGATCGAGCCGCCTGTCTGTCGTCGAAGGATCCACCAGCGGCGAGATCCAAGTGACCGAGTGGTGGGTAAGCACCGAAGGCGCGATCACCGACCAGGGAGCCCCTAGTTCGGCGGTGGGTAGTACGGACCGCCCTGCATCGGCGGTGGACCACCCGGTGGTGGCCCGGGATCGCGTGCCGCGCGCAACAGGTACGCGACCTCCTTGCGGAGGCTCACCAGCTCGTTCGCGACATCGTAGCGCCGGCCGGCGGGCAGCTTGCTCTGCCACTTGCGGAACGCGAGCAGCGTCGCGGCCTGGATGTAGCGCTTCTTGTCGATCCGCGGATCGAGCCAGCCTGCCTTCCAGCGCTTGCGATGGAACGGGAGGATGTTGGCGTGCTCCATCGGGATGATGCCGACGGTGGCCTCCTCGCGAAGCTCCGCGGCCAGCATGCGGTGCTCGCGACCGAGGGAGATCATCGTCAACGCGAACAGCGTGAGCGCCGCGATCGGCACCAGGCCAAACCCGAGGTACGCGACCTGCTCGTCTCCCTGCATCGCACTCTGCACGAGCGCGGTGTTGAACGCCGCGTGCAGCGTCATCGCGAGTGCGAGGCCTACAAGCGGTGCGAGCAGCCACTGCTTGGTGCCACCGCGATAGCGGAACCGCCCGAGGATCGCCCCGAACGTCG
This sequence comes from Deltaproteobacteria bacterium, assembly GCA_031385555.1. Taxonomy (GTDB): domain Bacteria; phylum Myxococcota_A; class Polyangia; order Haliangiales; family Haliangiaceae; genus JABFXX01. The sequence continues at coordinate 28,072 of JANNBP010000545.1, read as the reverse complement.
CGGTCGCCGCGCAGTGCATCAGGGCGGAGAACAAGCTGCGCAGGATCACGACCTGCTGCCACTGCTCCATGCCGGCGTCGGCGGAGCTGGCGAAGTAGAGGAAGTTCTCGGTCATCGCGAAGCCGAGACCGGAGGCCGCTCCGTAGATCAACCCATCCGTGGTGTTGTCGAAGTGCCGGGTCAAGAGCAGCAGGTAGACGAACAGCGCCTTCGAGGGCTCCTCGCAGAGCGGCGCCACGATGCTCGCGCCGAACGAGAAGTCGTCGCCCTTGCCGGCCGCGGCGATCACCACCAGCGACAGGACGACGCCGAGGATGATCGCGCCGATCGCTCCGTAGAGGAACGTCAGGAGCACGAGCCACCACGGTTCGCGCTCGTAGCGATCGAATCGGTAGATCACGAACAGATAGATCACGACGGGCAACGTCGCCGCCAGCGCCGAAAATCCGACCCCCACGTGGTCATTCGACATCCGGAACAGCATAACCGGAAGGCATGCGGCACACTGTGGCGTGCGCGCGTGGATGGTCCTGGTGCTGCTCGCGGGGTGTCCTCGCCCGACCACGAGCTCACCTCCGGAGCCGCGACCGCCCGAGGCGCCGGTCGTCGGTGAGCCCACGCTCGAGATCGACGCACCCGCGCGCGGGACGTTCGTCGACGATGGCTCGGTGATCGTCCGCGGCCGCGTGCGCGATGAAGGTCCGGTTCGGGTCGCGATCAACGGCACGCCAGCCACCGTGGCCGGCGATGGATCCTTCATGGCCGTCGTGCAGGTGCCGCGCGGCCTCGCGATCCTCGAGACCCACGCGCTCGACGCGGACAACCACGACGTCCGCGACGTGCGCGCCGTGCTCGCAGGTCCGTTCGCGCCGAGCGACGGCAGCGTGGCTGCCCCGATCGGTGCGCGCCTCGGTCGTGCCGGGGTGATGGCGATCGGCAAGGCGCTCGCCGCATCGGCGAAGGCGCTCGACTTGACGCAGGCCGCGCAGGCCTTGAACCCGATCTACGAGGACCCCGGCTGCCTGGGTGCACGCGTCGACATCGCGAACGTCACCGTCGGCACCATCGAGGTCGCGCTGGTGCCGGCGACGAATGCCTTGGAGCTCGCGGTTCGCATCGACGGCATCGAGGTCAAGCTCGACGTTCATTATCGCGCCGCGTGCATCGGGGGCTCGACCTCGATGAGTGTGCGGACGCGAGCGCGCGTGACCTCGGAGCTGCGAGTCCGCGCGGGGGGCCGCATCCAGACGTCGTTTCCCAAGCCCGACGTCACGCTCGATGACTTCCAGTTCCAGATGACCGGGATGCCCGGTGTCATCGAGTCCATGCTCAAGCGCGTCACGCGACCTGCGGTCGAGATCGCCCTCGCGCAGATGATCTCGAGCAAGCTGCCGCCGCTCGTCGACGCGCAGCTCTCCGCACTGCTGACACGCCCGGCGTTGCCGCAGGTGCTCGGCCGCGACGTCGACGTGATCGTCGCGCCGTCGTGGGTGGAGCTCGCGCCGACGGGGATCGCGATGGTCGCCGACGCCAAGCTCGCGGTGCGCGGTGGAGCCGCGGGGCGCTATGCGACGACGCGAGCCTTCGTGCCCGTGCCGGCCGGCGACGCTGCAGTCTGGGTGTCCGCGAATTCGGTCAACCAGCTGTTCGCCGGCTTGTGGGCCTCGCGTGCGTTCGATCGAACCCTGCCGCGCGACCAGCTCGGGCCGTTGGCGATGCTGCTCGATCCGCGGATCGCGACGCTCGAGCTCTCGATCGCGTTGCCGCCGACGATCCACGCCGACACCGCGCTCGAGCTCGTGGTCGGCGACCTGTTGATCACCGCCCGCGATGCCGCAGGTGCGGAGGTCCAGCGGTTCGCGGTCTCGCTGCGCACCGGGCTCGCGATCAAGCCCGGCGTGCTCGCACTCGGCACCACCGAGCCGCAGGTGTTCGCGCAGCTGCTCGCGCAGCACGGTCCGCTATCGCGACCACTCGATCCGGCGGGCGTCGAAGGCATCGTCAAAGGCGCCTGGTCGCTGGTCGCGACCAGCATCGACGAGGCGCTCGCGCAGATCCCGATCCCGGGCGTCGCGAAGGGCGCACAGCTCGCGTCGCTCGGAGCACGGGATGGCGCGATCGTGCTCGAGCTGAAGCTGAACTAAGCGGAAGAAGAAGCGGCGAGTTCCGCCCCCGGCAGGATCCCTGTCGACATCAACTGCACGAGCCAGGGTTGACGAGGTGCCCATGCGGTGTCCCGTGAACGGGAACTATGCGGCGGCCTGGAACGCGGCGAGGGCCGCATCCGCATCGGCTTCGTCGACCAGGAACCGCTCGGTCTTCTGACCGTCCACGATCACGATCGCGATCTGCTTCTTGTGGGGCACCTTGTCGATCGACTTGATCGAGCTGCGCTCGAACACGATCGACGGCTTGACGCCGAACTTGCTGATCGCGCTGGCGGCGAGGCCATCCATCACGGCCTTGACGAAGGCGACGCGCTGGTTGGTCACGTGGAGCTCGCCATAGCGGTTTCCGAAGATGCCCTTGCGGCGAAGCGTGCCGAAGCTGTGCACGACCTCCTCGCCGTAAACCAGCTTGATCCGCGGGGTGGTCAGGTTGGCCGGAATCTTCATGCCTGTCCGGACGAGGCCAACCAGCGCTCGTCGCACCCGAAAATCGCAGGGGCACTTTCAGGAGGCCGCGGTGTTACACCCTCGTCCGTTCGCTACCAGTGCCTGTCGATCCGCATAGTTACTACTGCAAGTACGGTCCGATGGTCCTCCGGCGCTGCAAGCAGCTCCTGCGGGACGATCAGGCCGCTCGAGACGCCATGCACGATGTCTTCGTCCAAGTCCTCAGCCACCCGCAGCTCGACCACCAGGGCGGGAGCTCGCTGCTGTTCCGGATCGCGACCAACGTCTGCTTGAACAAGCTGCGCTCCAAGCGCCGGCGTCCCGAGGATGGCGACGACGACGTGGTCGCCGAGATCGCCGAGGCCACCGATCCCGGGGCTCGCAATGCCGCGCGCGCGATGCTCGACACGCTGTTTCGCAACGAACCAGAGACCACCGCCCTGATCGCGATGCTCCACCTACACGACAAGATGACGCTCGAGGAGACCGCGGCCGAGCTCGGCATGTCCGTCTCCGGTGTGCGCAAGCGGCTCTGCAAGCTGCGCACGAAACTCCGCGCTTTAGACACCTGGGAGGTCCCATGACCACGTTACCCGACTGGCTCGTCGAACGAGTCGCGCTCGACGAGGTGCCGCCCGCGAGTCGCGCACGCCTCGACGGTGCGGAGGGCGAGCTCGCCGTACGCGTGGCCGCGCTGCGCGACGCCGATGCGGCCGAGCTCGCGAAGTATCCCGCCGCCCCCGCCGTCGCGCAGATCGAAGCGCGCGTGCGTGTGAACGCTGCGACCCGCCGCCGCCGTCGGCTCGCGACGCTCGCCGGTGTGATCGGCACTGCATGCGTCCTGCTGGTCGCCGTGCGCGTGATCGATCGCGAAACGAGCAACCCGGAGGTGCCGGCCGTCGTCGATGCAGGTGGCGAACGTGCGAAGGGGCCGGCCCGCGTGATCGCGTATCGCAACGCGGGCGACCACCCCGAGCTGCTCGTCGAGGATGCGCTGGTCAAACCCGGTGACGTGCTGCAGCTCCGCTACAAGCCGGCGACGGCGAAGTACGGCGTGATCGCCTCGATCGACGGCGCCGGTGAGGTCACGCTGCACTTCCCCGCGACCGAGCAGGGCTCGACCGCGCTCGCGAAGACCACGACGACGCTCCCCGAGTCCTACGCACTCGACGCGGCCCCCACCTTCGAGCGGTTCTTCATCGTCACCTGCGACGAGCCGATCGATGTCATTCGCACACTCGACACGCTGCGTGCGTTCGCGCAGCGCGCCGACAGCGCCACCGCCGAGCTCGCTCTTCCCGACGAGCTCGATCAGTGGTCGCTCCGTTTACGCAAACCTGAACTGGCTCCGAAAAGAGGACCGCAATGAGGGCGAAGATGACCTGGCAAACGATGGTGGTGTGCCTCGCGGGCATGTTGCTCGTCGCCGTGATGGAGCGCTCGGCGAGCGCGAAGACCCCGACGAGCTCGGCGGTGCTCCGGCGGTACGCGCTCGTCATCGGGAGTAACACCGGTGGCGGAGCGAAGCGCGAGAAGCTGCGCTACGCGGGCCAGGATGCAACGAAGATCGCCGACGTGCTGCGCCAGCTCGGCGGGGTCGAGCTTCCCGATCTCGCGCTGCTCAGCGAGCCCGACATCGCGGCGCTCGATCGCTCGATCGACACGCTGTCGGCGCGCATCCGCGACCAGCGCCAGAAGGGGCAGCGCGTCGAGCTGGTGGTCTATTACTCGGGCCACGCCGACGAGACCGGCATCCTCCTCGCGGGCTCGCGCTACGACTACGGCAAGTTGCGCCAGCGGATCCGCGCGATGCCGGCCGACGTCCACATCGCGATCGTCGATTCGTGCGCGTCGGGTTCGTTCACGCGGATCAAGGGCGGCACCAAGAAGCCGCCGTTCCTCCAGGACACGTCGAACCAGGTGGCCGGCTTCGCGTTCCTGTCGTCGAGCTCCGCCGACGAGGACGCGCAGGAATCGGATCGGATCGGCGCGTCGTTCTTCACGTACTTCTTCGTCGCCGCGCTGCGTGGTGCCGCGGATCGCAATCGCGACGGCAAGATCACGCTGACCGAGGCCTATCAGTTCTCGTACGAGCACACGCTCGGCCGCACGCAGAACACCACGCACGGCCCGCAGCACCCCGCGTACGACATGCACCTGTCGGGCACCGGCGACGTGGTGATCACGGATCTCCGCAGCACCGACACGGCGCTGGTGCTGCCGTCGGCGATGAAGGGCCGCGTCACCGTCGTCGACCAGACCGGGCGCGTCGCGATCGAGCTCACCAAGGACGCCGGCGAGCCACTGAGCCTCGCCCTACCGACGGAGACGTACACGATCCGCGTCGACAACAAGGACGGCGAGTTCATCGCGACGATCACGCTCGAAGGTCCCGGCGAGGTGCAGTTCCAGCAGGGCACGCTGCGCCCGGTGACGGCGGCGGAGAAGACCGTCGCGCGTGGTGCAGGCACGATCGACGAGCAGGTCCAGGAAGAGGACGAAGAGCGCAAGGAACGCGACCCGTGGTACCGCGACATCACGGCGGGGTTCGGTGGTGGGCTACGCGTCGAGCGGCCGGCGACGCGCACCGACTTCGATGCGCTGATCAACATCGGTGGCACGATGCGCAGCGTCAGCGGTCGCCCGATGATCGGTGTCGCCACAGCGGGCGAGTTGTCGATCGGTGCCACCGTCGGTGACAACACGCACTTCGCGTATGACATGCACCTCGGGTTCGGTCCGGGCGTGTTCCTCGGCAAGAACCTGCAGGTCGGCGCCACGATCGGCTTCGGCATGTCGGGCATCACCGGCGGCGTGCTCGACTTCGCGTGGAAGGTGCCGACCGAGGCGTTCGTCGTGCTGCATCTGTCCGACGAGCTCAAGCCGGTCGCCTACGTGCGGCAGACGTACCTGTGGTCGTCGGAGGCGCGCCAGCACGGCTCGAAGTCCGCGAAGTGGGGCGACGAGGCCGAGGTCGGAGCCGGTCTGCGCTTCGGCGGCAAGCTCGATGGCTTCGTCTACGGCAGCGTTCGCGAGATGGCGAACGAGCGGTACTGGGGCCTTGGCCTCGGCGCCATCCTGTAAGCATTGGACCCCAAATGAAAACGGCCTCTGCTGTGACTCAGCAGAGGCGTTTCTTCGTTTCGGCTGCGAGCTACGGGCGACGAGGCGGCGGGCGATTGGCCGGCGCAGGTGCCGCGGTCGTAGCGGTCGACGACGCGGGACGAGCGCCAAACGGAGTCGTCGCGGCGGGACGAGCGCCGAACGGAGGTGCAGCGGGCGCCGCAGCGGTAGGCGCCGCCTTCGGGGCCCCACCGTTCGGGGGCGCACCACCGTTGGGCGCACCACCGTTAGGAGCACCGCCTGGAGCAGGGCTCGAGCTCAGACCTTGGCGAGCAGCCGCCGAGGCGGGGTTGGGCGTCGGACCGGGGCGAGGACCACCGGGACCGCGACCCGAACCAGAACGCGGACCACTATTGAAGCCGCCGGGGCGGGGTCCCGACGAAGGGGGACCGGAATTCGAGACCTGCACGGGAGCAGGGTTGTCAGCGGCCACGGGATCGAACGCTTCGCCCATCGGCGGCCCCTTCGGGCGGTTCGGATCGTCGGACTTGGTTGCACGGCGTTCGGCCTTCTGCTTGGCCTTGTCCTTGAGTCGCATTTCCCGATCGCGTTTTGCGAAGGATGGTCGTTGGTTAGACATCAGTGGCTCTCCTCGCCGACATGTGCGGCGGCGCCCTCATGCGAGAGCGAACGGGCACCCTAGCACAGGTGCCCGTCCGGTCGACAGAGCGCTAGTCGCCGTCGGCGGTGGTCGCAGAGAGGCCGATCACACCGATCTCGGTTGCTCCAGTCTGAACGAGGTTGCGGGTCAGCGGAACTGGTTTTCTCGAACCCGTGCTCACATCGGGCGGTTGGTCGTATCACCTCATCACCTAGGAGGCTTTCCCCCACCGAATAGCCGGTGGACTCGGCCCCGAGGAGTGACCAGATCGTTGGGCATGCAAGGACTTGCCGCCGACGAGAAACGCGTCCTCGCCGATGCGCTCAACGAGCTCGAGGCGGTGAAGCAACGGGTGACGCGGGACGCACGCGCGGTCGCGGACGACCTCAAGAAGCAGCTCGTCGAGAAGCTCCTACCCGTGCTCGACAACCTCGACCGAACGATCGCGGCGGCCGATGCTGCAGGAGACGCGCAGGCCGTCATCGAGGGCGTGCTCCTCGTACGGCAGCAACTCGAGGGCGTGTTGCGTGGCTACGGCGTCGAGCGAATCGAGGCCCAGGATCGCGTGTTCAACCCGGCGATCCACGAGGCGATCACGACGACCTACGTTCCGACGCTCGCGCTCCACGACACCGTGATCGATCAGATCTCCCCGGGCTACACCTTCAACGGTGCGCTGCTGCGGCCGGCGCAGGTCGTGGTCGGCCGGATGCACGCCGGTCGCGTTGCCTAGGGTGTGGCGATCTCCCGAACACTGCCGCGCTTGTAGATCAGGCCGCTGCTCCCGACGCCGTCGCTGCGGAAGTACACGCTGATATTCGGACGGCCGGTCTCCGAGTTCGTGCGCGCGCCCGCGGCGGTGAGCTTCATCGCCGGATCGACCCCGCTCTTGCACGGCGTCCCACCGACCCCGAAGTTGCTGCCGGTATCGATGTACTCGTTGAGCTTCACCCACGTCCCACCATTCGCGCCGTCGGTGGTGTCGATGTAGAGCTCCTGCTTGACGTTGCCGTTCGGCAGGTCGTAGACGACGTGCTTGTAGCCGATCCACTGGTTCTTCGGCATCCCGCCGGACCACTGCGTCTTGTTCATCACCGTCTTCGACGCCGGGTGCTTGGTCTCCTTCTCGAAGTCGATGTGGCCGTCGTAGCGCATCCGCGCTGCCATGCCGCGGGTATCGCACCCGTTGACGTTCTCGTCGCCGATCGTGCCGTGGTTCGTGCGCGCGAGCGCGACCATGCCGCCGTACGCGATGCTCGAATCGGTGACGCGCTTGAAGTACATCGTGATCTCGACGTTGCGCCACTGATCCTGTAGCGCCGGATCGTGAACGTACATGCGCGGCGTCGAGCCGCTGATCGTCAGCTGCCCGGCACCGTCGCTGGCGTAGCTGGCGTTGCCGTGATCGGCGTCGAACCACGGATCCTGTGGGTCGTTGCCGCTGAACGAACGCGGGCCGCCGACGTGCCACTTCGAGACCCAATTCTTGCCGCCGGCGATCGACGGATACAGCTGCCTGATGCCGAACGCGTCACCCGTCGTCGGTGGATCTGGTGGCGTGCTGCCACCGTACGTGCCGGTGATGGAGAACCACGCCTGGTTGCCGGTGCTGTCGGTCGCGCGCGCGGTGAGCTTGTGCGACCCAGGAGCCGCGATCTGCAGGGTCGCGGTCCAGGTCGACCAGTTGCCGGCTGCCAGCGGCGTCGCCGCGATGTACGTACCGCCGTCGACGGAGACTTCGACCTTCGCCACGCTCTGGTTGTCGGTCGCGGTGCCTGCGACGGCGACCACGCCGAGTGGCAGCGTCGACGCTGCGAGCGGTGACGTGATGCCGATGCTCGGCGCGATCGCGTCCACACCGGGATGCACTCGCAGCTCGGTGACGCTCGCCCAGTCGTTCTCGGTGTTGCCGTTGACGATCACGCGGACGTAGCGCGCGTCCGTCTTTGCGAGGTCGTAGGTCTCGAGGTTCGTCGTCGCCCCGCTGCTGGCCTCGGCGAGCAGGGTCGAGAACGTGGTGCCGTCCTTCGACACACGCACCTCGAGGTTGGACGAGCGCGACGCGCCCGCATACCACGCGAGTGACACCGCTCCGATCGAGTGGACGCTGCCGAGGTCGGCCTGGATCCACGAGCCTCGGCCCGCGTTCGACCAACGCGTCGCGAGTTCGCCGTCGAGCACGTTGCTCGCGGGATTCCCTGGTTCACTTCCGCTCGCTGTGACGGAAGTGATCGAAAGCGAAGCGAGCGCCGACGACGCATCGTCAATCTCATCACTTGCGGCGCAATGCATCGCGAACAGTGCGCTCACGGCGCACGCAGTCTTTCCACCCATGAGCGGAAAGGAAACACTCGAGCACGATCGCTACAAGTAGACGACTTCGTAGCCAGGCGAACCTGTGGCCGCCCATACGCGATCCCTCGCGAGCTGCGGTTGTAGGTGTCCCGAGAAATCGGGAGGCTAGTGACGGCCTCGGGCAATACCCGATGCGAAAACAAAAAACTCGTCGTGCGCGTGCGCAGGCCCTCGATCACGGCATGTTCGCGCACGGCGCCGAGCTGCTCGCCTGGGTCGCGCCGCCGTCGGGCCAGCTACTCGCAGGGGCATGTGGTGCAGACGCGATCGACGATGCCGGCGTGGAAGTTCTCGAGCACCATGTCGGCGATCACGGACGGGGGGACGCTGACCACCGAGCACAGCGCGCCACCGCTGATCGAGAAGTCGCTCGACGTGAACCCGCTCAGGCTGAAGTTGCCGAAGGTGAGGTGCGGACCGTTCGCGCCGCTGACCTTGCGCACGCCCATGGTGAGCTGGATCTCCTGGGTGGCACCGAGCTCGGTGTCGATGCGCAACGCACACTCGCCGATCTGCGAGAAGTCCAGCGGTATGGCTTCGGTGGCCTTCACGCGCACGCGCAACGTGGCATCGAAGCCGTCCTGGACCGCGCTCGTCGTGTAGCGCGGAGGGTCGCCGGGCTCGAGGGTGTAGTCGTACGCGAGAGAACCGCAGCTCGAGGGGACTCCGTTGTTGCAGCAGCGTGTCGGGTTGCCGCCGCACTCGGCGCTGACCGGAACTTCGTGGGAGCCGGCGGCGACCAGTGCGTCGAGATCGTCGTCGGCGCAGCTGATCGGCTCGATGCAGCCCGTCTCGCCCGTGCCGGCGTGGGTCGTGGGGCAGGCTCCGCACGTGCGGCCGCCCGGGGTGTTCGTGCAGCTCGCCAGCGGATCGCAGTTGCCGTGATCGACGAGACACTCGTCGATATCGACGCAGGCGGTGTCGCCGGTGCCGGTGAAGCCGCTCGGGCACGCGCTACAGGTGCGGCCGCCCGGCGTGTTGGCACAGGTGGTCAGCGCATCGCAGCTGCCGTTCGCGGTCGAACACTCGTCGATGTCGACGCAGCCGGCGTCACCGGTGCCAGAGTATCCGGTCGGACAGGTGCCGCACGTGCGGGCACCCGCGGTGTTGGAGCAGGTCACGAGCGCGTCGCAGCCGCCGTTCGCGGTCGCGCATTCGTCGATGTCGACGCACGCCGTCTCGCCGGTGCCCGAATAGCCGATCGGACACGCACCACAGATCCGGGTCTCGATCGTGTTCGTGCACTCGGTCACCGGATCGCAGCCGCCGTTGTCGGTGGTGCACTCGTCGATGCCTTCCTCGCACTCGGCACCGTCGCAGGGAGGGGTAGGCGGGGCGTGCTCCCCGCACCCGAGGGCAACTGCCATGACGAAAATGATCCATCGCATCTCTTGTTGAACGCAGCCCGCGGGACTTGTCGCGCGGCACGGTAAAGATCCCAACCTTTCGGACCACATGCGGGCTGCGGAGCAGCACTCGACGTCCGGCGGGTTGCTTGGCGGCCCGGATGGTCGCGGGTTACCGCGCTCGGATCTTGGCATCCACGCGGCAGTCGGTGCAGGCTTGGCGGATGCCTCGAGTACTCGGGCCTCTCGGGATGCTCCTGCTGGCAGGCTCGCCGAGCGCGGCGGCGCCGTCACCGAGCGCGCCCGCTGCACGCACCTTCGATCTGTGTGCGACGGTCACCCGCCCGCCCTCGCTACCGACCGCGAGCGACGCGACCAAGCAGGCGTGGCCGGTCGGCTCGGACCCGCGATACCTGGTCGAGCTCCGGCTCCTCACGCTGGTGGGCACGGCCCCGTTCGCGGCAGGCGACGTGGTGCGGTTTCTGATCCACAGTCCAGCTCGTACCTTCGGTGAGACGCCGAGGCGAAACGAACGCGTTTGCTTGCGCGCGCACGTCCAGGCCACGGCGACGACGACGATGTTCCTCGTGCTCGAGCGCCGACCGTCCTAGCGGTTGCCCAGCGCGCTGCGAATGCCTCGAGATACGAGCCGACGCCGTCGTCGACGACTGACCTCGCGCCACGCGCTTCGGGTTTCCCGACAGCGCTGATTTCCCGACACTCGCAACCAACACGTTGCAGCCCGGACTGTCAGCAGGATTCCCGGTCACTACGTTGACCGTGCGTGCCGGCTGACCGACGCTAGCGACGATGAGTCAACCCACGCGTTGGGCCGCGTGTGCAGTAGTCGTCGCGGCATGTGCCGCGGAACCAGATCTCGCGACGGACACGTCGGAGATCGACGTCTCGCAGTATCCGCTGCCGGAGCTCTCGGCCGCGGAGCGCGCCGCGATCGTCCACGGCTACGAGCACGTCGATCCGAGCAATGTCGTTCCGCGCGGACTGCTCGAGGACGCGCTGGTGTTCTACGACGTCCACCAGGCGCGGATCGCGAACTCGGCGTACCTGACCGTCGTCGACCTCTCGCTGTTCTCGGGCAAGGATCGGTTCTGGCTGGTCGACCTGACCTCCGGCGCCGTCGAGCCACACAAGGTCGCGCACGGCAGCGGTAGCGATCCCGAGCACGACGGCTACGCGAACACGTTCTCCAACGTCTCGGACTCGAACCAGAGCTCGCTCGGCTTCTCGCTCACCGCCGAGATCTACGACGGCACCCACCAGCACTCGATGCGCCTCGACGGCGTGTCCCCCGACGGCAGCCCGAACCACATGGCGAACACGCGGATGCGCGATCGCCTGGTCGTCGTTCACGAAGCGACGTACGTCGACGATGGCAACACCGCGAAGCAGGGCCGTAGCAACGGCTGCCCGGCGCTGGATCCGTCGATCGAGGTGGCCGTGGTCGACAAGATCCACGGCGGTTCGCTGTTCTACATCGCCAACGGGACGCCGCTCGCCGCGCCGGTCGGGCGTGTGACGTGTGGGGATGCGCTGTGCGATGGCGACGAAACAACAACCACGTGTCCGACCGATTGCGCGGGCCCGGCGGATGATCCCGGCGAGGAGCCCCCGTCGATCGACGAGCCGGCCGAGGCGGGTGGCTGTTCGACCGGCAATGGCGGCGGCCTCGCGGTCGTGGCGCTCGCGCTCGGCGTCATGCTGCGCCGGTGGCGAAGCCGTCCTTCGTCTCGCCGATAGGTCGTCGAGCCGCTCGACACGCAGGCCCAGCAGGGTCCGCGCAGCGCGGCGAGAGTCTCGAGCGATCGAGGACAAATCGGCGCGGGGGCGCGTTGTCTGTGCAAGGATCGCCCGAATGTGGCGCGTTTCGATCTGGGTCACGGCGAGCATGGTCGTCGGCTGCGGTGGACCCACGCCGACGCCTACACCTCCACGGCCCACCAAACCCGTACCGTCACCCTGTGAGCGTGACCCGGGATCCGCGGCGTGCACGATCGCTACGGTCGATGGCTTTCGCATGACCATGTGCGCGTGCAAGGACCTCCGGTGCGCGGCGCGAACCGACGCGGTGGTGAAGGCGTGGGCCACCCAGAGCGCACCCCACGAGCAACCCTCACCGGAGCACGTGCGGCGCGTCGACAAGCTCACGGCCGACTACACCGCATGCAAGGACAAGGTCCGAGATCGGTCATCACGGCCCACTTGCGTCGCGGACGATACCGCGTGCGTGCTCGCCCAGCTCGCGAGCTTCACCGACGAGATCTGTGCGTGCCCCGATCGATCGTGCGCCGAGGCGGTGACAGGAGATCTGCAAGCGTGGTCGACCGCGAACACGCCCGGTCACCCGACCGCATCCCAACTCGAAGCGATCCAGCAACTGCGTGCCCGCTACACGGCGTGCCTCGTGGACCGCGTACCTCCCTCTCCGTGAGCACCCGCGAGCCGATCGTCTGATTCCTGAGCTAGATCTCCGCACCATCGGGTGTGTCACTACCGTCGGAGAGACCGAGCCTCCCGGCCGCCGTCTGCGCCGTGCCGCTGACCTCGACGCGTGTCGCCGCCTTGGCGAGGCCCATCACCGGCGTGTTGCCGTAAACACACTCGTATTCGCCAGCGCGGATCATGTACGTCTCATGCCAGATCCCGACGGCGGAGGTCTTCGCCACGACCTGGTTGAAGTGCTTCCAGGCGGGGAGATGCACGCTGTCCTTCGAGCGTGCGTAGTCCATCAGGTGCTGGCGCGACCGCCAGTACTGGATCTGGACAGCGCGCACACTGCCGAACCGCTCCTGCCCGAGATACCCGAGCTGCGGATTCGACTCGAGCTCCTTCATCATCGCGGCCATCGCCCGCCCGACGTTGAGCACCGTCGCTAGCTTCCACGGCTTCGCGATGTGAGCGCCGATCAGGAACACGACGAAGTCGCCTTCGATCCGCGCGGTGTGCCGGGGATATGGTCTGGACATCGAATCAGCATCCGCTCTCGTGTGCATCCAAGGGCAGCGGACCAACCAAATCTTGACGCCCGCGGGACGTACCCTCGTACCCGGCAAAGTCGAACGGGCTAGGTCCGCGAGCACGGTTTCCTTCGGGTTGTATGGAAAGTCGCGCGATGCGCGAGGGAGAGTAGACCGACCAATGCCGAAGCCGTCGTTCGTTCAAGAGGTCCTCGACGTCACCGCCGATGCGAAGCTCGGCAAGCAGCTCGCCAAGGCGTTCACGAAGGGCGCGACGCAGGGCGCGATCCTGACGCTGCTCGGCGATCGGATCGAAGCCAGTCGCGTGCCCGCGTGGATCACGTGGCACGCAGGGAAAGATCTCGACAGCGTCGGCCACCTGGGCGAACCGCTGTTCTGTGCGAGCGCTGCCGACGAGGACGAGTTCTTCGGCGAACCGGAGAACGAGATCGTGCTCGACGAGCACGGCGTGAGCAGGCACGACGGCCCTGGCGAGCCGGCCACCGTCAAGAAGCCGGATCCCGCGACGCTGACCGCGTACGACGGCGGCGGCTATCTGCTCGCGAAGATCACCTGGGTGGGGATGCCACCAAAGACGATCAAGGACGCGCGCAAGCTTCTGGCGGGTGCGTTCGCCGCTGCGAGTGGTGATCTGCCGTCCTACGAACGCGTGGAGGTCGAGACGCCCAAAGCCAAGGTGAAGGTTGCGGCGGTGGTCAACGCCACGATGACCGCGACGTTTCTCGGGAGCCCGGCTCGCACGGGTGTCTACGCCGGTGCGATCTCCAAGAAGGCACCGAAGCTGCGATGGACGGTGAAGACCGGGTTCGAAGGTGGTGGCGAGTACGGTGGTAGTCCGGTGATCGACGAGACGCTCGGGCTCGTGTTTGCCGGCGACTACGCGTTCAACGCGAAGGTCTCGGCGACCAAGATCGCCGACGGCAAGACCGCGTGGAAGCGCGATCTGGCGAAGAACCAGACCTGGCTCACCGGTGACGTCACGGTGGCCGATGGCGTCCTCTACGTACCGTGCAACAAGCAGGTGTTCGCGCTCGACGCGAAGACCGGCAAGCCGAAGTGGGTCGCGAACGTGAGCGGCGTGCAGGGAACGCCGGTGGTGGTCGGCGACGTGGTGATCCAGGGCGCGGGCGAGGGTGTGATCGCGCTGTCGGTCGCGACCGGCCGGAAGCAGTGGCTGTTCCCGGTCAAGCGCGACGACGTCAAGGTCGGCGTCCGCGGCGGCATCGCATTCGCCGACGGAGTCCTCTACTTCACCGCCGAGCAGAAGCTGTTCGCGGTCGACGTCGCGACGCAGAAGAAGCGGTGGACGATCCCGGCGACCTCGCGGGCGACACCTTCGGTGGATGCGAAGCACGTCTACGTGTGGTCGGACAAGGGCCTCGTCGCGGTCGACCGCGGGACCGGCAAGCAGAAGTGGGTCGCGAAGGTCTCGACCGACGACGACAACAAGCCGTTCGCGATCACCGCGGACCGCTTGCTGACCCGCTCCGAGGGCAAGCTCGCGGCGTTCGATCTCGCGACCGGAAGACCGAAGTGGTCGGTCGGGCTCGACACGCCGTACTACATCGGGAACGCCGGTCCGGCCGTCGGTGGTGACGTCGTCGTGTGCATCCTGATCGACGACGACACCGACAAGCGTGCGTTGGTCGGCGTCGATCTCGAGACGGGCAAGCTGCTGTGGCGCCGCGACTCGATGCCCGGCAAGACCGGCACCGAGCCGTTCAGCTGGTACTGCACACCGGCGGTCGGTTCCGACGGCACGATCTACGTCCAGGCGTACAGCCTGCACGCGCTGAAGTAGAGTGCGGGCGTGCGCTACGTCGGCAAGCTCTACCGCCCGCCCTCCGAGGCCGACGCGCTGATCTTGCAGGCCACGATCGGCTGCTCGTGGAACCACTGCACGTATTGCGACATGTACCGGGACAAGCCGACGTTCTCGGTGAAGCCGGTGAGCGAGGCTCTCGAGGATCTCGCGAACGCGGCGCGGGAGGTCGGGCCGCACGTCGAGAAGGTGTTCGTCGCCGACGGTGACGCGCTGGTGATGGAGCTCGGTCACTGGGAGCCGATCCTCGAGGCCTGCCGGCGCCTGTTCCCTCGACTACGGCGCGTGAGCTGCTACGCGACCGCGACGAACGTCCTCGCGAAGACCGACGCCGAGCTCCGCGCGTTGCGCGAGGCGGGGTTGTCACTCCTCTACATGGGACCGGAGTCGGGTGACGAAGAGACACTCAAGCGGATCGCGAAGGGCAGCACGTTCGCGGATCACGTCGAGGCAGCGAGGCGTGCGCGTGCAGCGGGCATGGAGCTGTCGGCGATCTTTCTCCTCGGGGCAGGTGGGGTCGAGCGCTCGGCGGAGCATGCCGCAGGATCAGCCGAGCTCGCGACCGCGATGGATCCTCAGTATCTCGCCGCGTTGACGCTGACGATCGTCCCGAGCACGCCCCTCGCGAAGCTCGCCGGACGAGGCAAATTCGAGCTGCCTGCGGTGGATCACTTGCTCGGCGAGCTGCGGACGTTCGTCGCACATGCTCGTCCCACCGAGGCGCTGTTCCGCACCAACCACGCGTCGAACTACCTGCCGCTCGGCGGGAGGCTGCCGCGCGATCGCGAGCAGATCATCGCCGTGATCGATCGCGCGCTCGCCGGTGGGATCGCGTTGCGGCCGGAACGCACGCGAGGGCTATGAAGCGGTCCGGAGCGCGTGCGATCCAGCAGCTCGCGTTCGAGCATCGCGCGAAGCCGACCGTCGGTATCGAGGTGTTCCGGCTGCAGCAGCTGTTCGAGCGAGTGAGCCGCGGCGAGCTCCCGCTGGAGCTCGAACTCCCGATGCGCCCGACGTTCCACATCCTCTTCGTCGGGAGCGTCGGGTCGGGACAGATGATGGTCGACTTCCACGCGGTCCCGATCGGTGCACGACGCCTCGGCTTCATCGCGGCGGGGCGAGTCCGCCAGTTCATCTTCCATCGCGCGGTCGATGCGTGGATGGTCCTGATCGAACCCTCGGTCGCCGTGGGGATCGGCGCGAACGTGCTGTCCCCGGCGTGGGAGACGCCCTGGCTCGAGACCTCGAAGACCGAGCACGGCGAGCTGCTCGCGATCGTCGATCAGCTCGTCGCCGAACAAGCGCGACCGCTGGATGCGTATCAGCCCGAGTTGCTGGCGTCGCTGTGTCGCACGTTGCTGGTGCGCTGCGAGCGTCTGTACGGCCAGGCGCCGACGCCGCACGCCGCCCAGCTCGCACAGTTCTTCGCGCTGCTCGAGCGCGATGTCTCGACCACCCGATCGGTCGAGTACTACGCACGGGCGGTCGGATTTTCACCACGTCGGCTCGGAGAGCTCCTGGTCGAGCACACCGGGAAGTCCACCAAGCAGTTGATCTCGGACCGCCTGCTGCTCGAGCTCAAACGAGCCCTGGTGTTCTCTGAGGTCACTGTCAAGCAGCTCGCGGTGGAGACCGGGTTCGACGAACCGACCAACCTCGTCAAGTTCTTCCGCCTCCACACCAGCCTCACGCCCCTGGAGTTCAGAGCTCAGCAACGCACGTTTTTACCATCAGCTCGCGGATCCGTACCCTCGTCAGCCAGGCCGCGCTGACTACCATGGGGCGCATGAAGACCACGCTCCTCGTTGCCGCTGTCCTCGCCTCGTCTGCCGTGGCCCACGCCGAGACCAAGCTGACGGTGACGCCATTCACGGCCTCGCCCACCGGCTTCCTCGTCAACTCGACGCTGGTCGCGGGTGACAAGGAGGCGATCCTGATCGACGCGCAGTTCTCGCTCGCCGATGCGCACCGCCTGATCGCGAGCATCCTCGAGAGCAAGAAGACGCTGACCACCGTCTACATCACGCACTCGCATCCCGATCACTTCTTCGGACTCGAGGCGATCAGGGCGGCGTTCCCGAAGGCCAAGCTCGTCGCCACACCGGGCGCGCTCGCCGAGATCAAGAAGACCGTGGACGCGAAGATCAAGCAGTGGGGCCCGATGTACGGCGCGCTGGTGCCGACCAAGGCCGTGCTCCCCACCGCGCTCGCGGGCACCAAGCTCACGCTCGAGGGCCAGACGCTCGAGATCAAGACCACGCAGGGCGACTCGGCGGACAACACGTACGTGTGGATCCCGTCGACCAAGACGCTGATCGCCGGTGACATCGTGTTCGCCGGCGTCCACGTGTGGACCCGCGAGACCAACGCCGACCAGCGCAAGGCGTGGATCAAGTCGCTCGACGAGCTCGCGGCGCTGGGCCCGACCACCGTGATCCCGGGCCACCAGGATCCGAAGGCGAAGCAGGACGCGTCGGCGATCAAGGCGACCAAGGACTACCTGCTCGCGTTCGACGAGGCGGTCAAGGCATCGAAGACGCCCGCCGAGGTCGAGACCAAGATGAAGGCGAAGTACGGCACGCTCGCGCTCGACATCATCCTCAAGGTCGGCGCCGAGACGCAGTTCCCGGCTCCGGCGAAGAAGTAGTCAGAACCCGATCTTCGACTGGACGAGGCGATCGCCGAGCACCGCGCGCACCTCGTCGGCGCGGACCCCGGTCGCCGAGATGTCGATCTTGTCGAGCTGCTGGAACAGGCGCGCGGTGCGGAGCAGCTCCGCCGCCTGCTCGTAGAGGCCGGTGAACTCGAGGTTCAACGTCTTGAGCGATGTCAGCTTGGTGCTGGCCGCGAGGGCCGCGAGGCCTCCATCCCCGAACATCTCGTTACTCGAGACGTCGAGGTGGACGAGGTCCAAGGCCCACTCCGCCGTGGCGATCGCCTCGCCGGCCGCGGGATGCAGGTCGTTCCGCGCGAGGATCAGCTTCCGCATCTTCAGCGTCTTGCTGCGCGCGAGTGCCAGGGCGCCCTCGTCGCCGATCATGCAGCCACGCAGGTTGAGCTCGCGCAGCTTCGGTAGCGAGGTCGCCTTCGCGAGCGGAGCGACCGGGATCTCGTAGCTACCGCCGTTGGTCAGATCGAGTAGCTCGACGCTGCCGAGCGTCGTGGCCGCGGCGAGCGCCTCGAAGTCGTCCTTCGACAACTTGCAGCGCGCGAGCGACAGCCGGCGGATCCGATGCAGTGGGAGCTCGAGGATCGGGGCGAGGCGCGACCCGCCTCGCTTGGTCGGGCTCTCGTCGATCTTCCAGACGTTGAGCTCCTCGATCGGCTCGGCGGCGAAGATCTTGTCCGCGTTCGCGAGTAGATCCTTCGCGTCGAGCGAGATCTTCTCGACGAAGCCGCGCCGGTACTCGTAGCGCGCACCCTTGTTCTCGCCACACGCGGCCGCCCAGGTCTTCTTGTGCTTCTTGAGCAGCGCCTCGATCTGGCCATCGAGCTCGGGGATCCGAGCGTCTTCGTCGGGGATGTCGGCGCGTGCGCAGGCGAGGGCGATGAACTCGCCGCGTGGGTCGCCTAGATCCTGGAGGAGGTCCGCGTAGACCAGGCGCGGCTTCTTGTCATCGATGTTCGCGATGATGTCGGCGAGGAACTGCGCCTGGCGATCACTTCCCGGTCCACCCGGAGAGGGCTTACGTAAAACAAGTTCCGCGGGCTTCTTCGCGGCGGGCTTCTTCGCGGCGGGCCTGGTTGCAGCGGGCTTGTTCGCGGCGGGCTTGGTTGCAGCGAGCTTGGTTGCAGCGGGCTTGGTTGCAGCCTGCTTGCTCGTGACGGGCTTCCTCGCGGCGGACGTGGTTGCAGCCTGCTGCTTCGCGACGGACTGCTTCGCGACGGGCTGCTTCGCGACGGGCTGCTTCGCGACGGGCTGCTTCGCAGCGGGCTGCTTCGCGACGGACTGCTTCGCGACGGGCGTCTTCGCTCTGGCCATCGCGTGATCGTGCCAGTTGCGCGGGCGCAAGAACCGGGGCCGGACCCCATTTCGAGCAGCTCCACGGTCAACCGGCTACCATGGTTGCGATGCTGGCTGGCTTTGCACGTCGTGCGTTCGCGCTCGACCTGCGCTCGCTCGCCGTCATGCGGGTCGCGGTGGCGTGTGCGGTGCTGCTCGACCTGTTCACGCGCGCAGTCCACCTGCGCGAGCACTACTCCGACGACGGCGTGCTGCCCCGCGAGGTTGCGCGATCCGTCAGCTGGCTCGTCGATACTTCGCTGCTCACGCTGTCGGGGTCGGTGATCTGGGTCGGGATCGTGTTCGCGCTCGCCATCGCGCTGGCACTCGCGGTCGCGCTCGGTTGGCGGACCCAGCTCACCACGGTGTTGCTGTGGCTGGTGATGCTGTCGATCCAGCATCGCAACCCGCACCTCTGGGATCACCGCGACGCGCTGTTCTCGATCGCGCTCGTCAACGGCGCGCTGCTGCCGTGGGGGGCGGCGTTCTCGTTCGATGCTCGCGGGCCAGCGACCACGCGCTACACCGGCGTGCCGGCAGCCGCGTACGTGCTCCAGATCGGCGCGATCTATCTGTTCGCGGCGCTGCTCAAGACCGGCCCGGAGTGGCGCTCGGACTTCACGGCGGTCGAGCACGCCGTCGACATCGGCTACTGGGCGAATCCCGCGGCGCGGATTCTCGTCGAGCATCCGTCGATCTCCGCGGTGCTCACCGTCGCGGTGCTCGCCTTCGAGGCCGCGGTGCTGCCGCTGCTGCTGGTGCCGTCGCGGTACGCGCGCTGGCTCGTCGTGCTCGGGCTGGTCGCGCTGCAGGTCGGGTTCGCGGTGTTCCTCTGGCTCGATACGTTCCCGATGATCTCCGCGGCGATGACGCTGGGCTTGCTCCCGTGGTCGCGGTCCTCGCCTGTCGTCGAGCCATCGCGTGCTCGCAACGGCATCGCGCTCGCATTGATCGTCTACGTGCTCGGGCTCAATCTCTGGATGGGCAGCACGTTCGCGCACCGGCCCGCCGAGCTGTTCGGCGTCGAGCAGAGGTGGACGATGTTCGCGCCGGCACCCTCGCGGCTCGACGGCTACTTCACGATCGAAGCACGCAGCGGCGAGCACGTCATCGATCTGCTGACCCACGGAGCGCCGCGCACGAGCATGCGCGACGGGATTCGCACGACGCGCGAGCTGGTCTATCTGCGCCGGCTGCTCGCGATGGAGCCCGCGTCGCGCCACGCCTACGCGGCCGCGCGCTGCACGCCCGAGGTGGAGTCGATCGCGATCCGGTTCGAGCCGACGCTCGCGGGCGTGCGCCAACCCAGCGAGATTCTCGTCGAGCATCGCTGTCGCTAAGAGCACGCCGGAACAGCGATAGTGCGTCTCCAGCGCGCTGGCGGAGCACCCGCCACGCCCAACGCCCTGAAAACCGGTTCGCCGTGGTAGCGGGAAACATCGCAGGTCTGCGCGGCAGCAACCTTGCACACAGCCCTCGTCATGCTGTGCCGATGCATGCTGGTTTTGTGCGCGGCGAGCGCGTGTGTCTCACCGGTGGACTCCGCGGAGGAGACCTCCGCGCTCACCGCGTCCGCGACGACGGTGTTCTCGCTGACCTTCGACGACACGCTGGCGGATCAGTACCAGGTCGCCGATCTCGTCGAGGCCCGTGGCATGCGCGCGGTGTTCTATATCAACGACTCGCGGCTCGACACGGCCGGCTTCCTGACCCGCGCGCAGGCGATCGATCTGCAGACGCGCGGCCACGAGATCGGGGGCCACACCGTCGGCCACGTCCGCCTGCCGACGGTGTCGCTCGACGAGGCGCGCACCCAGATCTGTAACGATCGGGCCAGCCTCCTCGACGGCGGCTTCGCGGCGACCACGTTCGCGTACCCGTTCGGTGACGACAACGCGGCCGTGCAGCGGATCGCCGCGGACTGCGGCTACAACGCGTCGCGCGACGTCGGTGGGCTGGTCTCGCCGACCTGCCCGTCGTGCCCATGGGCGAACCCGATGAAGCCCGTCAACCCGCAGGCGATCCGTACCTACGATTCGGTCGAGACCGACACCACGCTCGCCGAGATGCAGCAACAGGTGCTCGATGCCGAGCAGCACGGCGGCGGCTACGTACCCATGGTGTTCCATCACGTCTGCGACGCCTGCGCGTCGAACGCGGTCACCGCGGCTCAGCTCGCCGCGTTCCTCGACTGGCTTGCCGCGCGGACTCCGACGACGCAGGTGGCGACGACCCAGGAAGTGGTCGGCGGCGCGATCCAGCCGCAGGTGCGCTATCCGGATCCCGCGAACCTCGCGCGGAATCCGTCGGTCGAGAACGACGCGGATGCGAACCAGATCCCCGATTGCTGGCAGCGCGGCGGCTTCGGTACCAACACGACGACGTATGCGTTGACCAGCGATACGAGCGACGGCTCGACGGCGCAGCAGCTCACCGTCACCGCGTTAACCTCGGGTGGCCGCCGCCTCGTCACGGCGCAGGACACGGGTGCGTGCGCACCACTGGTGACTCCCGGCAAGCAGTACTCGATCAGCGCGTTCTACAAGGCGACGACGCCGCCGCGGGTCACGGTCTACTACCGCACCACCGCGGGTGCTTGGTCGTGGTTCGCCGAGACGCCGCTGCTGCCCACCTCGACGACGTATCGCGAGGCGACACTGACTACGCCGGCGATGCCCGCCGATGCTACCGCGTTAAGCTTCGGGCTCGGCATCTTCGGGGTGGGGTCGCTGACGCTCGACCAGCATCGCCTGATCGAAGGGCTGCCACCGCCGGCGATCGACAAGCTCGTCCCGCTGTTCGCGATCGCGTGCAACGGCGACACCTGCTCCACCGCGCCGTACGCCGCGGCGGTGCGGATCTCGCTCGCCGCGAGCGATCCATCGGGCATCGCCCAGCTCCGCTACACCACGGATGGCAGCGATCCGACGACCGGCACCCTCTACAGCGGTGCGTTCACGGTGGATGCGGCCGCCACGGTGCGCGCGATCGCCGTCGACAACGCCGGGAACCGCACGTTCCGCTCCGCGAAGCTCGGCTTCGGTCCGCCGCCCGACACCACCCCGCCTGCGCTGGCGCTCGCGTGCAACGGCGCCGCGTGTACCGGCTCGTATGCCGCACCGGCCTCCGTCTCGTTGACGGCAACCGATGTCGGCGGCGTGCAAGAGGTTCGCTACACCACCGACAATAGTGATCCGGTCGTCGGCATCACTTACACCGGGCCATTCACGGTGTCGACGACCTCGACGGTTCGTGCCACGGCGGTCGACGTCGCGGGCAATCGCAGCTCGCTGTCACAGGCAATCGCGATCGGTGGGCCGACCAATCTGCTGCAGAACGCGTCGCTCGAGCTGGATGCCAATAGCGATCAGGTGCCGGATTGCTGGAAGCGCGGTCGGTACGGCACCAACACCGCGGTGTGGACGATCGTCGCCGACGCGTTCGACGGAGCGCGCGCGCAGCGCCTCGACATCACGAGCTACACCTCCGGTGGTGGCCGGCTGGTCTCGGCGCAGGACGCGTGTGCGCCCGCGGCGACTCCCGGCAGGCGCTACACGATGACCGGCTACTACAAGGCGACGGTGACACCGAGGGTCACGGCGTACTACCGCAGTGCCTCCGGCGTCTGGACGTATCTCGCGGAGAGCACCGCGTTGCCGGTGTCCGGCACCTATGTCCAGGCAACGTTCACGACGCCGGTGATCCCCGTGGGCGCGACGGCGATCAGCGTCGGGCTCTCGATCTTCGCGGTGGGCTCGCTCACTACCGACCTGTACACGCTCGCCGAGGCGCCGTAGTCTGGATCGGTGATTCGCCTCGCTCCGCTGGTGCTCCTCGTCGGTACGGCTCACGCGGGCGGTGCCCCGGAGGCGCGGATCGGCGCGATGGCGGGGTTGCAGCGCACCGATCGCAGCGCGTGGGTGTTCGGTCCCTCCCTCGAGATCACGGTCATCGATCCGATCTCGATCCGCGGCGAGGCGCAGCTCGAGCTCGGCGACCTCGATTCGCCGTTCGGCAAGTCCAACATCCGCGGCGGTGATGGCCCGCACGTCAACCACGTGATGTTCGGTCCGGTGTGGCGCCCGCGCGAGTACGCGACGTACGGGCTCGCACTCGGCGCTGAAGCCGGCGTGCTCGTCATGCACTCGGTGTTCGCGCCCGGCGATCACTTCCGGAAGGCGCCGGCCGTCGGTGCGTTCGCGCAAGCCGGCCACAAGCTCGGGCCCTTGTTCTTCGCGCTCCAGCTCCGCCTCGACGCATCGAAGGCGATCGACATGTCCGGTCCGGAAGGCCAGGACGTGCCCACCACGACCGGCCGCCTCAACTTCGTCGTCGAGTTTCCGCTCGACGTTCGTTAGTGCGCTGTCAGCGTGCCGTCGTTGAGGATCGACACCTGATACGTCCCTAGTGCCGCCTCCTCGAGCGACGAGATGCCGACGAGATACGTCTTGCCGGCCTCGGGGACGAAGATGAGGCGCTGCAGGCCGTCGTTGTCGATCTGCTCGCCGAACGAGACCGCACCGCCGCCATTGTCGAAGTCGCGCTCGGCGGCGTCGTACAACGTGAGGAACATGCCGAACTCGCCGCTGCTCGCTTCGATCGCGAACGCCTTGGTGCCCGACAGGCCGGTGACATCGAAGTAGTCGAGGTGGTATGGGTCGCTGAAGTCGGGGTCGAGCGGATCCTGCGCTTCGAGCGCCGCGGTGGTCGTCACGCGCGTCGGCACGCCGGAGATCACGTTGACGAGGCGCTGGTACGCGACGTCCTCGCGCGACACGATCAGCGACGTGGCGAAGATCCCCGTGGCGAAGCCCGCGACCGAGACCTGGTTATCGCCGAGCTCGCACGCGACCGTCTGTGCGGGGGTAGCCGCGGCGACGTCGGCCTCGAAGCTGCAAGTGAAGCCGGTCAACGGCGAACCGTCAGCGATGATCTCCCAGTGCACCTCGACCGCAGCGTCGGGCGCGACCTGCGATGGCAGCGTGCTCCCGGTGAGCTGCCACCGCGGATCGATCGCAGCCACCTGCGGGCGCACGGCGGACTCGTTCGGGAAGTCGAGGATGCTGTCTGCACCTGTCTCGACGACGACGGAGACCGGCTCGCTCGCCTCGCTGGCTTGATCGATCGCCCACTCCGACAGCGACGAGACGCGCGCGTAGATGCCGGGGAACTCGGGGAGTGCGCACCCCTCGCCATAGCTGGTGATGCCGGCCTGGACCCAGACCTGCCGCGCGTCGTCGCGCACGAGCAGCGGACCACCGCTGTCGCCCTGACACGAGTCGATGCCGCCGAGTGGGCTGCCGGCGCAGAGCTGCGTGGTGAAGTTCGTCGACTCGGGATAGACGGCGGCACAGTCGGTCTCGCCCACGATCGGGACGTGGACCTGTTGCAGCAACGAGCTGGCGCGATCCGAGACGCCCCAGCCGATCGTGGTGGCGAGCGTGCCCGGTTGTTCGAGCGCGGTGGTCTCCGCCGAGGCGAGCTCGACGGTGAACAAGTTGGACGCCTCGAGATCGATCGGATCCTGGAGCGTCCAGATCGCGATGTCGTTGCCACTATCGACATCGATGAACGCGGGATGGATCGCGATGCTCTCGATCCCGACGATCTCGCCGCCCTCGAACGGATCGAGGGTGCCGGCGGCGATCGCGACCTCGTTCGGACTGACTCCGACGCTGCAGTGTGCGGCCGTGACCACGTGGCGATCCGTGATCAGCGCACCGCCGCAGAACTGAAACAGGATGTCCTGGAACGGCTGGCCGACCGCGACCATGAAGCCGTAGTCGCCGGCGCTCGTATCGTTGCCACCGATGATGTGCGGCGTTCCGAGGAGTCGCTTTCGCTTCGACGAAGGTGCTCGCACGCGCACGCCGAACGGCAACACCTCGCGAACGGAGTACGTGCCGGGACCTGGCACCTCGAGCGTGTAGTTGCCCTCGGCGTCGGTCTTGGTCACCGGATCGAACCCGCTGATCGTCGGGTCGTCATCGAGGTTGATGAAGACCGTGATGTCCGCGAAGCCGGCCTCGTCTGGATCCCGGATCCCGTTGCCGTTGTCGTCGGAAAACGCGCTTCCGGTGACGTGTAGTGAAGGAGCCAGGTTGTCGCCGCATGCGGCAACCCCCAGCAGGACGCAGAGCCTCCCGTGACGCACCGCTTCAGGGTACAGGAAGTGCGACATCCACGTCGGGCCGTCGTCTATACAACGTGTGATGGAGAGACCGTGGGTCTGTTTGGATTGCGGGGCGCGGCAGGCCACTTCAGGGATGTGCGAGTCGTGCAGGCATGACGACACCCTCGACGCCTGCAAGGAAGACGTCCGGGTGTTGATGCGCGATGTCGATCAGCGGCTCGCGGATCGCCGCGACGGCAGGCTGCGGTTCGGCGGCGTCGTGATCGGGATGGCGGCGATCTTCGGGCTGTGGCTGGTGCCGGGGTACTGGACCCTGCGCGGCGTGATCTATCCCGGCTTGCCGCTGCTGTTCGATCAATGGATCTTCATGGCGCTCATCGGGCTCGCGATCGTCAAGCTCGGCGGTCGGTTGTTCAAGTCGCGGTTTCCGTACCTGGCCAGCGACCTGACGATGACGTGAGCGCTATCGTGCGCGCGTGACCGACAAGCCCACGCTCTCGCACCTCACCGCGCTCGGCAGCATGCTCGGGATCAAGACCGCGCCGGTGGTCGGCCGGCTGATGCCGCTCGTTGGATCGTGGGAAGGCCCGCTGGTCGCCACCATCCCGCACACGTTCAAGGCGCTGTCGGTGACGGCGAACGTGGCGCGCGCGACGGCGCAGGCGCACTGCCCGTGGCTGGCAGAGCTCGCCGGCGATCGGATCGGGCTCGAGCTCGGTGCGACCACGACGATCGCGCACTCGGAGGACGCCGCGCTGCCGGCGACCGCACCCGCGCTCGTCGACGTGCTCGGGGACGAGCTCGCATCGGTGTCGTGGGATGGCGAGGCGTTCACCTACGTGCTCGCGCAACCCAACAGCGACGATGCCGCGGTGGCGGCGACGGTCGCGCGGATCGACGAGGTCGCCGGCAAGCTCGGCGTCACCGCGGCACAGCGCAAGACCGGCGCCGGACTGCATCGCTCGCTGTCGCGCGGGATGACGAGCTGGATCTGGCTGCGCGCTCGCGACGGCGTGCTCGATCCGGTCGTCGCGTTGCGGTGGGAGCGGGTCGAGTGGCTCCCGATCCAGCACATGATGAATGGCTTCTATCCGGAGATCGACGCAGCGACGAAGATCAGCCGGCTCGCGAAGCACGCGAACATCGAGCACTGCACCGTCGAGCTGTTGCTCGGGCCGGTCGATCCGCCCGGGATGCGGATGCTCGTCGAGCTGCCCTGACTATTGGATCTCGACCTGCAGGATCGGGCGATCGAGTTCCTCTGTCGCCTCGGAGGATGCGACCTCGCAATAGAAGTCCGTGGCGGACACGATCAGCGCGAGGCCGTTGTTCGACGACGGATCGGCGACCCACGCCTGGACGAGATCTACGGGAACGTCGATCGCGAGATCGTTGCCGACCTCGACGAGCGTGTTGATCATCGTGTTGCCTGCCGGCGTCGATCCGCGAGACGGAGGTGCCGCGCCATCCGAGGACCACACGACGTCCTGGTGACGCTGGAACTGATTCGCGATGCCGGCGGAGTGGTCGCCGGAGCCTTCGGTCCACGACTCGTTGACCTGGAACACGCGGATCTTGGTGCCGGCGTCGACGCGGTTGAAGCTGACCTCCAGGAACAGCACGGCACTCGTCACCCTCGCGTTCCGCGGAATCGATGACAGATCGACGTGGAACAGGACCGGATCGAGCGCCCCCGACGTCAAGTGGAGATCGGTGTGGACGCCGAAGTTGTTCGCCGACTGGCTGGCCTCCGAGACGAGGAACGTGTCGACCATCTTGTCGGTGATCGCGTCGCTGCGCTCGCCGAACTTGAGCGACTGCGAGGATCCATCGCCGGTCGCTGCGCCATCGTCAGGAAGCGCGCTGTCGGGATCGGTGCCGAACGGAGTGCTGCAGAACCCGTCGAAGCAGCGCTGCCCCGACGGGCAACTGTCCCCGTCGCCACACGGCAGACCTTGCGGCGGCGTCGGACTGTAACAGCCGACGAGTAGACCAAGGAGGAATGCCCGCACCGCCTTCAGTCTCTCACCGCGCGTGACCCGGGGGAAGCCTTCACTCCCATGGGGCAGGAAGTGCGTGAGAGCGCTGATGGCGCTGCAGCTTCCGGTGCCACCGTCGGTACGAGCGGCGGCGCCACCTCGCGTCGCGATGCGTCTCGCCGAGTCGTAGCGTCGACAGCTCGAGGGTCCCGAGCTTCACGCGCCCGACGACGCGGACCGTCGATGGACCGCGGGTACTCCGCTCGGTGCGCTCCTCGATGTGGCCGAGGAACGAGGTGGCATCTACGTCCACCTCGACGCCAGGTGGGACGATGACCTCGATGCTCCCCATCGTGATGTGGACGTTGATCTCCGTGATACCTGGGGCGAGGCGGGCATCGCGCAGATCGAGCACGAGGTTGCCGCAGACCACGCGCGCGGAGAGTTGCTGCGGAACGTCCCAGGGCCCGCCTCGTTCGATCGAGCCGAACACGATCCGCATGTGCTGCGCGGGGACGAGCGCGAGAGGCTGTGGCGTGACCAACGCGTCGAGCTCCGTGGCGGAGGTCGCGGTGTGGACCAGGGCGAGCCGGCGCTCGAGCTCCTCGACCTCGAACGCGCCGCGGGCGTAGTCGGTGGTCAAGCGATCGATGACGAGGTCGCGGCGTTCGGTGAGCTCCATGCCTTTTCATGTAGCTCCGATCTCGGGCGGGCTCCGTAGAGTTGGATTTCGCGTTCGTGAAGAAACCTGTCAGCGGCCCGACCAGGCGTGGGATGACGGTCGGCGGTAGCGGTCGGCGGTAGCTCGTGCCCCGAACGAGTCTGCGCCGACCGAGCTGGGCACATCCACGCGAACCAGGTGGGCGATGCGAACGGCGTCCCGAGCATCGATCCGATGCGACAGGTTCTTCGGCAGCACGCCAAGCACCAACCGCTGTTTGCGCGATGAGCTGGTGGTCTCGCGAGGTCTCGCGAGGTCGAGGTCTCGCGAGGTCGAGGTCTCGCGAGGTCGAGGTCTAGAGCACCGATCGGTTTGACGCCTTAAGAAAATCGATCGGTTAGCCGAGTCGATCGACAGCTCATTCCGATCGTGATCCTC
>JANNBP010000064.1:0-10994 GCA_031385555.1 Deltaproteobacteria bacterium | reverse complement strand
TTGTAGACGACGAAGTTGTTCATGAGGGTTCCTTTCGGGTTTGCTCTTTTGAAAGCTCCTCGCCCTCCGGCGGAGCGCGAGGGGGCTCTCGCCCGAGAGCGGGCGCCGCGCGGGAACCGTGACGGGCGCCCGGTAGAGCGCCGAACCTCAAGCGAGCGCGCGCGCGAGCGGCGGCGGTGGGCATGACGAAAGGGTTGGGCGCCCGGCGCGGTTCGCGCGCAAGGCGACCGCGAGGGCGAGCCCCCGAGCGCGGGGAGCGAGCGCGATGCTCGCGTTCTCGTCACTCAACCGGTCTGTACCCAACAGATCAAACCGTCCGCCTTCCGCGTCCGCCTTCCGCGTCCGCCTTCCGTGTCCGCCTTCCGCGTCCGCCTTCCGCGTCCGCCTTCCGTGTCCGCCTTCCGCGTCCGCCTTCCGCGTCCGCCTTCCGCGTCCGCCTTCCGCGTTCGCCTTCCGCGTCCGCCTTCCGCGTCCGCCTTCCGTGTCCGCCTTCCGCATCCGCCTTCCATGTCCGCCCTCCGGGTCCTCCCGTCGCTACGGACCGAATAGGTTCGGAGCGTCTCGCAGGCTCGACGGAGCGCACGCGCCGATCGGCTTCGGCACGGGGTCGAGGGTACGAAGAGCCTCAGGCTGCCTGCACCCGGATCGCGATCAGGGCGTCACAGCTCATCACGGTCGAGGTAGTCCTTTGGTCGTGGAAGGCGATCGAAGTCGGCGCTTCCGCAGTCGAAGCTGGTGAGCTGCTGGCCGAGCTTCGAGCTCGCGAGGTGCTTGATCGCCGCGTTGCTCAACGCGCCGGGCACGTGGGGCAGGCTGATCGAGACGAGCTTCGGGAGGTCGAGGGCGGCCACGGCCTTGAGCCCGGCGTCATCGACGCGAGCCTCGGAGAGATCGAGCACGAGCAGCGAAGGCGGCGGATTCGCCGCGAGGTGCTGCGCGAGCTTCGACAGAGGTGTGGAGCTCGGCGTGATCGCGAGGGTGTGCAGTTGCTCGGCGCGTGGCAGGAGATGCGGTAGCGGTTGATCGTTGCACGCCAGCACGCGCACCGAGCGCATCCACGTCGCCTTGCCGAGACGCTCGAACGATGTCGACTTGACGTTCGCGAGACGCAGCACCTTGAGCTCGCGCAGCGCCTTCGCCTCCGCCATGTAGTGCGCGGCCTCGGGATCGAGATCGTTGTCGGAGATGTCGAGCTCCTCGAGCGTGCCGGCGGGACCCGACTTGAACGCGCCGAGCGAATCATCCATGTCCCAGTCGCTGTCCTTGATCCCGCGGATGCGCAGCTTCTTGAGTGCCTTGCTGTTCTGCGTCGCGAGCAACATCAGCAGGCCCTGCGCTCCGAGCTTCGCGCCGCTCAGATCGAGGGTGTGGATCCGCGCGAACACCGGCCACGCGGCAAGCTCTAGGATGCTCTTGCTGGTGACCGGCGGGGTCGAGTAGTGGCGTCCGCTGCCAAAGCCGCCGCCCTCGTCCTCACCGACCGAGAGATCGAGCTCGACGAGCGCGGGCACGGTGGTCGCGGCGGCCAGCTTGGAGACCCCGGCATTACCGAGAAGGTGGAGCGGGATTCGCAGCGCCTGGAGCTTGCGCAGATGTGTGGACTTGAGGAGATGCGGGAGTCCGGTACGCAGTAACGAGTCGACGAAGTGGAGCGTCTTCAGCGTCGACAGCAGAGGGCAGCTCGCCAGCCACTTGAGAGCCTCCGGAGTCATCACCGTGCCGGTCAGCACCAGCTCGTCGATGCCGTCGATCGCCGGCAGCTTCGGCAACTTCGCTCCTCCCGGCCAGCCCATCGTGAGGCTGTGGACCGGGCTTGCCCTGCGCACCTCGTCTAGCTGATTCAAGGCGGCGAGGCCTGTCACGCCAACGCTTCCGACGAAGCCGCGCGAGAACCCTCCCCACCGCACGCCGTCGAGGGGCGGCAGCTTCGAGCGCCACTTGAGGCCGTGCTTGTCGATCGCCGCGCGCTCCTGGAGCTCGAGCGTGACGGCCTGAGCCTCCCAGGTCGGCAGGGACGCGCGGCTGATCTGATCGCGGATGAAGTTCGCGCGATCGAGGTCACCCTCCTGCTCGAGATGATCGGCGTAGACGAGCCTCGGTGGATCCGCGGCAGGATCCTTGAGGATCTCCTGGAGGAGCGCGTCGCCGTGTTTGGTCATGACTGTCTCGCAAACGGTGAGAGATGAGTGCGAACTTCCGAGATGACAGCGTCGAGATCGATGGGCACGGACGGATGCTTCGCGACGTAGCGAGACCAGCGCATCGCGGTCGCGGGCGTTTGCCACCAGGAGTGCGCGAGGATGTCGCGATCTCGGGTGAACCGCTCGATCGCCTCGCCGAGCGTGCGGGTCGGAGGAAACCGCCGCAGCAACTGCCACAGATCCGCGAGGTCCTTGGTCCGCCACGACCGAGAACCGAGCTCGCCGAGGACGTTCAGCTTGGTCGCGACCACCATCTCGTGCGGACACAGCCACCCCTGCGACTCTCGGCGAGCGAGCGGCCAGACGTCGAGCTCGAAGGTCAGATCCGCGGTGAGCTCGCCCGCGTTGCTTCGAGCGAACAGCTGGAGTCCTGGCTTCGGACTCCCCACATACGGATCGACGCGAAACTCCTCGTCAAAGATCACGCCGTCGTTCACCGGCAACGCGAGGATCTCGCCGAGTCGCGAGGTCAGATCGCGAACGCGATAGGGCAGGCAGCAGACGAGATCGACATCGCGCGCGACGCGGTCCGGTACCCACGATCGGATCGCCATCCCACCGCGCAGGGCATACGCATCAGCATCGCGTGCGCGTGCAAAGCGTCGCAACAAAGCCTCGAGCAAGCGCGCGCGCATGCCCGAGAACAGTAGCGTACTAGCGGCGCTCGTACGCGATGATGCTCACCGTGCCGGCGATCGAGTGCCACGGCAGGTCGAACGGGATCGTCTGGCCGTTCTCGTCGACGAACTCGAGCGTGGTGATCAGCTCGCCGCTGTCCTCGCGCCACGATCCGGTCAAGGTCTCTTGCTCGCCGACGTCGAGCGTAAATCGATCGTCGGCGCCGAGGACGAGCTCCATGCCCGCCGGCTCGCCGTTGTCGAGACCTTCGGCGAGCCACTGACCTGCGAAGCCGGCCCCGCCGCCGATGTGGCGAAGTCCGATCGGCGTGAACCGCGAACCGTCGATCGCGTACGGCAGCTCCTGCACGTTGCCGGCGTCGCTCGTCAGGATCAGCGTGTCGCCGGATTCCTCGAAGGTGCCGGTCTGGAGCTCGCCGCCTTCGTCGATCTCGAAGGTGCCGTCGTCGCGGAACGTCGCGAGGCCGGGCTCGTCGTCGGAGATCGGATTGACGAGCTCGTCCCAGGTTCCGACGAGACGGGTGCCGCCTTCGCCGGGACCGGGACAGGCGGCCAGCGAGAGCACGAGACCGAGCAGCGCGAGGTTCTTCATGCAGGGAGGCAATCGCACGCGACGTGCCCTGCGAACGCATGCGGTTTCGAGTGGTTGCAACACAGCGGAACGCGCGCGGACTGCCAGACCGGACATCACTGTCGTGGTTGGCAGAAACGCGTCTGCGGTTTCTCTGTCTGTCGGTGTGAACCGTCGGTCACACAGGCTAGGCATTCATGGAGCGAGGCTCGACGCGCGGATGGACGAGTCTCCATTATGCGCGCGCTCACGATCGAGCATGGTTCGTACGATCGTCGCGTCGACG
The DNA here is from genome assembly GCA_031385555.1 of Deltaproteobacteria bacterium. GTDB lineage: Bacteria > Myxococcota_A > Polyangia > Haliangiales > Haliangiaceae > JABFXX01. The sequence continues at coordinate 7,298 of JANNBP010000064.1, read as the reverse complement.
ATCCATCCCCACGCGTCTGCCACATCCAGCGCCGCCAGGACCTCCGACGCACTTCCCTGTGCCATCACGAAGTGTCGGTGTTGGCGTCGGCGTCCGAGTCGGTGTCGGCGTCGGTGTCGGTGTCGGTGTCGGAGTCCGAGTCGGGCGTCGGTGTCGTCGGTGTTGGCGTCCGCGTTCGGTTCACCCACCGAAAAGCAAACCGGCGGCTCGGGCGAGCCGCCGGTATCTGGTCACACCTGTTCCCTGAGGTACCCGATGCGGAACACCAACTCCGGCGCACGCTTCCTCGTGATCTCGGCAGCCACTTCCTCACGAAGCTCGTCCATCACGCCATGCACGCAAGCGAGCGCGGCGTCGGTATCGAGATCATCGCGAGTAGGGACCAACGTGACGAGGAGACGTGCCCCTGTCGGCGCCGGCGTCACCGACGCGAGCGCGAGACTGTCGATCGAGGGATCGTCGATCTCTGCGAGCGCGAGGGACAACGCATCGAACACCTGTCGACACAGCTGCAGATCCTTGTGGTGGCGTCTGCCACCACGACGTTCTTCGTTCATATCGCTCCAACGGCACGGCGAACCGCACCGGTATCAAAACCAGCAATCACAGACGGCTGCGATGACCGCGCCGAGCGACTACGCGCTCAGGCGCGGATGGGATGAAGGAGCGACATGACGGATCTCCCTGCTCGAGGGAGCGCAAACCTAGCAACTCGATCGAAACGCACAAGGCCTGTCTTGCAAGTCACCGGAACGGCTACTGCATCGGGTCGGATGCACCGCCTGCCAACAGACCTGACGGTTCGTTAGTTGAACCAGATCGTATCGGCGAGCCACTTGCCGTCGACCTTGACGAGCGTGGTCAGCGTGCGGCCACCCTTCATCTTGATCTTGATCGCGTCCGCACCCTTCGCCTCGGCCGACTCGACGAGGTCGTCGACGGTGAACTTCTCCTTCTCGAGGCTCTTCTTGCCCTTCTCGACCTTCTCGGCGGTGAGCTTGTCCTGCAGCCGCTTGGTGAAGCCGGCCTTGATCGCGGTCAGGTCACCCTTCTTGAGGACCTCGAGCTGCGTGGTGATGAACGCCTTGGCATCGGCCTTCGCGTCGGCGTGAGCGGTGCGCGTCGACAACACGAGGCCGAACAACATGAGGGTCACGATCGAGAGGAGTTGCTTCATGCGCGCACCATCGCACGAGATGCGTCGCTAGGCCGCCACGGGCGCTGCGAACTGCGCGTGGTAGAGGCGGTGATATGCACCTCCCGTGGCGATCAGCTCCTCGTGCGTGCCTTGCTCGACGATCTTGCCGCTCTCCATCACGAGGATCAGATCGGCATCGCGGATCGTCGAGAGCCGGTGCGCGATCACGAAGCTCGTCCGGCTCTCCCGCAGCGTCGCCATCGCGCGCTGGACCAGCACCTCGGTACGGGTGTCGACGGAGGACGTCGCCTCGTCGAGGATCAGGATCGCGGGGTTCGCGAGGAACGCGCGGGCGATCGTGATCAACTGCTTCTCTCCGGTCGACAGGTTCGACGACTCCTCGTCGATCACGGTGTCGTAGCCGTCGGGCAGCGCGCGCACGAAGCGATCGACGTACGTCGCCTTCGCCGCCTCGAGCAGCTGCGCCTCGGTCGCCGCGGTGTTGCCGTACCGGATGTTGTCGCGGATCGTGCCGCCGAATAGCCAGGTGTCTTGCAGCACCATGCCGAACTTCGCGCGTGCATCGCGGCGAGGTACGGACGCGAGGTCGACGCCGTCGACGCGGATCGCCCCGGAGTCGAGGTCGTAGAACCGCATCAACAGATTGACCAGCGTGGTCTTGCCGGCGCCGGTGGGGCCGACGATCGCGACGGTCTGGCCCGGCTTGGCGACGAGCGAGAGGTGCTCGATCAGCGGGACCTCGGGCTTGTAGCGGAACGACACATCGTCGAACTCGACCTCACCGCGGGTCACCGCGATCGTGCCGGTGCGATCGGCGGACTGGTCGGGCTCGTCGAGGAGCTCGAACACGCGCTCGGCCGAGGCGACGCCCGACTGCAACACGTTCGCGACCTGCGCGAGCTGCGACAGGTTCTGCGTGAACTGCCGCGAGTACTGGATGAAGGCCTGGACGTCGCCGAGCAGCATCGTGCCCGCAGCGACGCGCAACCCGCCGACCACGGCGATCGCGACGTAGTTGAGGTTTCCGATGAAGTTGATCGTCGGCATGATCAGCGACGACACGAACTGCGCGCGGAAGCCGGCCTCGAACAGCTCGCCGTTCTTCGCGCGGAACTTGCCTTCGATCTGCGCGCGGCGACCGAACACCTTGACCAGCGCGTGCCCGGTGAACGCTTCCTCGATCTGACCGTTGAGCGCACCGACGTGCTTCCACTGCGCGATGAAGCCCTTCTGCGACCGCTTGCCGATCTTCGCGGTGACGACGATGGAGATCGGGATGGTGACCAGCGCGATCAGCGCGAGCAGTGGCGAGATCACGACGAGCATCGTCAGCACGCCGATCACGGTGAGCAGCGCGACCAGGATCTGGCTGAGCGTCTGCTGGAGCGCCATCGCGACGTTGTCGATGTCGTTGGTGACCCGGCTCAGCACCTCGCCGTGCTGCTGGCGATCGAAGTACGCGAGCGGCATCTGCATCAGCTTCGCGTCGACCTCGGTCCGCAGTCCCTTGATCGTTCGCTGGACGATCAAATTGAGGAAGTAGCCCTGCAGCCACATCAGCAGCGACGCGCCGACGTAGAGCGCCATCACGATCGCGAGCGTCTCGGCGAGCGCCTCGAAGTCGATGCCTTGCCCGGCGTGCACATTCATCGCGTCGACGATCTTGGCGTTGCCACCGTCGCCCATCGAGCCGGCGAAGATCAGATTCGTCGCGCGACCGAGCATCTTGGGTCCCGCGACCGAGAGCGCGACGCTGCCGATCGCGAGCGCGATCACGACGTAGATCGCCTTGCGCTGCGGCCTCAGCAGGCCGAGCAAGCGCTTCGCCGACGGACCGAAGCTCTTCGCCTTCTGCGGCGGCCCCAGCTGACCGAACGGACCGCGCATCGCGGGACCGGCGCCACGGTTCGGTGGTGCAGCTTTGGTCGTGCTCACGCCCGATCCTCCGTCTGCGAGGTCACGATCTCGGCGTACGTCGGGCAGCTCTCGACGAGCGCCTTGTGCGTACCCTTGCCGACGAGCTTGCCGCCGTCGAGCACGAGGATCTGATGTGCATCGCGGATACTCGCCACGCGTTGCGCGACCACGATCACCGCTGCGTTCGCCGTGCGTGAGGCGAGGGCGACACGCAGCTTCGCCTCGGTGGCGAGGTCGAGCGCGGAGAACGCGTCGTCGAACACGAACACTGCCGCTTCGCGCAGGAGTGCACGCGCGATCGCGAGTCGTTGCCGCTGCCCACCCGACACGTTGGTACCGCCCTGCGCGATCGGCGCCTCGAGCTTCTCGGGCATCTCAGCGACGAAGTCCTTCGCCTGCGCGATCTCGAGCGCCGCCCACAGCTGCGCGTCGGTGGCGTCGGGATTGCCGAACTTCAGGTTCGACGCGACGGTGCCCGAGAACAGATACGCGCGCTGGGGGACCATGCCGATCCGTGCCCACAACGCCTCGGGCTCTTGCTCGCGGACTGAAACCCCGTCGACGAGCACGCTACCCGCCGTGGGATCAGAGAGGCGAGGGACGAGCTCGAGCAGCGTGGTCTTGCCGGCGCCGGTCGACCCGATGATCGCGGTGATCTCGCCGGGCTTGGCGGTGAACGAGATGTCGGTCAGCACGGCGTGGGCCGCACCGGGATAGCGGTACTCGACGCCGCGAAACTCGACGATGCCGGTGTGCGTCGGCGCGATCGGAGTCACCGGCGGTGCGATCGCCGGGACCATGTCGAGCACCTCCATGATCCGCTCGGCGCACACCGCGGCGCGCGGGATCATGATCGACATGAACGTCGTCATCATCACCGCGACGAGGATCTGGATCAGATAGGACAGGTACGCGGTCAGCGCGCCGATCTCGAGCGAACCGTCGGCGATGCTCTTGCTGCCGAACCACATGACGGCAACGCTCGACGCGTTGAACACCAGCATCACGATCGGCCACATCAGCGCCTGCAGCTTGCCGATCTGGAGCGCGATCGCCGTCAGGTCGCCGTTCGCCGCCTCGAAGCGATCCGCCTCGGCGGGCTCGCGCACGAACGCACGGACCACGCGCATCCCGGTGATCTGCTCGCGCAGCACGCGATTGACCGTGTCGATCTTCGGCTGCATCGCCCGGAACCTCGGGATCATCCGGCTGATGATGAAGCCGATGCTGCCGGCGAGGAGCGGCACGCAGACGAGCAGCAGCTTCGACAGCTCGACGTCCTCGCGCACCGCCATCACGATGCCGCCGATGCACATGATCGGCGCCATGATCAGCATCGTGACGCTCATCAGCACGAGCATCTGGACCTGTTGTACGTCGTTGGTGGTCCGCGTGATCAGCGACGGCGCGCCGACCTTCGCCACCTCGCGTGCACTCAGCGCACCGACGTGATGGAAGATCGCCCCGCGCAGGTCGCGACCGAACCCCATCGACACGCGCGCGCCGAAGTACACCGCCGCGATCGAGCACGCGATCTGGAACGCGGTGATCGCGAGCATGACGCCGCCGGCCTCGAACACGAACGTGGTGTCGCCGGTCGCGACGCCCTCGTCGATGATCTGCCCGTTGATGCTCGGCAGGTACAGCGAGCCGATCGTCCCGAACAGCTGCAGCACGACCACCGCGAGGATGGGCTTCGCGTGCGGTCGGAGAAATCGGCGTAACAGCCGCAGTAGCACCCGGACTGCGTACCGGACCCGCGCGCCAATGGCACGCGGCTACAGTGGATTTCACGCTCGGCAACCCGTGGAACGTGCGTGAGCGCCGGACGCGCAGCAAGAACTACGCGCGACACGCTGCTACGATGGGGAATGCGTCGGGCGCTGGTGCTGCTCTTGCTCGGGGGATGCGAGCTCGTGTTCCCGCTCGACGACGAGCCCGACACGGCGCGCACCTGCGAGCCGGGCACGCCGTTCGCCGCCGGGATCGCAGTTCACCTCGACACCAGCGATAGCGTCGAGGCCGCGCGCTTCGTTCCCGACCGCACCTCGATCTACGTGTCGTTGTGTGCCAACAGCGAGATCAAGGCGTCGTGCGACCTCTATTCGGGCCGCTACGACAAGACGCTCGACGAGTACGGCGTGTTTGGCAAGCTCGAGGTCAGTGAGGATGGGGCGTACGACGCGTACCCGACGATCACGCCGGACACCGCCTACATGCTGTTCGGCTCGGATCGCAACGACAGCGTCAAGGTGTTCATCGCCGAGTCGAGCAATGGCCAGTTCCGTACCGCGAGACCGCTGACGGTCGGCGACACCGGCTACAGCAACGAGCCCTACCTGCTCGGCGACGGTCGGACGCTCTATGTCTCGGGTGGACCGCAGGACGGCAAATCCGATCTGTTCCGCTCGGTCGGAGCGCCGCCGACGTTCGAGGCGTTCGAGGAAGTGTCGGTGAACACGCAGGAAGCAGAGGAGTTCGCGCCGGTCGTCACGGATGATGAGCTCGAGGTCTTCTTCGCGTCGAATCGCAACAACCTCGCCGAAGGACTCGCGCTCGATATCTTCACCTCCTCGCGGACGACCACGGCCGAGCCGTTCGGTACGACGACCGAGATCGTCGCGATCTCGGAGGCCGACACGATCGACTGGCCACTCTGGATCTCGCCGGATCGCTGCGAGCTCTATTACATCAACAAGAACGCGGACAGCGGTCAGGCGACCTTGTTCGTCAGTCGGCGCTGACCTCGTGACACTCGTGCGCGATGCACGATCGGATCTTCCCACTCTGCGAGCTGTTGCTCGGTGCCGCGTACGCTGACTCCGAGCTGCATCCGCGCGAAGCCACCGAGATCCACGCACTCCTGGTCGAGCTCGCGGGCGAGAGCTCGTCGAGGTCGAGGCCTGCATCGCCGCGTTCGAGCCGGCGAAGTTCGATCTCGAGGCGGTGGTCGGATCGTTCCTCGACGACAGCGAAGCCGACCGCAAGAAGCTGTTGCTGCTCGTCAGCACGGTGATCGAAGCCGACGACGAGCTCGATCTCGCCGAGAACGAGTAGCTGACCCAGCTCGCCGCGGCCCTGGCGTTGCCACCCTCCGCACTCGAGGGGGCGCGCTCGAGATGGAGGTCGAGGAGGTCAAGCAAACGTTCCACACCGTCCGGGTGGGCTCGACCGCGCACTGATCAGGGACGTTCAGTTGTCGGCGAGCCGTTCGCGACCCATGCTGTGTTCATGGCCGCCAGGTTCGTGATGTATACGACCAAGTACTGTGGCTACTGCGAGCGAGCTCGCCGCGTGCTGCGGTCGCGGAACATCCCGTTCGATGACATCGACGTCACGCGCGATCCCGCGACGCGCCGCCAGGTGATGAACGAGACCGGTCACCTCACGGTCCCGGTGATCCTGCTCGACGGTACGCTGATCGGTGGATCCGACGAGCTGGCGGAGCTCGAGGGTGCCGGCGGACTCGACAACTTCGCGGTCGCTCACACGGTCTGAACAGGGCGGTGATCGAACTCACCCCCACGTACCGGTAAATCATGGCAGTGCGTTTTGCGTGGCACGCTGAGCGACTTCGATGCCACTAACGCTCCGATGAACAAAGTCAGGCTGGTTGCAGGGCTGGTCGCCGGGCTCGTGGCATCTGCGTCTGCAGATACGCTCACCGTGCTCGGCGAGCTCGCGCCCGAGCGCGTCGACGCGCTGCGCGCCGAGGCGGCGATCCGCGGGTTCTCGGTCGAGTCGTTGCCTGGTCCGGGCTCCGACCCGGTCGCGGCCGCGCTGGCCGAGCGTCCCCACGTGACGGCCGTGCTGTGGCTCGACCTCGATCCCGACGGCGACGTCATCCTGTGGATCCGGGTCCCGGATGGCCGGCGCGCCCACGCACCGCTTGGCCCCAGGTTGCCGTCTGGCCCGGTGCTCGCGGCGATCGCGTCGAATCTTCTCGACGAGTTGCTCGATGCGCCACGGGTGGAGGTCCGCGTCGACGTCCGGGTCGAGGGCGCGCCCGCGGCGATCGCACCGGTGATCGCGGGCGAGGTGCAGGCGAGCTCTCCTCGGTCCTGGTACCTCGACGTTGGTGGGCTGGTCGCGCCGTACGGGATCTTCGCCGCGCATGCGGGCGTCGGCCGCACCACCAGCCCGCACGGGCGGATCGCGCTGATCGGGCACACCGCGCGGATCCCCGACCAGGCGGTGGCGTGGGCGGGGTCGATCGAGGCCT
>JANNBP010000511.1:0-11426 GCA_031385555.1 Deltaproteobacteria bacterium | reverse complement strand
AGCGGCGTGCGCAGGTCGTGCGACACCGCCGAGAGCAGCGCCGTCCGGAGCTTCTCCGTCGACACCGCGAGCTCGGCTTCCCGCGCGGCCTCGGCGAGCTCCAGCTTCTCGATCGCGATCGTCGCCTGCCGGCAGATCGCTTCGACGAACTGCCGGCGATCGGCGTCGGCCTCGACTGGCGTGATGTCGAGCGGAAGTCCGGCGCCCACCGTGGCTTCGACGCCGAGCGTCGCGCGCAGGTGCGTGATCACCGCGCGAACCACGCCCTCGCGTTCGCTCGCCCCCGTCGCTTCTCGCGTGAACGAGAGGAGTGCGGCGGTGCGTTGCTCGCGGTCCCGGCTCGCGGCCTCGGCGGCACGCAAGCGTGAGGTCAGGCCGCCGATCGCGACCCCGGCCGCGAACATCACGCCGAACGTGATCAGGAACCGCGGATCCGAGACATCCAGCGTGTAGCGGGGATCGACGAAGAAGAAGTCGAACGTGCCGATCGACAGGACGGCGGCGACCAGCCCGGGACCTCGCCCCGACAGTGCGGCGATCAGGATCGCGAGCGCGTACAGCATCGCCTCGTCGGCGAGGCTCGCACGCTGACCGAGCGCGACCCCGAGGAGCGTGGCTGCAGCGACTGCCACACCCGCGACCAGGTATCCGCGCCAGGTGCGATGCTCGCTCACGACGGACTGAATACCACCGTGCCGGGGTGGTGTGAATTCCAAGTAGTTTCGAAGGACTAGCGCAGGCTGGCGCAAGAGCGCGGTCACATCCGCCGAGACCGCGCACGCGCGTGTGGCAGCCGCCGCGAGGTCATCGTCTTGATGCCTGCCGCCAGGCCGACCGTGGCGAGCGCGACGATCGCCAGGATCAGCGTGTTGCCGCCGTCGATGCTGCGGTCCTCGACGAGCAACGCGCCGACGATCGGTAACCCGGCGAGGAACATCACCAGGTAGATCCCGCGCTCCTCCTTCTCGATCAGCTCGTCGTCGGACTCCATGATCGAGAGGTATCGCTGCAGCGCAGTCGTGGGGCTCAAGAAGTCATCAAGGTTGTTCAGCGCCGCGGGCTGAGCGGCTCCATGCCCAGGCAGGTCAGGTCGCAGTTCGCCGTGCAGGTGCTGCGAGCGATCGCGCGATCCAGCGAAGTCGGGTTGTAGAGGCTGCTGTTCTCCACGATCTGCTCGACCGTTCGCTCGGCCGTCGGGCAAGACGCGACGCACTGCCGTGTGCAGTCCTGGCGCTGCACCTGCTTGCTCTCCCAGGTGCCCTTCGTCGAAGGGGGGACCGACGACGCGGAGCACTTCATGACCATCAGGATCAACGCGCCAACCCCGAACAACAGCACCAGGAACCAGGCGACCACCGGGTTCATCGGCTCGGGTTTCGGTGTCACCTCGACCACGCGTTCGATGATTCGCTCGCGCTCGATCACGCGCTCGCCGACGCGAGGCACGTGAAGCTCGGTGCGGCAGTACGGGCAGGGGAGGGTCTGCGGCGCCTCGATGGAGCGCACACCATCGGCCCTGCCACCGCAGTGGGGACAGCTCAGCGTGACGATCGCGGTGCGGGTCATACCCCCTAGGTCGACCGGCGACCACGCGCGGCACGAACTACGAAGCGCCCAAGTTCCCGAGGAAACAGCCAGGCTTGCGGATCAAGATTCCAGCAATGCCCAGATCAAGAAAGCATCAAGCTACATCTCGATCTGGAGCCCGAGCTCGACGACGCGGTTCGGTGGCAGGTTGAAGAACGCCGTCGGCGGGCGCGCGTTGCGGGACAGGAACGAGAACAGCAGCTTCCGCCAGCGAGCGAGCCGCGATGCGCCGGTGGTCAGCAGCGTCTGCCGGCCGAGGTAGTACGTGGTCGTCATCGGCTCCGCCTTGATCCCGCTGTCCGCGCAGCGCGCGAGCAACTTCGGAACGTCGGTGTCCTGCATGAAGCCCACCTTGCAGACCACGCGATAGAACCCGTGGCCGAGCTCGCGGACCTCGAGTGCCTTGTCCGACTTGACGTAGGGGACGTTGAGGGTCGACAGCGAGAACAGCACGACCTGCTGGTGGAGTACCTGGTTGTGCTTGAGGTGGTGCATCAGCACGTTCGGGATGCCGTTCGGTGTCGACGACATGAACACGGCAGTCCCACGCACGCGAACCGGCATCTGGGTCGCCAGGTCGTCGAGGAACAACGTCTCCTCCATCTGACCCGAGTCCATCAACTGCGACAGCTCGATGCGACCGCGCCACCACGTGGTCATCACCACGAAGACGATCACGCCGATCGCGAGCGGGAACCACCCACCGTCGAGGATCTTCACGGCGTTCGCGCCGAAGAACGTCAGGTCGATGATGAGAAACGGAACCATGAACGCGAGCGAGTACGCCTGCGAGTACCCCCAGCGTCGTCGACAGACCAGATAGAACAGGTACGTCGTGATCCCCATCGTCCCGGTGACGGCGATGCCGTACGCGGCGGCGAGCCCGGAGCTCGAGCGGAACTGGAGGACGACGGCGATCGTGCTCGCCATCAACAACCAATTCATCTCCGGGATGTAGATCTGACCCTCGGCGCTCGCCGACGTGTGGACGACGGTGACCCGCGGCCAGTAGCCGAGCTGCATCGCCTGCCGGGTGATCGAGAACACGCCGCTGATCAGCGCCTGCGAGGCGATCACCGCCGCGAGCGTCGCGAGCACGAGCATCACCCACAGCAGCACGGTGTGGTCGCCCATCAGCGCGTAGAACGGGTTCTGCACGGTGCCGACCGGCTTCGCCAGCAGCACCGCGCCCTGGCCGAAGTAGTTCAGCAGCAGGCCGGGCAACGCGATCGTGAACCACGCGAGCCGGATCGGACCGCGACCGAAGTGACCCATGTCGGCGTAGAGCGCCTCGCCTCCGGTGACACACAGGAAGACCAGGCCGATCAGGATGAAGCCGTGCGCGCCGTGACTGCCGAGGAAGTGGACCGCATGCATCGGGTTGACCGCGTGAAGCACCCCGGGCTCCTCGATGATCCACCGCAGTCCGAGCAGGCCGATCGCGATGAACCAGATCAACATCACCGGACCGAACGCGACGCCGATCTTGCCGGTGCCGAAACGCTGGACGAGGAACACACCGATCAGGATCCCGACGGTGATCGGCACGACCAGGTACGTCAGTGCGGTGCTCTGTTCGGACAGACCTTCCATCGCGCCGAGCACCGAGATCGCCGGCGTGATCGCACCATCACCGAACAGCAGGCCGGTGCCGAACAGCCCGAGCAGCATCGGGACGGCGATCGCGATCTTGCCGTTCTTGGGACGAGGCTTTGGCTTTCTGTCCTCCCCTTCGACGAGTGCTGCGAGGGCGAGGATGCCGCCTTCGCCCTTGTTGTCGGCGCGGAGGACGAAGTAGAGGTACTTGACGCAGACGACGAGCATCAGCGCCCAGAACATCAGCGACAGCACGCCGAGCACGTTGTCGTACGTCGGGGCGACCGCGTGTGCCGATGCCTCGAGACCGTTCGGGAACAGTCGCTTGCCCTCCGCGTTTGGCGGAGCCCACGACAGGCACTCCTTCATCGCGTAGAGCACCGAGGTGCCGATGTCGCCGTAGACGACACCGAGCGCGCCGAGCGAGGCAAGCGCGAGCGCTTTCCCTCCGACCGGACCGTGGTGGTTGGGTGCCGTCGATGGTTCGGGTGGAACCACCGGTGGCGCGGACTCCGCGGTAGACGCGGCGACTGGCTCTGCCATAGGGCCACCACTCGGCGGCACCTTCACGGGTAACACCTGGCCGCCGCCGCGCAGCCTGTCGCGGAATCAAGATTGTGTAAAGACGGCCCTAACCTACGAGAATCAGTCACAGCTCGATCTGCAGACCCAGCTCGACCACGCGGTTAGGCGGCAGGTTGAAGAAGCTCGTCGGCGACTGCGAGTTGTGGGCGAGGAATCGGAACAGCATCTTGCGCCACCGCGCCATCGGCGTCTTGCCGGTGGTCAGCAGGCTCTGCCGGCCCATGTAGTACGTGGTGTCCATCTCGTCGACCGTCAGGCCCTGCTTCTCGCAGCGCTTGAGGATCTTGGGGACGTTCGGCTGCTGCATGAAGCCGACGCGGGCCATGACGCGGAAGAAGCCCTGCCCGAGATCCTTCACCTCGATCGACTTGTTGCCGATCGCGAACGGGATGTTCTCGGTGATCACCGACAGCAGGACCACTTGCTTGTGCAGCACCTTGTTGTGCTTGACGTGGTGGAGCAGCACGTTGGGAATGCCACCGGTCGACGACGACATGAACACCGCCGCGCCCTGCACGCGATGCATGTGCTTGACCTCGGGATCATCGAGGAACAAATCGTCGGGGATGGTCCCGGTCTCCATCATCTTCGACAGCTCCATCCGACCGCGCCACCACGTGGTCATGATGATGAACATGCCGAGGCCGACGGTCAGGGGGAACCAACCGCCCGCGGCGATCTTGACGACGTTCGCGGAGAAGAACGCGCCGTCGATCACGACGAGCGGAATGTAGAGGCACAGCGCGGCACCCAGGCTCCAGCCCCAGTTGCGCTGGCAGACCAAGAAGATCAGATACGACGTGATCATGAACAGGCCGGTGACGGCGATCCCGTATGCGGCGGCGAGGTTGGTCGACGACTTGAAGGCGAGGACGAGCGCGACGCACGCGACCATGAACGCCCAGTTGATCTCCGGGATGTAGATCTGTCCCTCGTGCTTGCTCGAGGTGTGGATCACGGTCATCCGAGGCAGGTAGCCGAGCTGGACGGCCTGGTTGGTCAGCGAGAACGCGCCGGAGATCAACGCCTGCGACGCGATGATGGCGGCGAGCGTGGCGAGCACGATCATCGGGATCAGCAGCGGGCCGTCGGAGAGGCCGAAGAACGGGTTGTTCACCGCGCGGCCTTGCTCGAGGTAGAGCGCGCCTTGTCCGAAGTAGTTGAGGAGCAACCCGGGGAACACGATGATCGACCACGCGATCCGGATCGGGGTCTTGCCGAAGTGACCCATGTCCGCGTAGAGCGCCTCGCAACCGGTCACGCACAGCACGACCGAGCCGAGCAGGAAGAAGCCATGCTTGCCGTGGTGGAACAGGAAGTCGATGCCGTGGACCGGATTGACCGCGGCGAGGATGTGCGGGTTCTCGAGCGTCTGGATCAGGCCGAGGATGCCGAGCGCGAAGAACCACAACATCATGATCCAGCCGAACACCGAGCCGATCTTGCCGGTGCCGTAGCGTTGCACCCAGAACAGGCCGACGATGATCACGACGGCGATGGGGATCACGAGATGCGTGAAGTCGGCGTTCTGTTCGGAGATGCCCTCGACCGCGGAGAGCACCGAGATCGCCGGCGTGATCAGGCCTTCGCCGTACAGCATGCCGGCGCCGAACAGCGCGAGCAGGATCGGGAAGCCGAGCCGGCGCGAGCTCTTGAGCTTCTGCTGGACCAGCGCCGCGAGGGCGAGCGTTCCACCTTCGCCCTTGTTATCGGCGCGAAGCACGACCGCGAGGTACTTCACGAACACCACGATGATCAGCGACCAGAACACCAGCGACACCACGCCGAGCACGTTCGCCGCGGTGGGATCGACCGCGTGCACCGAGGCGGGCAGGCCGTTCGCGAGGAGGCGGGCTCCTTCCGGCGCCGCTGGATCGACGGGCTTGATCCCGAACGACAGGCACTCCTTCATCGCGTAGAGCGGTGAGGTGCCGATGTCGCCGTAGACCACGCCGAGCGCCCCTAGCGACAGCCAGGCGAGTTGCTTCTTGTCGCGGTTGCCGGTGCCGTGAACGTGGCGGTGACCCGTCGGCGCATGCCCAGTCGGATCGGCCCTAGCGACTTCGCTCATTGAATACCCACGTGGGGGAGGCCCCACGTACGGGGTATCACGACACGATCAGCGGATCATCAGCGGGGAAGGTCAGATGCCCAGCGGCGAGATAGCGAGACCTCGGCCTTGTATTCATCGAGCATCTGCGTCCGGACCGTGGGTGACCAGCCGAGCGTCGCGCCGAGCAGATCCGCGACGCGCTCCGACGCAGCGAGCCCTTGGTCGCGCCCGACCAGCAGCAGCGGCATGCGGCGCGCGAGCACGTCCTCGACGGTGCGGGCGAGGTCATGGCGCGCGGCGAAGTCGATCTCGGCCCACACGTACGGCAGGTCGGCTTCGATGCGCTCGCCGAGCGTGCGGTCCGCCATGATCATCGCGCCGATCAGCACGGCGCGCGTGCCGTAGACGCCGCACAGGTGCGTCGCGGTGTCGGCATCGAGACCGTGCTCGTCCATCAGCGTGCGGCCGACGGCGGCGACGCCTTCGAGGTCAGGGGACACCAGCCCCACGGCACCTGGGAGAGGACGGTCCTTGGTGTTCACCTTCTCGACCGTCAATGGGACCTCGAGCTCGGCGGCGAGCTCGAGCGTCTTCTCGACCGCTTCGCGCGCCATCCTGCGGTACGTCGTCAGCTTGCCGCCGGCGATGATCACGAGGCCGTCCTTGCGCGTGAAGATCTCGTGCTCGCGCGAGATCTCGCTCTCGTCGACGTTCGGCGGCGCGGCGATCAGCGGGCGGAGTCCGGCCCACGTCGAGATCACGTCGGCGGGCGTCAGGTTCGCGCCCGGGAAGTAGCCGTTGCCCGAGTCGCACAGGTACTGGACGTCGGCGTTGTCGGCGGCCACTTCATCCGCGCTGCCCGTGAAGTCGGTATCGGTGGTGCCGAGCACGGTGCGCTCGCGCCACGGGATCGCGAACATCACGCGACCGTCGACGGGCGAGATCAACGTGATCGCGCGGGCGAGCGGCAAGCGCTCCCGCGGCACCACGATGTGGACGCCCTTGGTGCGGCGGAGCATCGGTCGCTCCATCGGGATCTCGAAGCGACGGATCATCTCGTCGGTCCAGGCGCCGGCGGCGAGGATCGTGACCTTCGACCGCACGATCGAGGACTCGCCGGTCAGGCGGTCCTTGATCGCGACACCGACGATCCGACCATCAGGCGCGCGCTCGAACCGCGTGACCTCGGTGTACGTGCGGCAGTCGGCACCGAGCGAGCGAGCGTCGAGGGCGTTCTCGAGGGTCAGCCGCGCGTCGTCGGTGGCGCAGTCGTAGTACTCGAGCACGCCGCGCAGACCCTCGGGCTTGAGCTGTGGCTCGATCTCCAGCCCGCGCTTGCGCCCCCGAAACGACTTGTGCATGCGCGGCGCGCGAAACAGGGCGAGCGAGTCGTAGATCCACAGCCCGACGTTCATCAGCTCGAACCCGGGCTTCGCGCCCTGGTAGATCGGGATCAGGAACGGCAGCGGGCGAACGAGGTGCGGCGCGACCCGCGTCTGGACGCGGCGCTCGCTGACCGATTCGAACACGAGCCCGATCTCGCCGTGCTCGAGATAGCGCAGTCCGCCGTGCACCAGCTTGCTCGACTTGCTCGAGGTGCCCGACGCGTAGTCGCCCTTCTCGAACAGCGCCACCTTGAGGCCGCGCAGCGACGCATCGCGCGCGATGCCGACGCCGGTGATGCCGCCGCCGATGATGATCAGGTCGAACATCACTTCGCTTTACCTCTGGTCAGCGCCACCGACTTGATGTCGAAGTAGACAGCCGCACCGACGAGCTTCGCGAGCCCGCCGACCGTGGCCTTCGGTCCGAGGTGGATCGCGAGCGCGGGATCGAGGACCGGATCCTTGTGCGCCGCGACCACCGCCAGCAGCTTGGCCTTGTCGGTCTTGAGCTTCTCGATGATCGGGTCCGGGTTGTCGTCGAGCTCGACGTGGATCGCGTCGGGGAGAGCGGTGGTGCGCAGCGCGACGGGGACGGATCCGGAGATCTGCCAACCCGGCGGTCCACCGTCGACTTGCACGGCGAGCCGCACCTCACCTGCCAGCGTGGGACGGGGACGGTCCCCCGTGATCGCGAGCGCGTCGAGCAGGCGGGTCGCAGGCATCGCGTGGGGCGCGAAGATCGCGATGTTGGTGCCGGCCTCGATCGGCGCACCGATCTTGGTGATCGCCGCGTCGAGATCCTTCGGCGTCTTGAGCAACGCACCGGGATAGGGCTCGCCCTTGCCGAGCGTGACGATGCCGCCCTTGGTCAACTTCGCGCGCGACACCACGGCGAGCCGGAGCTCGGCGGGCGTCACCGTCAGGGCGAGCGGGCCGAGATCGGGTGCGGTGACGGGTGACTTCGCGAGCTCGTACCCGTAGCCGCTGACCGAGATCACGGGCAGCGGGATCTCGAAGGCGTCGAGGAGTGGGGCGAGGTCGGGCTTGTCCCCGACGGCGCGCGCGATCCGATCCAGCGCGAACCACGGCGCCGACGCGTACCGATTGTCGGGCACCGCGCTGACTTCCTCCTTGCAGAGATCTCCGAGGAAGCGCCACGGGCCGCGGGTGTCCTTGCCGCGAAACTTGTCGAGCGTGCCGAGGAAGCGCTGCTTCGCGTCGGAGTTGCAGTACGCCTTGCACGCGATCATCGCGTCCTCGACCTGCGTCCGGGTCGGGCCACCCTCGGCGGGCATCTTCGACCAGTCGAGCAGCGGCTTCCACTCACCGCACGGCTTGCAGGCGCCGAGCAGCAGCTGGATGCGGCGCATCGCCGGGGTCTTGGGCGCCGCCTCGAGCGCCTTCTTGCATTGATCCCAGTCGGGCGCTGCGATCTCGACGACCCGCGAATCCATCGGCGGATGCACGAACCCGGCGGCGGCGTCGGGAGTAGCGGGCGGCGGCGGCTCCGTCTTCTCGCGGCTCTGGCACGCGACCAGCGCCAGGACCAAGGCTCGCGTGATCACCTTCGCGCTCGCACTCGCCTCGCGCCTCGCGCTCATTTCGACAGCCGGAGCGAGAACGCTTCGCGCGACAGGTTGTTCGTCCAGGTCACCAGCGTGCCGGTCGACTCGTCGGCGAGGCTGGTGACCGCCCAGTTGATCCCCGCCTGGATCATCACCAGGCCGGCCTTCTTGACCACGTGCGTCTTCGCACCTGCCGTGTCGCAGCGGATCTTGGTCTCCGGGCAATCGTTCCACACCGCCTCGGGACCGTTGCCGAGCGTCTCGAGCGTGACCACGAACGGCGTCTTGACCGGGGTCTTGACGAAGTCCAGCGCGAGCTTCGCGCCCGCCGCGAACGACGCCTTCGACACCACGTACATCCGGAACTGGTTGCCGCTATAGAGCTCCCACGCGGCGCTCGTCGCGACGGGCGCCGCGGGCTTCGGTGGTGGTGTCGCCGAGCCAGCACCCGAGCCCACGGCCGGCTTCGCCGAGCCAGACCCGGCGGCAACGACGACGATCGGTGCAGCGGATCCAGATCCAGCGGCGGCGACGACGACGGGTGAGGCGCTACCACTGCCGGACGTGACCGTGCCGGGCGAGCCCTTCGGCTTCGGAGCGGTGTAGTCGACGCGCGTGGTCTGAGGAGTCGCCGGCTTGAGCGAGCAGCGATCGTCGATGCAGGACGGACCACACGAGAGCGTGGACGCCGGGATCGAGGCGCCGACAACGATCGCGAGCAGCGCTGCGAGCAGGCGTGGGTCCCTCACCCTCGGTCGACCTCGAGGTTGTACTTCTTGACCAGCCGGTGGATGTAGTTGCGATCGATGCCGGCCTCGGCGGCGGCGCGCGAGATGTTGCCGCGGTGCCGCGCGAGCAGCGCCACGAGATAGTCCCGCTCGAAGCTCTCGACCAGCGCGGCCTTCGCCTCCTTGAACGGCAGCTCGAGCATCGCATCCGGGGTGGATGGGCGACCCAGCTCCGCGACCTCCGCTTCGTTGACCGCGGGGCGTGAGCCACTCTCGGTGAGCTCGGCCAACAAGTTGTTGCCGGTGTGACCGAGCGAGAGCGCGCGCTCGACGACGTTGCGCAGCTCGCGCACGTTGCCGGGCCAGTCGTGCTTCTCGAGTTGCTCGACTAGCACGGGCGAATGCGCCCAGCCGCCGCGACCCATCTTGTCGGCGAACCACGCCGCGAGGGTGGCGATGTCTTGCTTGCGCTCGCGCAGCGGCGGCACGTAGGTGGCGACCACGGCGAGCCGGTAATAGAGGTCTTCACGGAACTGTCCCGCGCGCACCATGGCGCGGAGGTCGCGGTGAGTCGCCGCGATCACGCGGATGTCGACATCGACGGCCTGGGTCTCGCCGACGCGGCGGACCTGCCGGCGATCCAGCACGCGCAGCAGCTGCGGCTGGAGATCGAGGGCGAGCTCGCCGATCTCGTCGAGGAACAGCGTGCCCTGGTTCGCGGCCTCGATCAGCCCCTGCTTGTCGCCGGACGCACCGGTGAACGAACCGCGCGCGTGACCGAACAGCTCGGACGCGATCAGCTCGTGCGGGATGGATCCACAGTCGACGACGACGAACGGACCCTTCGCGCGCTTGCTCGCGCGGTGCACCGCCTCGGCGATCGCTTCCTTGCCGGTGCCCGTCTCGCCTTGCAGCAGGACGGTGGCCTCGGTGGGGGCGGCCTTCGCGAGCAGCGAGAACAGCCGCTTCATCGGCGGTGTGGTGCCGATGACGTCGCCGAACCGGTCGCCCTTCCAGCTCTCGAGGTCGACGTTGGTGTCGATCGGCTCGACATCCATCTCGGTGTGCTTGCCGAGGCGCAACCGCGCCGGACCCGTCAGCACGACCTGGCCGACGCGCGCGCCGCCGTGCTTGGTGCCGTTGGTGGTATCGAGATCTCGGATCTCGATGCCGTCGCGGCGGACCCGGATCTCGAGGTGGTAGCGCGACACCGTGGCATCGGTGAGCACCAGATCGTTGTCGGCGTGGGTGCCGACCATCGTGGTTCCTTCGTCGAGCACGTGCTCCTTGCCCACATCGGGGCCCGTGATCACGCGGAGCCGAAACGTTCGTTCGACGAGCACCCCGCTGGCGTCGTCGGTAAGCAGCTGCGTGTGGACGGAGGTCACCTACCGGGAGTTGTACCGCGACGGCGCAGCGCGACGCCATACAGCCAGATGCCGAGCAGCACGAGGATCATGGATCCCTCCGGCCGGGCTCCGGCGTCGCAGCATCCCCCCCCCGGTCCATCGAAGGCGGTTCCGGCATCCGGGCGCGCTCCGGCGTCGCTGGTGTCGCCATCGACGGGTACATCGCCGTCGGCGGGTACGCCGGCGTCGGTCGGGGGTGGATCGTCCCCGGCCTCGAGCGCCACCGAGTTGTAGTTCGGTACGCCGCTGTAGACCTGCTCGCACTGGGTCTTGGTCTGGTAACCGGTCTTCTTGACCGTCACGCACGCGAGCCGTGGCGTGACTCCGGTGAAGTTGTAGAACGCATCCTGGCCGACGATCTTGACGCGGCCGTCGTCGAGCGTGACCTCGGCGCCGGGCAGCCGGAGCTCGGCGTCCTGCGAGCAGGTGAAGATGTCCGCCCTGCAGATGATGCCGACGAGCTGGCCGGTGGGCAGCGCCCCGTACTTGACGGCGAGGTGGTTCGCGACGCTGCGCTG
>JANNBP010000509.1:0-7595 GCA_031385555.1 Deltaproteobacteria bacterium | reverse complement strand
GGCGGGTGCGAGGTGATCGCGCGCCACCGCGTACGGCACCCGCGCCCCCGTCAACATCGAGCCGTTCATCGCCGACAGCGCAGACAGCGCCATCGCGCACGCGAGCAGCGCAGCTGTCGTGCCGCCGAGGAACTGCGACGCCACCTACGCGGCGACAGCGGGGGCGTCGGGGAAGTGGGTCGACGACGTGGTCCGGACCTCGTCGAACGGCAGCGCGAAGAAGTACCCGAGGTTGACGACCGCGTAGGTCGCGAACACGATCAGCGTGCCGACGATGATCGCGCGCGGCACGTTGCGCTGCGGATCGCGCACCTCGCCCGCCGCCATGGACAGGTTGCTCCAGCCGTCGTACGCCCACAGCGCGGCGAGCACCATCGCGCCGAACGCGCTCCACCCGGGGAAAGGCCCACCTCCCGAGGTCAGGTGATCGAGGTCGCCGCTCGGTGCGACGAGGGCTCCGAGCGCGATGCCTGCGATCATCGCGACCTTCATCACCGTCATCGCGGTCTGCAGCCGGCCGGCCGAGCGGACGTTCAGACAGTTGATCGACGTGAACAGCGCGATGAAGCCGATCGCCGCGGCCTTCTCCGCATCGAGCCCCGCGAATGTGTATCCGGTGACGGGCGCGAACACGCCGAGGAACGTCGCGGTGCCGACCGCATACGCGGCAATCGATCCCGGGGTGACGATCCAGAACCGATTCCAGGCGTAGAGGTAGCCCATCGCCGGCCCGTAGCCCCGACGGAGGTAGACGTACTCGCCGCCCGCCGCCGGGAACATGCCGCCGAGCTCGGCGTAGGTCAGCGCGCCGAAAAACGACAGCGCTCCCGCGGCGGCCCACGCGACGAGCACCCACAGCGCCGAGCCACCGAGCTGCGCCATCACCGCGGTCTTGAGGAACACACCGGTGCCGATGATCGTGCCGACGACCAGCGAGCTGGCGCCCCACGGCCCGAGGCCGCGCACCAGTCTGGTCATCTCCAGCGTTGTAACCTGAACCTGGTCAGCGCCGCGGCCCATCATTCGCCTGGTCGAGATCGACGCTCTGGGCTTAGTCTCGCGCCGTGATCGTTCATCTGATCGACGGCACGTACGAGCTGTTCCGCGCGTGGTTCGGCGCGCCGCACCAGAAGGTGAACGGCAAGGAGATCGGGGCGGTGCGCAGCATGGTGCGGAGCTTCGCGGCGCTGCTGTCGCGCAAGACGATCACGCATGTCGGCGTCGCGTACGACCACGTGATCGAATCGTTCCGCAACGATCTCTTCCCCGGCTACAAGACCGGCGAAGGCATCGATCCGGAGCTGTTCGCGCAGTTCGAGCTCGCCGAGCGGATGACCACGGCGATGGGCATGACCACGTGGCCGATGATCGCGTTCGAGGCCGACGACGCGATCGCCACCGCCGCACACCACCTCGCCACCGACGAGCGGGTCGAGCAAGTGCGGATCACCGCGGTCGACAAGGACATGTGCCAGTGCGTGATCGGCACCCGCGTGGTGTGCTGGGATCGGTTCAAGGACGTGGTGCTCGACGAGCCCGCCGTGATCGCGAAGCACGGCGTGCTGCCGAGATCGATCCCGGATCTGCTCGGGCTCGTCGGTGACACCGCCGACGGGATCCCCGGTCTCGAGGGTTGGGGCAAGTCGTCCGCGGCCAAGGTGCTGACCGCGTACGGCACGATCGCGGCGATCCCCGACGACGCCGCGACGTGGTCGCTCGCGCTGCGCGGCAGCGATCGGCTCGCCACCTCGCTCCGCGAGCACCGCAGCGAGGCGAACCTCTACCGGACGCTCGCCGTCCTGCGTACGGACTGCCCGATCGCGTGCGACGTCGACACGCTCGCGTGGCGCGGCGTGGACCGCGCGGCGCTCGAGGCGATCTGCGTGGAGCTCGAGCTCGCGCCGGCTTCGATCACTCTACGGGACCGCGAAGCGCGATCGGGAAGCTGAACGTGATGCCGTTCTTCGACGGCGGCAGCGTGATGGTCTTGCCGATCGCGAGCACGCACGCGTCGAACGCGTGATCCGGCGTCTCCTTGATCTCGGCCGTCGCGACCTTGCCGTCGGCTCCGACCGTGATGACCATCCTGAGCGCGCCGCCCGTCGTGACCTTGTCGAAGCAACGCGCGAGCTTCGACCGGACTGCCTGCATCGCGGCGAGGATCGAGCTCTTGTCCGGCGCGTCGGGGACCGTCCCCACTGCCGGCGCGCTGCTCTTGCCCGCCTCGCGTCTGGCGGGCTCGGTCTCCGGCGTCGTGACGGTCGGCTTCCGCACGGCCGCGCCCTTGTCCTGCGGTCTCGCCGCACCGGTGATCGCCGGCGTGGTGCTCGGTGCCTCGGCAGCTGCCCCAGGCCTCGGCGGATCCTTCTCGACCGCGGTGACCTGCGTGTCGGCGGCTTGCCGATCCGCGTGGCGACCCGCCGCGGACGTCGCGTGATCGATCGGCTTCACCGCATCCTGCTTCGCGAGCGTCCACGCCGGGGACTGATCGACACGCGCCTTGATGCCCGACTCGAGCGACCACAGCGCGTTGTTGTGAACGAGCTCGACCACGACCGAGCCATCGGAGCCGGTGTCGATCACGTCGTCGCTGTGGATCAGGTTCCCGACGGCGAGCGTGCGAACCTCGCTACCGCGCGCCGCGGTCACCTTGCCGGTGAGCTCGCGAACCTTGCCCGCCTCCTTCGAGACAGCGACACCGGATGCGACACCCGGCGAGGTGGAGCTCTCGCCACTTCCACAGGCGCAGAACATCAGCATCACGGGCAGAAACGCGCGGAGCATGCGGGATTCTACGCATATGCGACATCGATGGTCTGCCTGCTGATACGCAGGACCTCGATCTGGTTGGAGGGTGATAGACCAGGGCGGGTGGGATAACGCTGCGGATCTGGCATGTTGCGTCCGTGCGCATCATCCTGATCTTGCTCGTAGCGCTGGCTGCTTGTGGCGGCTCGCAACGAGTGGCG
The DNA here is from genome assembly GCA_031385555.1 of Deltaproteobacteria bacterium. GTDB lineage: Bacteria > Myxococcota_A > Polyangia > Haliangiales > Haliangiaceae > JABFXX01. The sequence continues at coordinate 4,626 of JANNBP010000509.1, read as the reverse complement.
CGACCGACCACCGGAGGAATTGCCGGGTTGGCGCGCGACCACGATACGGGGGACCCGATCGCGAAGGCCGAGATCCGCCTCGCGGTGGGTGGCCGGACGACCGTGTCGGGTGACAACGGGCTCTACGACATCGACCATCTCCAGCCCGGCAACTACGCGCTGGTCGCCGTGTTCGCCGGCCAGCCGGTCGAGATCTCGAACATCGACGTCCGCGCCGGTCAGGTGACGATGGTCGACCTGGTGTTCACGCTCGGTCGCCCCGAACCGATCCGGGTGGATTTCGGCAACGCGAAGGAGAGCAAGATCGAACGCTATCGCCCGTCGAAGGCCGCGCCCCAGACCGCGATCATCGAAGGCACGGTCAGCGACACCGCGACCAAGCAGCGCGTCGCCGGCGCGGTCGTCACCGCGATCGTCGGCGACGATGCGAACACGACGCAGCAGACCGTCTCCGACGACTCGGGACGGTTTCGCTTCGAGACCCAACCCGGCACGTACTCGGTGAGCGCGTACTACTCGGTCAGTGGCCGCGGTCAGATCGAAGTGCGCCGCTCGAACATCTCGGTCGAGGGCGCCGAAGCCGTCCACGTCCCGCTGTTCATCGAGATGAGCCAGTAGTCAGTCGAACCAGTAGCGAATCCCCACCGAAAATTCGAGGTGGTCGTTGATGCCGTCATCGCCGCCGTAGCCGGTGATCAGGTCGAGCACGGGCGTGAACTGGATGAAGATGTCGAGCGGCACCTTGTTGAAGTCGAACGCGATGCCGATCGGGATGCGAACGCCGAATGCGAGGCCGTTGTTGTCGTTGAACCGATCGCGGCGATCGTCGAAGTCCCACAGGCGAACGCCGACGCCGATATAGAACGGCAGCTGGAACGCCGGCTGGTTGGTCAACGAGAACGGGTGCCACAGGTGATCGATGTACAGGTTGAAGCCATCGCGATCGTCGTAGTAGTTGTCGTAGACCTCGCCGATCCCGAAGTTGAGCGCGGTGCTGTCGGTCAGAAAGTACTTGCCGTTGAGCCCGAACGGCGCGCCGAGCTCGAGGCCGAGGCCGAACTTGCCGTTCGCGACGTACTTCTCGCCGCCCATCGCACGGCGGCGGCGGGCATCAGCAGTGCCGCTCGCTAGCAGCAACATGGCGAGCACGAATAGGGTGCGCTTCATGTTCATGATCCTAGACGAAAAGTTTCGTAGGTGTGCAGGTGCCACGCACCTCTGATGTCGACCCGAGAAACCGTGCCGGCCAGGAACTTTTGCTGCAACCGATCGCATCGCGGCCCCCACGGCATTCGCGATGACCGGACCACCCGTGCCACAATGATTTCGTGATCCGGTCACTCCTGCTGCTGCTGCTGCTGTGCGCGTGCAGCTCTGGCGCGGGAACGCCGTCGATCGAGACCACCGGTTCGGCGAAGGCGCTCGCCGTGCCCGCGGACGCGTCGGTCCCCGAGCCTCCACCGAAGCCGAAGCTGGTGTGCGATTCCGCCACGGCAGCGACTGCGGCAGAGGCGCCCGAGCCGACGTGGTTCTGCACGCGACCCGACGGCACCCGCCACGGCCCGTTCGTGACGTTGTTCCCCGACGCCTCGATCGAGATCCGCGGCGCCTACAAGGAGGGAGCGCTCGAGGGCGCGTGGGACCGCATGCATCCGAACGGAGCCATTCGCGAGAGTGGCGTGTACGTCGCGGGCGTCAAGGACGGCACCTGGACGCGCACGAGCACCGCCGGCGTGCTGCTCGGGACGTACGAGATGAAGGCCGGCACGGGGGTCGAGAAGGAGTGGCTCGACGACGGCCAGCTCTACGCGGAGACGCCGTTCAAGGCCGGCGTTCTCGAAGGCACCGCGAAGCTCTACGGCAAGGATCAACTGGTGCTAGGCAGCACGCCGTACAAGGCCGGCAAGCTCGACGGCGCGCACTCGTTCGGCACGCGCACCTCGATGAAGATGGAGGAGACGTTCGTCGACGGCGTGCGTCGCGGCAGGCGCAAGATCTGGCATCAGGGCGGGCTGCTCGCCGACGAGAACTACGATCGCAAGGGCCGGCTCGACGGACCGTACACGCTGTGGCGCGACGCGAAGGTGTTCAAGGTCAAGGGTGCGTTCTCGAGTGGTCGCCGCACCGGCGCGTGGGAGTGGCGCGACAGGAAGGACAAGAAAGAAAAGGAAGGTTCCTACTACGGCGGCCGACGCGACGGTACGTGGAGCGAGTGGCTCGACGAGAAGCTCGTGTGGAGCGGCACCTACGACAAGGGCAAGCCGAACGGCACGTTCACGTACTGGGACAAGAACGGCAACGAGATCGGCAAGTACGAGATCAAGGACGGCACCGGCTGGGTCTACACGTACTGGAGCCCCAAGAAGCCGTTCGATCGCCAGCATCTCTACAAGGGCTACGAGGACGGGATGTACGAACAGTTCGCGCGCAACGGCAAGCGCGTGATCGAAGGTCACTTCGCCGGCGTCATCAAGCACGGCACGTGGAAGGAATGGAACGTCGACGGCGCGCTGATCGGCGAGGAGACCTGGAAGAAGGGGAAGCTCGAGGGCGCGGTGAAGAAGTATGTCGACGGCAAGCTGTCGATGGAGAGCCTGTACGTCGACGGCAAGGCCGAGGGTCCGTACAGCGAGCTCCGCAACGGCAAGCCCTCGCTGACGGGGCAGTTCGCCGCAGATCGCAAGACGGGCACGTGGACGAGCTACGCCGCCGATGGCAGCGTGCTGCGGATCGCCACCTACAAGGATGGAATTCTCGATGGCTCCTATCGCGAGCTAACCAATGGCGTCGTCATCGAGGGTCCGATGACCCTCGGCCGTCGCACCGGAACGTGGACGCAAACAGATCGAGCCGGCGCCGTACGCAAGCTCACGTATCGCGTGCCGTAGGGGGCTCTCAAACCCGTCCTGCCACGAAGGTATTCCTTCACGTGGATCCGTCACATCGAGTGCAACCCTCGGGCGTCTCGCGCGTTCTATTCGTACAGCTCGTACAGCTCGCGAAAGCTTCCGTCATGAACCGAGATGCAAAGTCCCAGAGCGCGTTGATCGCACTCGCCCGTACGCGCCGCATGCAGCGCGCACTCGCGCACGCGTACCTGCATCGCGGTGCACCGATGCCCACGCTTCGTAGCTCGCTCGGCTACATGACCACCACCGCATGCGTCACCGATCCGGGTGAGCTGCTGCGCGGTCATCGCATGCACGTGCTCGGGCTCGCTCGCGCCGAAGGGTTCGCGTACGTCGTCGAGGAGCTCGGCGCCGACGAGACGCCGATCGCGTATCGCCTGTGGCTGTCGGGGCCCCGGCAAGGTCACCTCGTCCCGATCCACGCCTGGTACGAGCGCGAGCATGATGCTCACGAGATCCGTGCACGGATCTCCGCGATCGCGGCCACGCTCGAGCCCGCATCGCTGTCCACCTGCGAGGCGTGGATGCTGTCGACGCGGATCGTCCAGCGGCGCGCGCTGCGGGTGGGTGACGATCTGCCGATCCGGAAGTTCGCCCTGCAGCTCTCGGTCGAGCCGGTCAGCGGCCATGGCCCGAGCGGCAAGACCACCGTGACGGCGTTCCTTCGCCCGCAGGCGCAGCTGATGGACGTCTGGACCCTGACGGGCAGCCATGCCATCGCCCGCGTCTCGTATACGGGCATTCCCAGTGGCCTCGGCCTGGCCAAGGACACCGTGGTGCTCCTGACCGCCGGTGTAGATGACCAAGATCTCGAAGAAAGCGCCTGAGACCCAAGGTATTCGGGGTGTTAGGCGGGGTGATCATCCACCCTGCTCGCCTGGTCGTACAGCGAGTAACCTAGTCGTCACTCGTGCGTAAGCCTTCCATGCGCCTCGCGATCTTCCTCCCCCTTGGCCTCGCGGCGTGCGGGACCGACACCCCCACGCCCGATGAGGAAGTGCCGGTGAACTGCGCGACGGAGACGCGCGATGACGACTTCGCGGTCGGACTCGCGAAGGTCGGCAACACCAGCGCGCTCAACTTCACGTTGATGACGGCGGATCCCGCGCCGCCGATCCGCGGCGACAACACCTGGGTGATCCAGATCAACCAGATGAACGGTGGCATCGCCGGGACGCCCGTCGATGGCGCCGAGATGACGGTCACTCCGTTCATGCCCGATCACGGACACCCGTCGGCGAAGACGGTGACGATCGAGCCGACCGGCACCGCGGGTCAGTACGAGATGGCGCCGATCAACTTCTGGATGCCGGGCTTGTGGGAGACCACGATCGACACGGCCTCGCCGAGCGGCAACGACGTCGTCGTGTTCCGGTTCTGTATCCCGAGTTAGGGCCGAGTTAGGGCCGAGTTAGGGCCGAGTCAAGGACGGGTCATGCAGCCGTCCGCATTGAGCGGACCGGCGACGTTCCACACGCGCTGCGTGCTCGACACGTCGAGTGTCGGCACCTTGTCGAGGAACGAGGCATCGAGATCGCCGCTGCCGACCAGGTCGCGCAACATCACGAACGGGAGCGGGCGCACCCGCAGCCGGACCTCGATGTGATCGATCTGTGCGATCAGACCGCCCAGCGGCGCGTAGCGATGCGTCGTCGAGTGATCGAACGCCGGCGAGTTCTTGTCGAGCGTGGTCGGCTGGAGCAGCAGGTGGCTGTCG
>JANNBP010000474.1:0-4305 GCA_031385555.1 Deltaproteobacteria bacterium | reverse complement strand
CGACCGCGCCGCCGATCCGACCTGGGATCTCTATCTCGGTTATCAGGAAGATTCGATCGTGGTGAAGGAGATCCGCACGAACGAGGACGGGCAACCGGGTGCGCTCCAGTACGTCGCGATCATGCGTCGGCTCGGGCCCATCGACACGGCCCTCGAGAATCAAGGTGGTTGGTTGTTCAGCGAGAGTGACGAACCGAATGGCCCGGAGACCCACGCAGACTTCTGCTGGAACCGATGTCACGTCGCCGCTCCCTACAACGGTGCCTGGTACGACTACCGCTGACGTGAAACGCAACGTTCCGTTGCGATCATAGCGACGCTCGAATCAGTAACGCGTGTCCTCTCGCGGCGTACGTGTGCGCATCGCGGTTTTGCGATCCGACCTCTACTGCTGGGAGATTTGAACATGTCGAGCTCGAGCAACTGCTTAGTTTTTTCGATGCTGCTGGCTGCCTGTGGGAGTGATGGCGAGACCCCCGATCCTGGTGACGATCAGACGCCGCCCGCCGGGCGGGTCGCGATCGAGAGCTGGCTCTCCGATGGCGCCTACAAGTCGTGGGCCTCCGAGGCCGCCGTCCATCCGTCGCGCGACCCGTCACCCCACGGGTTCAATCGGATCTTCTCGAATGACCTGATCGCGGCCAACGCAACGGGCTCGGGCGAATGGCCGAAGGGTGCCGCCGCGGTCAAGGAGCTCCACGCCGACATGACCTCGACGACGCCCATCGGTGTCGCGGTCTACCTCAAGCTCGACGCTGCCTCGGCGGGCGGAGACAACTGGTACTGGTACGAGCGCGTGCCGCTCGACTCCGAGGCACCGCACGACGCGAACGGCGTGGTCGCGGACGGCAATGGCAACAGCGGTGCAGCGAAGGAGATCTGCGTCGGTTGCCACATCGGCGCAGGCATCGATGCCGCCCACACCCCGACACCCGGTGGCCGTGATCAGGTCTACACGCCGGTGCCTTGATCGAACGACGCCGGATTCAACGAGATGACGCAGTTCGCACACGTCGTTCGAAAGATTCCAACGGCGATGGTCCTCCACTCGCGTAGGCGCGCAATGCACGACCTGAGTGAACCCCGCGCTGATCGACGCGGGTAGCGACGAGACGAGCGGGTCGACCGCCGCACGTCTCGGCTATGCCTTCCTTCCCTACGGTCGCCTGCAGCAAGGTCGGTCGCCAGCGCCGAACCCGAACGACCTGGCGATCGACCTCCACCTCGCGACGCTGCAGCTCTCGATCTCTGCACCCGCGAAGACGCGTCTCGATCTTCAGCCGCTCGCGCGTCGCGATGGCTTTCTATCGATGATCCATCGCACGGTCGCGCATTCAGCTGCTAACGACGCGGGACTGGAAGACCCTGGCCGGCCGTGTCTGCTCTGGGCGCAATCGGTGCGCGTTCTCCAGGCGTGTTGAGGCATCCGTCTTGCTTGCGCACGGCGCATGACCAGATGCTCTTGGATGAACCTATCGGCTGTCATGGTGCTCGTCGTTGGTTGCGGCTCGACCCAGGGCCCGCCTTCGAAGCCGCGGCCCGAGGCGGAGGCGGCGCAGCAACCGCCGATGTGCTCGATGATGAAGGACGCGCAACTCGCGGTTGTGGATGGGGAGCACGGCGTGACGATCACCTTCACGACACAGGGCGACCCGTCGGAGCTTCGCAAGCACGTCCGCAAGATGAGCGCCATGCACGGTCAGATGGGCAGCGGCGGAATGGGCAGCGGCGGAATGGGCAGCGGCGGAATGGGCAGCGGGATGATGGGCAGCGGCGGAATGGGCAGCGGGATGATGGGCAGCGGGATGATGGGCAGCGGCGGAATGGGCAGCGGTGGAGGCGGTGAGATGATGGGCGGCGGGATGAAGGGCGGCGGGATGCACGAGCACATGGCCATGGTGCCGTCGCACGCCGCGGTCGACGACGTCGACCATGGCGCGCGCATCGTGTTGACTCCCGACGACCCGGCGCAGCTCGCCACGCTGCGCGGTCAGGTCCACGCTCATGCCGAGATGATGAAGAGTGGCCACTGCCCGATGATGAAAGAGCACGACGCGCCGCCCGCAGATCCATCGGCGCATGACGCACACCACATGTGAGTGGCTCAGCCGCGCCGATCGCCCGCTCGGTATGAGCGTGAGCGCCCGTATGCACCACGACGCGGCTTCTTGGCGCGACTGACCAACTCGTCGACCTGCGGCCGTCTCGCGCGGTGGGACCTCGACTTGCAGCGACTCGTGATGACGTGCGCGTGGCGCCCATCCACGCGAATCCCATCTGCGTGGAGCTCGTTCACGCACAGCTTCGCGAAGTAGTCCCGTTATTTGGTGATCGGTGTTCCGCCTGAACTTCGAGTTCCCTTCCAGTCTGCCGAGATGGCGGACGGCTACTGTCCAACGGACACGACGAGGATCTCCGCGCGCAGCCACCGCAGCAGGAGCTCGGTGGCGCGGAGGGGGGCCTCGTCGCCGTGGGTCATCGCGAGCAGCTCGCAGACCTCGGCGAAGCGGATACCGGTTACCAGTCGAGGAGCGAGCTCGGCTTCGTCGGGCTCGAGCCTGCGGTGCAGCACGGCGATGCCGCGGCGCCAGACCAGCGCAGTCCGCAGGTCCCGCGAAGGCACCACGCCGGGTTCGCCGTCCTCGATCGTGCTCCACGTGTCGTCGACCGCCCAGGTGAGAGGGACGACGACGCACGAGGGAACCAGGCGCAGCTCGAGGTCAGGCAACGCGAGGTCGAGCGCCGCGACCTCGTCCTGGGCCAGCGGCCGGGCATCGGGCCCATCGAAGACCTCGATGCGAGCGCGCTCGAGCTGGGCGAGCTCGGCCAGCCACGGCGCCGCTGTGCGCGCCAGAAACGCGGGCAGCTCGAGCCCTGCGTCGCGCAGCGTGTACGAGCGCGGCGCGTGGCGCTCGAGGTAACGCGCGACCATCTCGGCGAACGCGTCGTCGCCGATCATGGCGCGGACCTTGGGGTAGTCGGCGGCGAGCGTGTCGTGCAGCCGGCTCACATACATCCGGGCGTAGATCCCGAGGTCGCCCGACGCGATGATCGCGTCAGTGTCGCCACCGGCGGTCACGGTCGCGTAGAACGTCCGCTGGAGCACCGCGAGATCATCCATACGCGGGAACCTTCGCCGCGAACGGCGACACGCCGCATGCGATGCGCCGCGCGTGATCGAGCTCGCCGACGAGCTCGCCGAGTGGCGGGATGTGGTCGTCGCGCTCGATCATCGTCGAGACCGCGCCGAACCGCGCGACCGCCGCGGCGTACAGGTCCCACACCGCCGCGCAGACCGGCTCGTCATGGGTGTCGAGCAGGTGACTGCCGTGATCGGTGTGCCCGGCCAGGTGAATCTGGCCGACGCGATCGACCGGGATCGCGGCAAGGTAGGCGTGTGCGTCCCAGCCGTGGTTCTGCGAGCTGACGAACACGTTGTTGACGTCGAGGAGGATCCCGCAGTCCGCGCGACGTGCGACCTCGGCGAGAAACTCGGCCTCGCCGATCTCGCTCGCCGTGAACGTGACGTAGCTCGACGGATTCTCCAGCAGGATCCGCCGGCCCAGCCGATCCTGCACGCGTCCGACACGCTCGACCACGTGCGCGAGCGCCTTGGTCGTGTAGGGCAGCGGCCACAGATCGTGCGCGGCGTGCCCGCCGACTCCCGACCAGCACAGATGATCCGACACGATCGCCGGCTCGACCTCGGCCACGAGCGCCGCGAGCCGGACCAGGTACGCCTCGTCGAGCGGATCGACCGTTCCGATCGACAGCGAGACGCCGTGGAGCACGATCGGCGCGCGCTCGCGCATCGCGCGCAACACGCGCCGCGGGTTGCCGCCCGCGACCATGAAGTTCTCGCTGATCACCTCCCACCAGTCGACCTCAGCCGCGCCCGCACCTGCGAGCGCGTCCTGATAGTGCGGCGGCCGGAGGCCGAGGCCGAAGCCGAGACGCGGCCACATGGCTACATCTTCTCTGCGACGACGGTCCCGCCCTTGGTCTTGCACTCGTCCTCGGTCGCGGTCTTGACGAAGCTCTTGCCCTTGCAGCCGTTCTGGCCGGCGCACGCGTTCTGAGCGCTCGCGTTGTTCACCGCGCGCGCGGTCGCGGCGTGCTCGTTTGGCCGCGCGGCGGCCACGTGTTGCAACGCGTCGACTTGCGGCAGATGCCGAGAGGCGTTTCAGTACGGCACGATGCCGCGAAGCCGGGGTCGTCGAAGTCAGGGTTTCGGCTTGCACGCTTTGACGTTGCTACCGCTGACACCGTTGCAGTCCAGATCGGAGCGGCAGTCGTCCGAGGACT
>JANNBP010000443.1:0-13285 GCA_031385555.1 Deltaproteobacteria bacterium | reverse complement strand
CCGGTCGGTGGCCGAGCGGCGATCCGTATTACGTGATGAAGCTCGTCGAGGGCCGCACCCTCAAGGAGCTGATCGCGGGCACGGCGACGCTGCGCGATCGGTTGGCGCTGTTGCCGCACGTCATCGCGGTGTCCGATGCCGTCGGTTACGCGCACAGCCAGGGCGTCATCCATCGCGATCTCAAGCCGTCGAACGTCATCGTCGGCGAGTTCGGCGAGACCATCGTCGTCGACTGGGGGCTCGCGCGCGATACCCGGCGCGACGTGCCGGAGGTCCCCGAAGAGGTGCTGATCGCGTCGGGCTCCGGCGTCTCGACGGTGAGTGGCAAGGTGGTCGGCACGCCGGCGTACATGTCTCCCGAGCAGGCGCGCGGCGAGCTCGTCGATTCGCGCGCCGATGTCTATGCGATCGGCGCCGTGCTCTACGAGCTGCTGTCCGGTTCGCCGCCGCATCACGACGACACCCCGCAGGCCACGCTCGAGCGCGTGATCGCCGGTCCGCCGCGGCCGATCTCCTCCACCGCGCACGTACCGAGCGAGCTCGCCACGATCGTCGGCAAGGCGATGGAGCGCGATCCGGCGGCGCGCTACACCACCGCGACCGCGATCGCGGAGGACCTGCGTCGCTACCAGACCGGCAAGCTGGTCAGCGCGCATCAGTATTCGACGTGGGCCCTGCTCCGGAAGAAGCTGGCGGCGCACCGCGGCGTGGTCGCGATGGCGATCATCAGCGTGATCGCGCTCGCGGTCGTCGGCGTCGAGTCGTTCCGGCGCGTCGTCGCCGAGAGAAACATCGCGCAGACCAACAGCCAGCTCGCCGAGGATGCGCGGCGCGACTCCGAGAAGCGCCAGCGCGATCTCGTGTTCCTGCAAGCGGCCACGGCGCTCCGCAAGGATCCGACGGCGTCGCTCGCGTGGCTCAAGGCCTACGAGCTCACCGATCCCGATCGCGCACACGTGCTCGATGTCGTCGACGAGGCGATCACCCTCGGCGTCGCGCGCCACGTGTTCCGCCCGAGCGACTGGGTGTTCGACGCGGCGTTCACGCCCGACGGCAAGCAGGTGGTGGCGGTGGTGCGGGATGGCAGCGTGCGCGCCTACGATCTGGCGAGCGGTGGCGAGCGCCGGCTCGGTCGCGCGGAGTCGTCGCCCGAGGTGCTCGCGATGTCGCCGGACGGCAGCGTCGCGGTCACGGGCGGCATGCTCGGAGAGATCACCGTGTGGCCGCTCGACGAGCGGGGGCGCGATCCGAAGGTGATCGAGCGCGCCGAGCGCCCGGTGTCCTCGATCCACTTCTCGGCGGATCGCACGCGCGTGCTGGTGCACTTCGACTCGGGTGCGCCGCTCGACATCGCGGTCGATGGCAGCGGGAGCAAGTCGATCGGCGAGCGCACGACCGACCGGACCGTCGTGGCCTCGCAGAACTGGAGCCATCGCGTCGTCGCGACGTCGCCCAACTCGATCTCGGCGATCGACGAGCACGGCACGCGCGTCCTCGCGCAGACCCAGAAGTTCATCGAGCGGATCATGCTGTCGCCGCAGGGCGATCGCGTGATCCTCCACGACGGCGTCACGCTGTGGACGGTGCCGTACGCGGGCGGCGAGCTGATCAAGCTCCTCGACTACCAGGCGCCCAAGCTCAATCAGGTCGTGTGGTCACCCGACGGGCGTTCGGTCGCGGTCGCCGGTGACGTCCACGACATCGCGATCGTCGATCTCCAGACGCTCGCCACGCGGTACCTCCGCGGGCACACCGACGCGATCTACACCGTGCAATGGACGCGCGACGGTCGCCGGATCCTGTCCGCGAGTGACGACAGCACGGTGCGTGTGTGGAACGTCGCCGACGGAACCTCGCAGGTGTTGCGCGGCCACGACGACGACGTCTATCGCGCGCGGTTCTCGAACGACGAGCGCCAGGTCGTCAGCAACAGCCTCGACGGCAGCATCCGCGTCTGGGTGATCGAGCAAACCGGCGCACGCATGCTGGTCGAGGGCTCGCCGATCGATGATCTCGAGATCGAGACTGCGCCCAGCCTGCTACGCACCAAGACCACGACGGAGACCGCGCGGTGGAACCTGACGAGCGGTCATCGCGAGCCGCTGTTCTCGTGGGCCGCGGACACCAGCGGGCTCGGCCTGGGGTACCCCTCGCCCGATGGCGCGAAGCTGCTCGTCCCGTCCGCGGACTGGTCGCTCGAGATGCACGATCGCAACGGCAAGTCGCTGACGCTGCGCGGTCACAAGACGGCGATCACCCACCTCGAGTTCTCGAAGGACAGCAAGTTCGCGTACACGTCGTCGATCGACGGCACGCTGCGCAAGTGGGACCTCGAGACCGGCGCCGCGACGCTGCTCGTCAACCAGACGAAGCCCGTGCGCGGCTTCGCGGTCGCTCGCGATGGTCGTGTGGCCGTGCAGATCGGTGAGGTCGCGACGCTGATCCCGGCGAACGGTGGCGCACCGATCCAGCTCGGCGCGGGGCCGCGGTGGTGCATCGTCAAGGCCGAGTTCGAGCCGGTGCGCGATCGCCTGTTGCTCCAACGCTGCGACCATGGCCTGGTCATGCTCGACGGGGATCGCGTCGTCGAGCTGCCCACGGGGAACTACTCGCTCTCGCGGATCTCCTACTCGGCGGACGGCACGCGGATCGCAGCGGGCATGGGCGATCGCACCGTGCGCGTCTGGGATGCGGCGAGCGGCAGGGTGCTGCGCGTGCTGCGCGGCCACCAGGATCTCGTGCTCGACGTCGCGTTCTCGCCCGATGGAAGCAAGCTCGCCTCGGCGTCCTACGACAAGACGATCCGCGTGTGGGATCTCGCATCGGAGCGGCACCGCGTGCTGCGCGGCCATGCGCTCAGCGTCAATCGCGTGCTGTGGCGCGACCCGGTGCACCTGGTCAGCGCGTCGCGCGATGGGACGCTGCGCCTGTGGGACGTGCCGTCGACGGAGTTGCCAACGGTGCGCGAGCTCGCGGCGCAGCTCGCCGCGGCGACGAGCGCGCGGATCGACATCGATCGTCCGACGACCGGCGCCCCCCGCGGGATCTAGAGCCTTCGTTCACTCGCAGATCGGGGACAGGATCCGGGGATCCAAGCGGCTGCAATGCTTCACGTTTCTGACCCGAACGTAAAATTGGTCTTCACGTCGAACGGGAAACCCAACGTTACGTTTGGGTCCAGAACACCTGAGATCTCAAACACCTGGGACCCCGGATCCTGTCCCCGATCCGCCTGTCCCGATCCGCCGCTGTGGATCCTGTCCCCGATCCGCCGAACTGCGATCTGGTCTCCCGATGCGAGTTACGCGGGCCGCGCCGCAACCTCGATGCAGCTCTTCGCCGGGTCGATGACAGGCTGACGAAGGATTGGTCTTACATCTCGAGCTGAGTGATGTACTCCGCGCACGCGTCCATCACGTCGACGGTGCTCGCGTCGGTCTGGTTGATCTCGTCCGTCAGGTGGTTGATGCAGTCCGGCTCGGTGTCCCCACACGACGGGTTGACGCCCATGATCGGGTGATCGAGACAGCAGACCACCAGCGCCTCGACGATCGGCAGCGTCTCGACCTCGGTGTGATCGGTGAAGCAGTCCTGCAACGTGTCGTACGACTCCTCGGCGTCGTCTTTACAACCGACGGGCAACAGCAGCAGGAGGGCCAGCAGAGCTTTGCGCATGCGGCGAGCCTACACCTGGGTTTTGGTGGATTGCGAGATCGCCACGGGCAAGCTCGCGTAGCCGCGCATGTAGCTCGATGCTCGACGGACCGGCGGGGCGATCAGCGTGACGGTCCGGCGGCGGAGCGTGACGATCACGGCACGCAGCAGCCGGCGGCCGAGGATGGCACCGAGGCAGCGATGGGGCCCGGCGCCGAACGCCACGTGCGGGTTCGGATCGCGCGTCGGATCGAGCTGATCCGGTGCCGCGAACACGCGCGCGTCGTGGTTGGCGGCCACCATCCAGGTGACGACCTGTTCGCCGGCGCGGATCCGGGCGCCCGCGAGCTCGACATCTCGCGTCGCGCGCCGGGCGAATTGTGCGATCGGCGAGGCCCGGCGGAGCAGCTCCTCCACGAGGAGATCGGGATTGCCGGAAGAGACGGCGAGGGCGCTCGGCTGGTGGACGAGGTCGACGATCGCGCTGCCGATCGCGTCGCTCGACGTCGGCAACCCGGCCTCGACGAGCAACGCCCCGAGTGAGTGCGCCGCGGAGGGTGCCGCCTCGCGGATCTCGCACAGCACGGTGCCCTCGCGCGCGTGCTCGATCTCGTCGGCCATCAGCTCGGCGATCGCGAGCGAGGCGCGCTGGGCATCCGCGGCGCGCGCGGGCCACGCGGGATCGGTGCGGGCGGTCTCGAGCAAGGCCGCGCCTGCGGCGTGGACACCGCTGACCCGCGCGAGGAGCGTGCACGGATCGACGCGAAACCCGAGCCACGTCGCGAACACGTGAGCGAGCTCGGCCTCGAGCACCGGGATCAGATCGCCGGTGGTGATCGCGAACACGCGCGCGATCGCTGCCTCGATCACGGGATCGAGTGCGGTGAGTCGCACGGCGTGGATCGCCCGACCCGCGACCACGCGGAGCGGGCCGTGGGCCGGAGGATCGAGGTTGTGCAGCGGACGGATCGACGCCTCGGGGCGCTGCACCTCGGGCCGCGTGCCGGAGAACGACGAGAACGTCGCCGGATCGCGTAGCACCTGCACGAGCTCCGCGTGCCCGAGGACCGACCAGTAGCCGGGCCCGCGGCGACCGGGAGTTTGGACGAGCGGACCGTGGCGATCGCGAAGCTCGCGAAACGCCGCGAGCTCGTCGCCGCGGCCGTGCAGCTCGGGATCGAGCAGATCGATCATCGCTGCACCTCGGGCAGAAAATACAGCGTGACGCGAGGCGCGTTGTCGCGGCGTTGGAACGAGACGAAGTGATGGGGACCGCGCGCGCGTTCCCACGCCTCGGTAGGGAGCTTGAACGACCGCAACAGCTCGCGGATGCGCTGCGTCGCCGTCGGTTCGTCGAGGTGGCGAGGCACGCCGAAATGCAGGGCGGTGCGGGTGCTCGAGATCGCGGCGAGCCACCAGATCGGGCGCTCCTCGCCCAGCATCGCCTCGCCGAACCGACGGGCATCGGGGCTGTGGACCGCGAGGTCGTCGAGCGACGCGTCGGGCATCAGCACGTACGCCTTCACGCGCTTCGCTTCCGTGAGATCGAGCGAGGTCATCGTGATGCGATCCTGCGGGCGCAGCACCGGCGGCGCGACACCGGCGCGTGCGAGTGCGCCACGCGCCGTCTCGTTGTCCGGGGTGCACAGGTACGCGTGCCACCGTGGCCGGGGCGTCAACGCGACGGCATGCCACAGCCGCAACGGCTGCATGCCCTCGAGCATGCGCTCGAGCCGACCGAGGTCAGCACCGTGTTCAGCTGCGAGCTCCGTGACGTTCGCTGCTGCGTCCCAGTAGGAACGCTGCGACGGCGGATCGGCCTGCGCCTCGACGAACAGACGCAGCTCGATCCCACCGCGCTCGATCGCGAGCGATAGTCCCCACGGCACGCCGTGGCTAATTCCAGACGGCAACAGGGGCGCGGTCGTCGGACGCGCACCCCAACCACAGCGATCCGCGAGCTCGTAGACGAGGGCGCGATCGATCGGCTCTCCACACGCGCCGGCGAGCTGCTCCACGGCGGACGCGAGCTCGTCGGCGCGTGTGGTCACCGCACCGTCGTATCACGCGGCTACCTAGATCCGTCCAGCAAGCGCGAGCACGACGAGGAGCAGAATAATAAGACCAGCCGGGCCGAGGCCGGCGGCACCGAAGCGGCCGTAGCCGACGCCACCACCGAGGAGAGCAACCACGAGGAGGATGATAAGGATGGTCATCATGATGTTCGGAGGTAGTGCAACGCCCTTGCCACGCCTTCACGTCAGCGTGTTACCGACGGAGATCCGATGAGCCGGCACCCCACGACCTTCCTGCCGATGGCCGCTGGCTACGCTCCGCTGGTCGGCCACCACCGGCACCTGCTCGACGACGGCGTGCGAACGCGCGCATTCCTCCGGGCGATCGAGCGCGTGGTGCAGCCCGGCGATGCGGTCGCCGACCTCGGCACCGGCACTGGCATCCTCGCGATCGCCGCACGGCGCGCGGGCGCACGCGCGGTCTGGGCGATCGATGTCGATCCGATCATTCAGGTGGCCGCGGCGGTCGCGCGCGACAACCAGATCACCGGCGTGACCTTCCTCGAGCAGCACTCGAAGTACGTCGTGTTGCCGGAGCCGATCGACGTCCTGATCTCGGAGTGCCTGGGGCCGTTCGCGATCGGCGGCTCGATGATCCCCGCCGTGATCGACCTGCGGCGGCGCGCTGGAAAGCCCGGCGTGCGCGTGGTCCCACACGCGGTGACGCTGCACGTCGCGCCGGCCTGCGCGCCTGCGGTGTGGCGACACATCGCGGCATTCTCGAGACGCCGCTACGGGCTCGCGTGGGATGTGGCGCATCAGCTCGCGACGCACAACGTCTACAACACGACGATCTCACCGCGCGCGTTGCTCGCACCCGCGGCAACGCTGGCGACGATCGATCTCGAGCGCGGCGCCTACGCGGGATCACTCTCGTCGACCGCATCGTGGCACGCCCGCCGTGCAGGCACGATCCACGGCTTCGCCGGCTGGTTCGAGGCGGCGCTCGGCGAGGGCGTCACGCTGTCGACCGCGCCGGGCAAGCCCGAGACGATCTGGCGGCAGGTCGTGTTTCCGCTCCCGCACCCGATCCGGGTGATGAAGGGGGCAGCGATCGAGCTGGCGTTCGCGGTGCGTACCGGCGAGGACTTCGACTGGTCGGGCACGGTCGGCGGCGCCGCGTTCAAGTGCTCGACGCGCTACAGCTACCCGGGCTAGGGGCTAGGGCATGACCTGACCGCGGCGCGACAGCAGCGTCTTGGTCGACCCGAACAGCTCGATGATCGCATCGGCCGCGATCTGGAACCGCTCGTCGCGCGAACCCGCGAGCTCGACCACGTGCTCGCCGGCCAGCGACTTCGTCAGGTCGTCGTGGAACTGGCGGCGGTGGGTGGGGAGGTCGCGCTCGGGCTTGCCCTTGAACGGGATGTCGGGCGTGCACAGCAGGTAGAGGTCGTACGGACGCACGGCGATCTGGTCCCCGATCCACCGCGGCGGGTCGCCGTGAAACAGCCGCATCGCCCACAGCTGGATCGTGCGCAGGTCGGTATCGCAGATCAGCACGCCGGCGTTGTTGCCGACCACCTGCGCGGCGAGCGCGTCCTCTGAGGCGATCTGACTCCGCGCCGCGAGCTGGATGTCGCTGGAGTGCACGAAGCCCTCGACCCCACCGTCGACGAGCGTGCGCATCCACTCCGGCACCACCAGCGCGCCGAACTGCTCCTTGAGCCGGGCGCACAGCGTGGACTTGCCGGTCGACTCCGCGCCGACCACCGCGACCCGCCGCACGAACCACGGCCGTACGCCGGCGACCAGGTAGCGGAAGTTGTCCATCAGGTTCGCGCGCAGCGCGGTGCCGCTGATCGGGATCGCGGCACGCGATGGATCGACGGGGACGAACTTCGCGCCGAGCGCCTCGGCGACGGGCTTGTAGGCGAGCTCCGACGTGAAGAAGTGGGTGACGCTCGAGACGAACGGCGCGACCACCTCCTTGAACTTCGCGGGGATCGCGAGCTCCTCGGCCTGCGTGGTCTCGATCTCGTGGATCGCGACCTCGGGATCGTCGATCGCTCGCTTGATCCAATTCAGCCGATGACCCTTGCCGACGGGATCGTCCGGGCGCACGAAGATCATGATCGTCAGCTTCTTGCACGACCGGCGCGCGAACTCGATCAGGTACTGATGGCCGCGATGAAACGGGAGGAACCTGCCGGCGACGAGGCCGTGATCGCCGAGCTCTTCATTCGCGCCATAGCTCGCGCTGCGCTTGACGCCCGGTGTCTCGGTCTCTTCCTTTGGCGTCGAGGTCGTCTCGTCGGGATAGGACACCGGATCCCAGCTGCCACCACCCGCCCACAGGGAAGGCTTGTCTAGCTCTCGGCCCATACCGGCAGCATCACATATCGATCGAAGAACCGAGGTCCGGCGACGCCGGGAACGTCGGCGAGCACGAACGGGGCGTCGCTGGCGACCGGGCGATGCCGCGCTCGTCCAGCGATCGCTCGAGCTTCACCCGCGCCGCGACGACTGTCGTGACCACGCGACGGGTATGCACGTGATCGGAGACCGCCGCGAACGCCGCGTCGGCGGCACCGCACACGAGGGAAAAGGTTGGAGCGAGCTGCTCGAGCACGCGTGCGAGGTTACCGGCGGCGATCGCGTAGCCGATGCGAAGCCCGGCGAGGCCGTGGAGCTTCGAGAACGAGCGCAGCACGACGAGCTGATCGCTCCACTGCGTCAGCGGCGCGGCGCGCAGGGCGGCGTCGCGCGTCGCGAAGTCCGCGTACGCCTCGTCGACGATCACGGTGACCTGCGGCGGCAAGCCCGCGAGGAAGCGCTCGAACGAGCGGGCGTCGAGGGCGCGACCGCCGGGATTGGACGGGCTCGTCAGGTAGACGGCGCGCACGCCGGCCTCGATCGAGATCGCCTCGAGGTCGTGATCGACGTGCTCGGTCACGCGATACGCGGCGCGCTTCCAGCGCAGCCCGTGGGCGTGCAGCACGTGGGGGAACAGCGGCCAGCTCGGAGCATGGGCGATCACCGTCTCCCCCGGCCGGGTGGCCGCTCGCAACGCACGCCCGAGCAGCTCGGTGATGCCGCCACCGATCACGATCGAGTCGAGCGGCACACCGTGCTCGGCGGCGAGTAGCTTGCGGAGCTCGACCTGGTCGCGCGCGGGATAGCGATCGAGAGCAACCTCGGCGAGGGCAGCGCGTGCGCGAGGCGAGGGACCGATCGGATGTGCGAGGAGGTCGAGCTGCGAGACGTCGAGCGCAGGTGGCGTCGTGGTCAGCACGCGGCCATGCTCCGCCGATGCGGTGATCGCGTGCAGCAGCAGGTGCGTCGCGGCGCTCGGTTCGGGGGCGGCGCGATATTCGTCGTCGGTCAGCACGCGCTTCGACAGCTCGGTGCGGTGGGCGCCGAGCTGGACCGCGATCACCGTCGCGCGATCGCCGACATCGAGTGCCAAGGCCCGCGTGAAGCCTTCGAGTGCCGCCTTGGTCGACGCGTACACGGCGGAGCCGGCGCGCGGCGAGGTCGCGAGACCCGACGAGATGTTGACGATCCGTACGTGGTGAGCTGCCGGGATGCTCCACGCGAGCAGCGCCCGTGCGCACAACTGAGGCGCGCGAAGGTTGATCGCGATCGTGTCGTCGATCGCCGTGGTCTCCCAAAATCGTACGCGCGACGGCGCGATCGCCGCGTTGTTGACGAGCACGTCGATCCGCCCGCAGGTCGCGAGGGCGCGGGCGATCAAGGCGGCGGGTCCGTCGGCACTTGCCAGATCTTCCGCGATGCCGATCGCCTCGAGCGAGGCAGCGACCTCGGTGACGCGTGCCGCCTCGCGGCCGTGAACCACCACTCGATCACCGCGGGCGGAACATGCGCGGGCGAGCTCGAGCCCGATGCCGCGCGTGGACCCGGTGATGACGACGACGCGGCCTGACACCGCGGGGGATACTAGCTGCGTCTATTTTCCGTAGGCGCCGGCGGCCCACTGATCGAGCGGCGTCTCCGGCGCATCCTTGTCGAGCGGGAGCACGGTGACCACGCCATCGCGGGGCGTCGTCGAACCGATCGCCGCCTGGGTGCCCTTGGGGCACGACACCGGCGTCTCGCGATAGGTGTACTTGAGCTTGTTCGGGCCGATCGGCTTGAGCGCCTCGGTCGCGACCCACTCGCAGCCATCGCCCCACTTGAAGCGGCGGAAGTACGTCAGCTTGCCGTCGGCGCCGGTGCTCGAGCTGATCACGTCGCCCTCGGACCACGCGGTGAAGAAGAAGCCACCGACGTCATCCGCCTTGAGGACGAGCTTGAACTTCTTCGGGCCCTCCACGGGACGCCGCTTGCCGGCGTCCGCGCCCATCAGGGCCGCCAGCATCCCGAGCAAGAGCAGCGTGCGCATCACAAGATGACGATGACCCGGCGGCGTTTGTTCCGCACCGAAATTCGTCAGTCATTCCAGCGCTTGAGACCCCAGCGAAACCACTTCGCAACCGTAGCTGCGACGGGCCGAGGCCACGCTCCAATGAGCCAACAACCCGAGCTTGATCCGTCCGTCACCGCGTGGAAGTCGTTCGAGAGCCCTGCTGCCAACCACCAGCCAACGCCCGACGTGAACCTGAGCGAGTGGCGATGGGGATGGAACGTGTTGATCGGGTTCCACTACGGGCCGATTCCCGTGAGTCTCCTGATCGCGATCCCGATCCTGATCGCGATCGCGCGGTAGCTCAGCCTGCGCCGGGACCGTCGTGGAGGGCGCGCTCGATCTTGGTCTTGACCTCGACGTAACGCCGCAGGAAGTCGTAGTGCTTCTCCTTGAACGCCTGCGTGTAGCGGCGCTCGCGGGCCTTCGCTCGCCACGCCTCGGACAGCTCGTCGAGCCGGTCGACCAGGAGCTTCGCGTCATTGAACGGCTTGATCAGGGTGCGCGTGCCGTTGGTCTCGACCAGCTCGACGCGCCCGTTTTCGGCGGGACCGACGAAGGTCAGCACCACCGTGTCGGGATGCTGGTTGCGGATCGTGCGCGCGAGCGTGGTGGCGGGGAGATCGGTGATGTCGTCGGCGACCATCGCGTAGTGGAACGCGCCGGAGCTGATCCGGTCGAGGCCTTCGCCACCCGACGTGGCGTGGACGAACACGAACCCGGTGGGCGCGGCCTCGGTCATCGACGAAAAGAAGTCATCGACCTCGTCAACCACGAGCACGCGCAGCTCGTCCATCATCACGTTGCGGCCGGGATCCTTGCCGGCGGCGCGATCCGCGAGGTCGACCATCTTGCGCTCGGCTTCCATGAAGCGCTGGAGGAACTCGTCGTGGACGCCGCGCACGTCCTCGAGCACGGTGTCGACCTCGCGCTTGCCGACCGAGCGACCGGCGGCATCGAGTACGCGATCCTTGAGGTACGCGACCGAGTCGGGAGCCTTGAGGATCAGATCGATCGCCCCGGCGCGCACGGCATCGACGGCATCGTCGTACGAGCGGCGTGGCGTCATCGCGATGATCATCGAGGTCGGCGACGACTGCTTGATCCGGCGGATCGTGTCGATGCCGGCGCGCGGATCCGGCGTGTCGATGTCGATCAGCGCGACCGAGAAGAACTGACGCTCGACGGCCTGGAGGGCTTGATCCGCGCTGCGCACGCAGGTGACGTGGAGCTGAACCTCCGAGAGCAGCTGTGCGATCCCGGCGTGCACCCGCTCGTCGGCGTCGAGCACGAGCACCTCGACGCCGACCAGATGATCACGCGACAACGATCGATAGGAGACGGAGTCTGCGGTGGTCATACAGAGTCAACGTCCTTGATCTGGCAGAGCGGGGCCGAGGCTCGGTCCCGACGGTGGAGGCTCTTGATAAGGATCGACCGGCTGCTTGGTGTCGAGCTTGGGTTTCTTCGGCGGCGGCTTCGTCGGCTTCACCGGCGGTTCGGGTTTACTCGGCTCTGCCGCGCTCGAGCCGCTTCCACTTCCACTTCCACTTCCACTTCCACTTACGGCAGCGACGGCAGCGATAGCCGCGATGGCACTCGATCCGGAACCCGCGGCTGCAGGTTCTGGCTTGGGCGCCACGGGTTTCGGAGGATCCACGGTCACCGGCGCCGGTCTCGCCGCGGCAACCGGCGTGGGTGCAGCTGCTGGTACAGCGCCCGTCTTCGTCGGGACGACCTCGCCCGTCGCGAGCCCTTCCATCAACAGATAGACGCCGGCGCCCGCGAGGCCGAGATCGAGCAGCAGCACGACGATGATCACGCCCCAGCGGCGTTGCGGCACCTCGAGCGATCGATCCGCCGAACGTGCGGCGGCCGGCTGTCGCGATCCACTGCGTGGCGACGAAGAGGGTGCGACGGATCGCTGCGAGCTCGGACGCTGCTGGACGGTGGCAGGGCCGCTCGGTCGCTGCGGTCTCGTCGAGGGTTGCGCCGTGACGGGTGCGGATGGGCGCGCGATCGGCGCAGCCTTCTGTGCTGGCAACGGACCACTCGGGACGCGCTGAGGTGGGGGTGTGAGATGCGCCGGCGTGGGCTGCGGCGCCATCGAGACGTACGGTTGCGGTTGCGAGACCTGCTTCGGCGCGACTTTCGGGACAGCGGCTTGGACCACCGGATCGGCGACGACCTTCTGTGTCGGCGCGAGCGTTCCCATCAAGCGCGCACCACAGCCGCCGCAAAAGCGGCTATCCGGCTCGTTCTGGGTGCCGCAAGTGCCGCAACGCATCCCGGCCGACAGGGTAACAAAGCCGCGGGTTACCCGCCTCAATTGTGGCGGAGCAAGCACCGTCGGGACCCGTAAGAGACCCCCCGCGCCTCGCCCGATTAGCGTGGTACCCTCGAAATCCGGGTGAGTCAGAGCCAAATCCTCGACCGCGTCCTGAACGCTGCCCGCACGCTGGGCGCGTCGGACGTCCACCTCAAGGCGGGCCTACCCCCGATTTTCCGCATCAAGGGTGACCTGCGGACCGTTCGCGACGTGCCGGCCCTGACCCGCGAGGTGATCGCGCAGTTCGCCGTCTACATGATGAACGACAAGCAGCGCGCGGACTTCGAGCGCGATCTCGACATCGACCTGGCGTACGGCACCCCCGACGGCGTGCGGTATCGCGTCAACTTGTTCCAGCAGCGTGGATCCGTCGGCATGGTGATGCGTTTGATCCCGCCCGAGGTACCGCCGTTCGACCACTTGAACCTCCCGCAGCCCGTCCTCGACCTCGCGAACAGCCACCGCGGCATCGTGCTGGTCACCGGTGCGACCGGCTCCGGCAAGTCGACCACGCTCGCGGCGATGATCGACTACATCAACCAGCAGCAGGCGTTCCACATCGTCACCGTCGAGGATCCGATCGAGTACACGTTCCGCGACAAGCGGTCCGTGATCAACCAGCGCGAGATCGGCTTCGACACGATGAACTACACGCGGGCGCTTCGTGCGGCGCTGCGTCAAGATCCGGACGTGATCCTCGTCGGCGAGATGCGCGACGCGGAGACCTGTCACATCGCGATGACCGCGGCGGAGACGGGGCGGGCAGGCGTTCCGTCACCTGCCGCCCGTGGCCTGCAAGAAACGAGGCGCGGACGCGGTAGGCGGTGGTGCCCAGCCGCAGGTCCAGACTGGCGGGTTGCA
>JANNBP010000433.1:0-1947 GCA_031385555.1 Deltaproteobacteria bacterium | reverse complement strand
GTTCCTGCTCCGGGTCGAGCCCGGCCTGCTCGCTGCGCTCGAGCAGTGGGCCGCCGAGGCCGCGCTGGCCATCGACCCGCCGGTGGCCGCCGCCGAAAATGCGAGGGGGCGCCGGAGGGCGCCCCGAGTGAAGTAGCCGCGAGCGGCTGATCAGGCGGCGTGGCGGGCGGCGTTGTCGCTCGCCGAGCCCGACTCGCTGTCGATCCGCATGCCGTAGAACGAGCGGTACGCGAAGAACATCGAGATCAGGAGGCCGACCGCGAAGATGATCAGGTTGTAGGTCAGCCACGAGCCGTGGCCGACCGGCGACTTGCCACCGAGCTTCTGCGACAGGCCGACCGCGAGCACGCCGAACAGCGTGGTGAACTTGATCACCGGGTTGAGCGCGACCGACGAGGTGTCCTTGAAGGGATCGCCGACGGTGTCGCCGACGACGCAGGCGGCGTGGAGCGCGGTGCCCTTCTCCTTGAGATCGACCTCGACCACCTTCTTCGCGTTGTCCCAGGCGCCGCCGGCGTTGGCCATGAAGATGGCCTGGTAGAGCCCGAACAGCGCGATCGAGATCAGGTAGCCGATGAAGAAGTACGGGTCGATGCACGCGAACGACAGAGTCGTGAAGAACACGACCATGAAGATGTTCTTCATGCCCTTCTGCGCGTAGATCGTGCAGATCTCGACGACCTTGTTGGAGTCCTCGACGGACGCCTTCACCTGATCGCTGTCGAGCTTGATGTTCGCCTTGATGAACTCGACCGCGCGGTACGCACCGGTCGACACGGCCTGGGTGGACGCGCCGGTGAACCAGTAGATGATCGCGCCGCCGACGATGAGGCCGAGCAGGAACGGCGGGTGGATCATCGCGAGCTTCGCGACCTCGGTGTCCTTGAGGCCGTCGGTCACGAGCATGATGAGCGCGAAGATCATCGTCGCGGCACCGACCACTGCGGTGCCGATCAGGACGGGCTTGGCCGTCGCCTTGAAGGTGTTGCCGGCACCGTCGTTCTCCTCGAGGAGCATCTTCGCCCGCGAGAAGTCCGGGGTGAAGCCGAAGTCCTTCTTGATGGTCTCTTCGATGTTGGGCTCGCTCTCGATCACCGAGAGCTCGTAGACGGACTGCGCGTTGTCGGTGACCGGACCGTACGAGTCGACGGCGATCGTCACCGGCCCCATGCCGAGGAAGCCGAACGCCACGAGGCCGAACGCGAACACCGTGGCCGCTGCCGAGGCCGCGGTCTCGGTCATCGAGCCACCGTTGGTCTTGAGCAGGATGTAGACGATGTCGGCGTTGGAGCTCGACATCGACGTGCCGTACTGCGACAGCCCGTAGGCGACGGCCATCAGACCCGCGATCACGAGCCCCATCCAGTACGCGGAGAAGTTACCGGCGGTGAGACCGGCGAGGATGTTGAGCGACGGGCCGCCTTCTTTCGAGGCGGTGACGACTTCCTTGACGTGACCCGAGTTGACCGAGGTGAAGACCTTGACGAGCTCGGGGATGATCGCGCCAGCGAGCGTGCCGCACGAGACGATCGCCGACAGCTTCCACCACAACCCGCCGGGCAGCGCCGACGGGCCGGTGCCGATCAGCGCGTAGGACACGATGAACGTCAGGATCACC
The DNA here is from genome assembly GCA_031385555.1 of Deltaproteobacteria bacterium. GTDB lineage: Bacteria > Myxococcota_A > Polyangia > Haliangiales > Haliangiaceae > JABFXX01. The sequence goes on along the minus strand of JANNBP010000433.1, from coordinate 329 downwards.
GAGATGATCGAGGTCAGCCACACCAGCCAGGTGAGCGGGTGCTCGAAGTCCATCTTCGTGGCGTTCTGATACTTCGCCTTCTGGATCTGCTCGTTGAGCAGGTAGCTGCCGACCGACGCGAGGATCATGACGATGCGCATCGCGAACAGCCAGACGAGGAGGATCGACTGGGTCAGCTCGCCCTGGTCCTGCAGCGGACGGCACATCGACGAGACGGCGTCGAACATGCCGTTCACGCACTGCGCCGCGCCTGCGACCTTGGTGGGATCGCCGAAGATCTCGAGGGGGTTGGTGGGGATCGCGACGAGGATGAAGGTGATGAGCGCGAC
>JANNBP010000422.1:0-56083 GCA_031385555.1 Deltaproteobacteria bacterium | reverse complement strand
CGCGCTCGATCGTCGAGTACGTATGACCCCTTCGTGGTGGACTGAGTTTCACGCCGGTGACCTCCGTGCGTTCGGTGAGTTGATCGAGGCGTACCAGGAGGACGTGCGCGCGATCGCCTACGCGGTGCTCCTCGACGATGGACTCGCCGAGGACGTCGCGCAGGAGACGTTCATCGTCGCGTGGACGCGGCGCGCGCAGCTTCGCGACCCGAGCTCGCTGGGCGGCTGGTTGGTGGCCATCGCGCGCAACCGCGGGCGCGATCTGCTGCGTGCGCGGCGGCGCGAGGTGCTCGTGGACGAGCCGGCAGAGATCGCCGCCGACGCGAGCTCGCCTCAACTGCGCCTCGAACGCGACGCCCTCCGCGAGTCGTGCCGCACCGTGCTCGCGCGCGTGCCCGAGCGCTACCGCGAGGTGCTCGTCCTCTATTACTCGCAGGAGCGCCCGGTGAGCGCGATCGCGACGACGCTGGGGATCAGCGAAGCGGCGGCGATGCAGCGGCTCTCCCGGGGTCGCAGGTTCATGGAGCGCCATGGTGACGAGCTCGCGCAGCTCGCCGGTGTGCGTCGCCGCGGATCGATCGCGCTCGCGGTCCTGGCGTTGCTGGCGCTCCGCCGGACGGCGGTTGCGGCGCCACCGCGATCCGCGCGCTGGCTCGTCGCCCTCGGTTGTGTGCTCGCGACGTTCCCCTCCGATGGCGCGGCGAACGCTCGAGCCTCGTCGGTCGATCGGTTCGATGTCGCCACAACGCCGGTGCTCGGTCCGCAGCCGCTGCTCGCCGCCACCCCGCGCAACGAGGCACCTGCGTCTCAGGCTCGGCCATCGCTCGCGGCGTCCCGCGCATCGCGCTCCACGACCGTTCGCGCGCCTTTCGAGGCGGTGCTGCCAAGCGCGCCGGCAGATGGTGGCGTCGCATCGCAGGCCGCTGCACGCGTCGGCCGGGTCGCTCCTTCCCGGGTCGTCGCGATCGTCGATCCGTTCGAGGACACCGCGAGCGAGCCGAAGGTCGGCGTCAGGTCACCACTGGTGTCGAGGCCACGGCTGCCGCTCGATCCGATCAATGGGCTGATCGAGACCGCCGGGATGCCGCGCCGAGGCGACCTGTCGTTCGACACGGTCGGCTTCGCGATGATGCTCCGCGCCGGGGTCTCGAAGCACGTGGCCGTCCACCTCGGCGAGGTCCCGATGGACACCGACAAGGGGACGGTGGGCGCGAACGTCGCGACCGCGTTCGGCGGTGGCATCAAGGTCGGCGGCATGCTCGCCGATAACCTCCACCTGTCCGTCCTCGCCGAGGCGGCGAACGAGGTCAACGTCAAGGCCCTGAAGGCGCGCGATGGTTGGGTGGCGCGGTCGTACGCGTCGCTGACGTGGCGCAACGGCCGACATCACGTCACGGCGTTCGGTGGTGTCGTCGCCGAGTTCGATGGCACGCATCGCTCTCGCGCGCCGATCGGCGGCATCTCGACGCAGCTCGGCTGGGATGATCGGCTCGCGTTCCTGCTCGAGAGTCAGTACATCGGCGGCGGCGTGAAGACGAAGGAGACCCACCTGGTCGGCGTGCGATTTCGCACCCACGATCCGCGGCGTCGCATCCTCGGCATCGAGCGTGCTCGGATCGACGTCGGCATGATCTATCTCGATCGCGCCGGCGACGAGGATGATCTGCTGCTGCCCTGGTTACAGGCTGGCCTCGGCTGGTAGCTGTGTCAGCCGAGCTCGATCCGCGATGCCGAACGCTAGGCAGCGCAAACGTTCGCCACAGCGGGCGGTCCTGAAGCCGAGGTATCCTGATCCGAGGAACATGACGAACCCCTTAGTCGCCCTCGCCGGTCAGCCCCTCCCACCCATCGCCCCCATCGTCATCGGCATGCTCGTAGCGGGCGGGATCGGTGCCGCGATCGGCAAGGCCAAAGGACGCGTCGGGCTCGGGCTGATCCTGGGGATGTTCCTCGGGCTGATCGGCTGGATCATCGTCGCGGTGTTGCCCTCGAAGCTCGTTCCTCGAGCACAATTCCAAGGAGGCCCGTTCTGTCCGACCTGTCGGGGGCCTGGACGGTGGATCCCGGAATCCAATGGGTGGGGGTGTGATCGCTGTCGGACGATGATCATGACGCAGCCGGCTCCCATGCCGGGCCAAATGCCGGGCCCGCCGCCGCAAGCCTGATCTCACGAGCCTGAGATCGTCCTTCAGATCAGCCGAGCTCGCGATCGAGCGCAGTGATCGCGCGTTCGATCTCCGTCGAGGTGTTGTAGTGCGCCATCGAGATCCGGACGACACCACCTCGCTGGTCGAGCCCGAGCGCACGGACCAGACCCTTCGCGTAGAAGTCCCCATGTCGGATGCCGATGCCGCTCTGATCGACGGCTCGCACGATCGCTTCGGGGACGAGGCCCTCGACGCTGAAACTGATCGTCGGTACGCGCCTCGATCTGTCGGCGGCGCGCTCGCCGTGGATCGTCACGCCGCGCCTGTTGTCGAGGAACGCGAGCAGCGGCCCGGCGAGTCGCTCTTCGTGCGCGGCGATCTCGTGGAACGCGCGCACCTTCCCGCCGAGCCTCTCGAGGTAGTCGTAGATCGCCGTCACGCTGTAGGTGAGCTCGAAGTTCAGGTTTCCAGGCTGCAGCTTGTAGGGCAGCTCGTTGCCGATGAAGTCATGGTTGATCGTGGCGAGCCCGTCGAGCAATTCGTGCTTGCCGTACAACACGGCCAGGTGTGGCCCATAGACCTTGTAGAAGCTGAAGACGTAGTAGTCGACATCCCACGCGCGGACGTCGAGCTCGCGGTGCGGTGCGAACGCGACACCATCGACGCACACCTTGGCCCCGTGTGCATGGACGATCCGGGTGATCGCAGCAACGTCGTGGATAGAGCCGAGCACGTTCGAGACGTGAGTGAAGGCGACGAGTCGCGTACGGTCGTTCAAGAGCGGCAGCAGATCTCGCTGTTCGAGGAGTCGGGTCTCGCGGTCGAGCTCCCAGGTCCGGATCACGACCCCTCGTGCTGCGAGCCTTTGCCACGCACCGACGTTCGCGTGGTGATCGGCTGTAGTGACCACGATCTCGTCGCCGGGTGACAAGCCAGGCGCCATCGCCAGGGCAAGGTTGCCGATGAGTTGCGTGGTGGACGAGCCGAAGACGACCTCGTGCGGATCGTCGGTGCCGATATAGGTAGCCGTTGCACGCACCGCCGCGCGCACCCGTTCCCCGGCGGCCTCCGAGACGGCATAGCTCGCGCCGAGCTGGACGTTGGTGGTCAGAAGATAGTCGCGGACGCGATCGGCAACGCCGGCCAGGGTCTGCGAGCCACCCGCGTTGTCGAGAAAGACGAAGCCCGAGGCCAGTGCTGGAAATGCCGAGCGAACGAGATCGAGGTCGAACATCGGAGCGATTGTGTGCGACCTGCGAGGTCTCGTCGATGACCTCGTCCTGGCGGCCGCCGATCCAGATCGGTCACGACCCGAGGTTCCAAGGGTGGGCTGTCGATCGACTGCCCGCTGGTGCCGCGGCGACTGGCTCGCGGATCCGTGCGAAGCAGAAGTGGCACGATGGCGACACGGCGGCTCAGCGGTGGCGCCTACGACTCGACGGTCGGTTCGTCGCCGATCACAGCTCGACGAAGCTCCACTTGCACGTCGCGGTGATCAGCTCGACGAAGGAGCGGACCTTCGCCGAGAGCAGCCGGGTCGTCGGATAGACGACCTGGATCGGGAGAGGGGGTGGCTCGAAGTCCGCCAGCAGGATGCGGAGCCGCTTGGCGCGGACGGCGTCGGCGACCTGATAGGACAGCGCCATGGTCAGCCCCCCGCCGAGCTCCGCGTGCCCGATCGCGGCGTCGGCGCTGTTGGTCACGTACCTGGGCCGGACCGCGATGCGGTGGTCGCGACCGTTGCGGCTGAACCGCCACTCCGGCGCGGAGGTCAACGCCGTGAACTGGATGGTGTCGTGCCCCGCGAGGTCATCGGGGGTTCGGGGTGCCTTGCGTCGCGCCAGATACGCGGGCGAGGCCACCACGACCCGCCGCGTCGCGCCGACCACGCGCGCGACCTGGCTCGAGTCGTCGAGGACGCCGATCCGCACCGCCGCGTCGACGCCGTCATCGATGAGGTTCACCAGGCGGTCTGCCAGCGTCAGCTCGCCGATGACCTCGGGATACTTGGACAGGTAGGCACACATCAGCGGCGCGACCTGGAGTCGGCCGAACACGTTGGGTGCGGACACCACGAAGCGACCCGTCGGCGCGGTTCGCTCGGCCTGCGCCACGTCCTCTGCCTCGGCGACGTCGGCCAGGATCCGACGTGCACGTTCCAGGTAGCGGGCACCTGCATCGGTCAACGTCACCGAGCGCGTGGTCCTCTGCAGCAAGCGGGTGCCGAGTCGGTCTTCGAGGGCGGCGACGAGGCGGGTGACGCCGGATGGAGACAACCGTAGCCGGCGCGCGGCGGCGGCGAAGCCGTGGAGGTCGGCGACCGCGACGAAGACGGCCATGGCGTCGAGGCGGTCCATCTCGTTATTGCAAACCTTGCAATGGTGAAGTGTCAAGTCGACGGATTGTTGTTCTTCCTGGTGACGCCCATCTTCCTCGGACCGGGCACAGCTCGCCCGCACCAACCCGAGGAAACCCACCATGTCTCGCATCACCACCCCCGCGTCGATCGATCTCTCCCCTGTCGCTGCACAGCCCTTGCTCGGGTCCGTCAAGCAGCAGCTCGGCAGCGTCCCCAACCTGTTTCGCATCGTCGGCAACAGCCCCGCGGCGCTCGAGGGGTACCTCGGGCTGAGCGGCTCCCTGGGCAAGGGCGCGCTCGACGGCAAGACCCGCGAGCGCATCGCCCTGGCGGTCGCGGAGCTCAACGGCTGCGACTACTGCTTGTCCGCGCACAGCTACCTGGGCGCGCACGTCGCCAAGCTCGATCCCACCGAGCTGAACGCCAACCGCGACGGCACCTCCGCCGATCCGAAGGCCGCCGCGGCGGTGCGGTTCGCGACCCAGCTCGTGCGCGACCGTGGTCACGTCTCCGCCGCGGAGGTCGACGCCGTCAAGGCCGCCGGGTACGGGGATGCGGAGGTGGTCGAGATCATCGCCCACGTCGCCCTCAACACGCTGACCAACTACATCAACTCCGCGCTGGCCACCGACGTCGACTTCCCGAAGGTCGAGGCGCGCGCCGCCTATGCAGGCCAGTGTGCCGTCGCGATCTCGATGGGCGAGCGGGTGCCATCCGACGCCACGTCCGTGACGCGGCACGATGGGAGGACCTTCCGGTTCTCGAGCCCCGAGGCCAAGGCGATGTTCGACGCAGCGCCCGCGAGTTACCTCGCGAAGGCCGACGCCAACTGGCCGCGCCTCCGATGAGCCTCTCGCCCACGCCGATGAGCCGCCCACCTCTTCCACCGTTCACCGCCGAGTCCGCCGCGCGCAAGGCGCGGCTGGCCGAGGACGCCTGGAACAGTCGCGATCCCGAGCGCGTCGCGCTCGCGTACACCGAAGCCAGCCAGTGGAGAAATCGCTCGGAGTTCTTCGTCGGTCGCGCTGCGATCCAGGCGTTCCTGGCGCGCAAGTGGCAGCACGAGCGCGACTACAGGCTCATCAAGGAGGTCTGGGCCTTCGCCCGACATCGGATCGCCGTTCGGTTCGTCTACGAGAGCGTCGACGAGCGGAACGTGTGGTCCCGTGCGCACGGCAACGAACAGTGGGAGTTCGACGAGCATGGACTCATGCGGCGACGCGAGGCGAGCATCAACGACGTCCGCATCGACGAAGCCCAGCGGCTGTTTCGCTGGCCACTCGGGCCGCGGCCCGACGGACACCCCGGGCTCACCGAGCTCGGCTTGTAAGGAGGCACGATGACAGGCAAGCACGTGTCGAGCGACATCGCGTTCACCGACACCGTCAAGGCACTCCAGGCTCGCCATGGATCGCGCAAGGCCTACGCGCGGATGGAAGAGGGAGGTGGCTGGGAGACCACGATCACGCCGGACGTCGCAGCGTTCATTGTTGAACAGACCAGCTTCTTCCTCGCCACCGTCAACGCCGAGGGCCAGCCGTACATCCAGCACCGTGGTGGACCGAAGGGCTTCTTGAAGGTCCTCGACGACCACACGCTCGGCTTCGCTGACTTCCGCGGCAACCGCCAGTACATCTCCATCGGCAACCTCCAGGAGAATCCGAAGGTGCACCTGTTCTTGATCGACTACGCACACCGGCGCAGGGTCAAGATCTGGGGAGAGGCGACGGTCGTCGAGGACGACCCCACGCTCCTCGCTGCGCTGACGAACGTCGGGTACGACGGCACACCCGAGCGCGCGTTCGTCATCCGGATCGCGGCGTGGGACGCCAACTGTCCCCAGCACATCCCCCAACGTCTCGAAGCCGCCGACGTCGCGGCAGCCCTTGCCGCGCGTGACGCTCGGATCGCCGCACTCGAGGCACGAGTCGCGGAGCTCTCGCAGAGCAATCGCTGAGGACGGAGACCGGCGTTCGCACCGAGCCCGAACGCGCATGTCACGGCTGTTGTCGACCGGCCGCTCGCGGTGTTCTTCGGTGCAGGCGAACACCGTTGCGCTCGACCGCCCCAATCGCAGAAAGCAGGCGCGGTGCTCGACACGCGGCATGAGCTCGCAGGAGAAGGGTGGGCCGCGAAGCCTCCGTCGGCGAGCGTGTTCGCGAAGGCCGTCGACCCGTGCTGTGGCGCGAGCACGACGCGCGGGCTGCCAGGCTGTTCTCGAGGAGCCCTGGTCTTGATCAGCCGCCTTTTTCGAAGCCGTCCTCACCCTCGACGTCCTTGATGTCGGCGTCGTAGTCGAACTCCAGCGTCCGCGTCGCACCGGGCTCGAGTGTGAGCATCCAGACGAGCGTGTTCTCGGGTGTGGCGTCGGGCGGGACGGTGAAGTGGTAGACGGAGCGGTGCTCGTTGCCGAGGACGCGCGTGGTCACGAGCTTGAGCGTCTTCGGCTGATCGGAACGATTGACGATGTCGTAGGAGATCTTGTGGTTGAACGGCAGCGGTCGCTTGTCCGTGGCTTCGGTGATCTTGACCGAGCGGAAGGTGGAGATCGTGTCGTCGACGCCGGCGGGCAACGAGAGCACCGCGCCTTGACCGCTCTGGCTGTCGATCGCGCCCGACTCGACGATGATGTCGTTGGCCTCGATCGAGCTGCTGGTCTGGTTCAGATCGACCGCGAACGGGTTCTTCGCCTGCAGCAGGACGTGGACCTCGTCCTTGCCTGCATAGGCATTCCACTCGCGGATCAGCGAGTAGTCCACGACCTTGCTGTCGAGGCTGTAGGTGATGTTGCGATGCGGATAGAGGTCGAACGAGCTCAGCTTGAACGTGGAGGCCGAGAGCTTCTCGACGCTCACCGCGTTGTTGAGCACCAGCGTGACGTCGCACTGTCTGTACGGCTCGCTGGCGTTCATGTTGATCATGGCCAGCAGCTGGAGGTTCACGGACTTCGAGCTTTGGATCTCCGCCTTCAGCTTGAGAGTCCAGGTGACATCGGGCAACGCGTAGTTGAACTTCAGCTCACCGGGGCCGAGGGCGGGAAGCCCGATCAGCTTGTGCGTCGGTGGTTCTTTGTCTTTCTTGGTTTCGAGGGTCTGAACGGTGAACCACTTCAGGCTCTGATCATGCTGCGAGAGGTGGATCGTCGCCGCGGACGCCGGCACACGAAGCCTCCGACCTGCCAACACGGACGAGTCAATCGCCCCGGAGACCACGCTTCCACCGGCGCTGTAGATCGTCATCGCCTTGACGGTGGGAATCATGTCCTCGACTTCGACCGCGGCCGTCGCTGGGTCGGAACACGCCGACGAGCTGAAGATGAAGAGTCCCGCCAAACACAGTTGTCTCGTCCTGAACATTTCAGCCCCTTTCGATTACCGAGCTCGCTCCGCGGTCATCAGATTCGACTCGCCTTGCCTGTAGGCGTAGCCGTAGCTGAACGGGAGTTTTCCCGTCGAGTTCCTCTGAAACTCGACCTTCAGGTCCTTCTGCAGGTGCTTCACGAACTCTTGCGTCGGTGTGTCGTAGCGACCGTGAAACTGCAGCTTCCACGTGTCGCGTGCGAACAGCCTGAGCGGTACGGCCGAGTCGTCCTGCACGATGAAGTCGCTGCGGCTGAGGATCAGTGAGCGGATCTGCTCGAAGCGCGTCGGCTCCTTGGCTCGGTGCATCAGATACGACGCCGACTTGATCAGGGTGACGAACCGTCGCTGGCTCTCGAGGTATGGGAGAAAGTCGCGCGAGCTCTTCGCGAGCGACGCGTCCGCGACGTTCACCATGAAGTAGCGGATCGTCTGCTCCTTGCCGCCACTCCGCCGGAAGCCGATCTCGACGCCGGGGATACCCGCGGTTCCCTGTACGAGAGCACCGCCGCGGATCGCGACGAGTCTCGCGTTGGTCACCTCGCAGTCGCTCATGGCGAGGAAGAACAGGAGTAGGCCGCTCACGCTGTTGAACGAACCTTTGCCCAGCTTCTTCTCCATCGACTTGGTGAAGAAGTAGTTCACCTGAAGGATCGTGCTCAGCGACGCCTTGAGCTCGTTCAAGCCCGAGCTGATCGCGGCCTCGTCCAGCGCGTGCAGATCCGGAATCTCTCCTGGGGCTTCGAGGCCGAACAGGACGTAGGAGTCGGCGTCGGGAAACAAGGCAAGCGCGTTCCCGAGATCGGGTCCACCGAACGGATAGAACACCGTCGAGTATTTCGCCGGGACGTGACTCTTCGACCAGGTCCGCATGCGCTCGAGGTTCGGCTGTTGGAAGTGTTTCCAGCCGGTCGTGATCTGCGTGGCGTAGTCCGTGTAGGCCTGGGTTTGCGCCTGGTCGGCGAGATCCGAGCTCCACGCGACGCCCTTGCCCGCGAGGAACCGCGCGGTGTCGTCGAGGTCGGAGGCCGTAGACTCGGTGACGCTCGCGGCGAGCACCACCGCGCACAGCGCGATCCGCCGCAAGAGTCTCGGCTGAGCCGCGAGTGGCATCGCTCCGTGTACGGCTAACGCACTCGACCTATTCCAAGAGCCAGCATCGGGAACGGGCCTACAGCCGGCGTGGTTGGGTACTACTCGAGGATCGTCGCGAACCGGGATCGACGGCGCGCGTCCGCGACGCTCGGATGGTCTCGTTCGGCGCGGCGTTCTAGTCAGTCAAGGCACGACCAGCGCTTCGGGATAGCGCAGCGCCTGACACGACGTCTCACCCCAGCCATCGGATGGCTCGGACGCGGCGCTGCCCCGCGCGAAGTAGAGCGCGGTGACCAGCGCGCCGTCGTCGAGCTGCACGGTCGACGGGTAGCCGACGTCGTTGCCGATCCCATCACCGGCCAGCATCACCTCGTGATCGAGATCCCAGGTGGCGCCATGGTCTCCACTCGTGAGCGCTCCACAGCCAAGCGGGCGTCGGCGCCGACCGAACGTGAGCAACAAGCGCCCGCTCTCGCGCAACACGCACAGATCCGCGGGGTGCTCGCCCGCGCGCGTCACCGCGATGGGTTCGCTCCAGGTGCGGCCGGCGTCGAGGCTGTGCACGATCTCCGTCCGGCCGTCGGCGCACCGCGCCGCACCGACCAGGCGTTCGGCGGTCGCGAAGCACAACGCCAGCTCGCTCGCGCGGGTGACCACGCACGTGTCGTCACCCCAGCTGACACCGCCATCGTGGCTGCGCAGCACGATCGCATCGTAGTCGCCGGGGCCACGGGGCTCGCGCGGCGGACCGTAGGTTGCCATCAACAGGGTGCCGTCGGGCGCCGCGATGATCCGGCCGAACGGACTTGCCCACGCGAGGTGCTCGGATCGCAGCGCGCGGGGAGGGGACCAGGTGCGGCCGCGATCGGCGCTGTCGATCACGAACAGGTCGGACGCGGCGTCGGCCGGACGGGTGCTCGGGAGCTTCCATCGCCGCTCGCCGTCGGGCGGGGCAGGGTAGCAATGCACACCGGCCTGCCAGTAGGCGAGGAGCCAGCGCCCGTCGGCGGTGATCCCGAACGCCGGATTGCGCACGTCGTCGCCGCGCGGTGCCGCCTCGATCGGATCGGACCACGTCCGGCCACCGTCGACGGACCACGCCGTCGCCAGCGTTCCCTGCAGACCGTAGTGGCCCGCGCCGGTGCGGAACACGGCGGCGAGCTCGCCGGTCGCTCCGACGAGGACGGGGAACTGCCCCTGCATCGCGCAGATCAACGAACGCTCGATCGAGTGACGGCGGCCGACGAACACGTCGGTCGTGATGGACGGTGGCACGCCCCGACTATCGCGCGGACGGTTGGCGATGGCGCCGGCGTGGGCGACTATGACGCATGGACACCGTCGCGATCGTCCAGGCGCGGATGGGCAGCAGCCGACTGCCGGGGAAGGTGCTCGAGGTGTTCGCGGGCAAGACCGCGCTCGAGCACTGCATCGAGCGCACGCGCGCGTGTGCAGCGATCGACGACGTCGTGATCGCCACGACGACGGAAGCCCGCGACGACGTGCTCGTCGAGGTCTGCCGTACCAAGGGCTGGAAGTGGTCGCGCGGCTCCGAGGACGACGTGCTCGATCGCTACTACCAGGCGGCGCGCGCGATCGGCGCGGCGCACGTCGTGCGAATCACGAGTGATTGCCCGCTCACCGATCCCGACGTCCTGACGGCGCTGATCGCTCGCTACCGCGCAGACGATCGGACCGACTACGCGAGTACCTCCTTCCCGCGGCCGAGCTTTCCGATCGGGATCAGCGCCGAGGTGATGCGGTTCGAGGCCCTCGAACGCGCGTGGCGCGACGACGACAACCCCGCGTGGCGCGAGCACGTCACGCCCTACCTGTATCGCCACCCGGAGCTGTTCCGGATCGTCGGGCTCGGCTGCGAGGCGGACTACACGCGTCATCGCTGGACCCTCGATACCCCCGAGGACGCGACGCTGATCCGGCTCCTGTTCGACCACTTCGCGGGTCGCCCATTTGGCTGGCGGGACGCGCTCGCGGTGATGGAGGAGCACCCCGAGTGGCAGGCGATCAACGCGGCGATCGCTCAGCGCCAAGCGCCCGGGTAGGCGTACTCGAACGCCGGGCGTACGTCGTTTGCCGGATTCGGATGCTTCCAGCCGAGCTGGTCAACGACGTCGAAGATAGACGTCGACCACGGCGCCGGTGCGCTCGACGTTCGCCGCGTCACGCCATCGGAGCGTGCCTCGCTCGCCCTCGCAATCACCTCCGGTGCAGCGCACGTCGAGCGTATGGGCGAGGGGAATCGAGGTCACGACGGCGGAGAGTGGGCGCAGCTCGTCCGGCGTGCTGCGGCGATCTCCGTTGCGATCGCTCCACAGCAACAGCGTGGCGAACTCGGGATCGTTCGCGTCGACCGTACCGTCGGCGTTGGAATCGAGGGCGGCGAGCGCCTCGAAGCCGTTGCGCGCCGTGCCACCGGCGATCACCGTCGACGATCCGAACAGCTCGGCACCGGTCGTGATCCGACCGTCGCCATCGAGATCGCGAGCGATCCACGGCGTCACGGCCGTCGGCCAGTGCGATGCCATCGGCTCGCCGGGCACGAACGCGAACTCACCGGCGGATGCGCGGAGCTCGATCGGCTGCTCGTCGAACGCGACGACGAGCGGAGTCTCGCAAGTGGGCGATGGCATTTCGGCGCAGTACCTCGTGACTTGCTGGCGCTGCGGGACCGATAGCCCGGCGAGGAACGTGGCCTCGGGATCCGCGGGCCGCTCGGGTGGGTTGTCGGCCAGTTCTGTCGGGGCGTCATCCCTGCGCGGCCGAGGCCCGCGGGCAAGCGCGACGGCGCATGCGTTCGCGGCGCGCGTTTCGCACACTGCCTTCACGCGGTTCCGCTGTTGCGCCGAGAGCCCGAGAAACCAGCGCTTGGCAGACATCGGACGCACCGACATCGGCTTCGGCGCCGGCACTGGCACAGTGACCTGTTCGATCGGCGCCGGCACGGCAACGGCCACGGCGGGCGCGGGGGCGGGGGCTGGCGAAGTGCGAGGTGCCTCACGCGGGGCTACCTGCGCGACTTCCTCCATGGTCTCGGCGCGTTCGCAACCAGCAGCCAGCGTCCACGCAGCCAGCAGGAACGCCTCCCGGTCGATTCGCATGAAACTTCGACGCCCGCGCCCGCGGGCACCTTGGGTACCCTCTACGCCGGTGCTTGCGAGGGCACTGCCACGCACGGGAAGCTACGCAGATGCGATTCAACGTTCCGACGCTGGCGGTGCTCGTGACCGTCCTGCTCGGGTTTCCCAAGGAGGGCTTTACGAGCGGCGGCGCAGAAATTTCGATCACCCATGACGAGGTCCAGGTGCTGATTGCCGGCCCGCGCAAGCGACCGATGCCCGGGGAGGAAGCCGAGTACAACAAGTCCGTCGTCGAATGGGAGAAGGCGAACGCTCCGATGGCAGCGAAGACGGTCGCGGCGATCGAGGCGATCGTGCCGCGCTCTCGAGCGAAGCTGACGCTGCTCGCGAAGCGCTTCGGTAGCTACGGACTTCGCGACCTCACCAGCGAGGGCACCTCGCCTCCGGGTGATGACGACGGCCCCTGGCTGCTGACGATCGATCTCGACCTCTATCCCGGTGGCCAGATCTCGAGCCAGGCGCAGTTCGTGCTCGGCAAGCGACCGAGCAAGGCCGACGTCCGAGCGTTTAGCCGCGACGTCCAGGCCGCCGTGCTGACGTCCGTCGGACGCACGTCGCCGACGCCACCGACCTATCTCGCCTACTGGCTCACCGAGGGCACCGCACCGCCGAGCCTCCTGCTCACCACGGTGCCCCTCGCGAAGCTCACCGATACGCTCGCGAAGGCCCCTTGGTCGCCGATGGGCTGGGTGACATTTCGCCGCGCACCCGCACTCCTGCTGGTCACGGATGCAAAGCAGCGCGTCTTACGAAACTCGGCGGGCTTCCTCGTCGCCAACCCCACCGCGGCCAAGCTCGTCGGGGACTCACTCACGCTGCAGGTCAACGGTAGCTACCTGCCCGCGATGACGGCGAAGCAGGCGACTCGCGCCGAGGCGGTGAAGCTGCTCGGCAAGGCGGTCGATCCGGCGCTCGGTCCCGACGAACGCAAGGCGATCGAGGACGACGTCGAGTTTCTCGGCACGCTCGTGCCCGCGCTCGCGAAGTAGTTACTGCGTACGCTCGAAGCTGAGGAACCGGCCCTCGAGCTCCCACTGCATGCGGGCGCGCTCGCTGCTATCGAGGAACTGCCGGCAGGTCGCATCGGGGACGCCGCCGACCGCCGTCGTCGCCGTGGCTGCGCAGGCCGCGACCGGCTGCGTCTCGCTGATCGACGTCCACAGGCTCGGGCCCGGCAGGAACGCGTGCTCGAGGCTGGTCCGGCCGATCGTCTTGAGCTGGCGGTAGTCGAGGTGTTGATCGAGCGCGGCGCGCAGGTACTCGCCCGCCATGCTCGAGCGCGACACGCCCTGATCATCGGTCGCGAGCGCCACCGGCACGCCGGCCTCGAGATACTTCGCGAGCGGATGCGCGGTGCCTTTGACCTCGAGGATCTGATCGTTGCTGCTGAGGCAGACCTCGACCATCACGCTGCGATCGCGCATGGTGGCGAGCAGGCCGGCGGAATCCGTCTCCGACAGGATGTCGAGGCCGTGGCCGATCCGCTCCGCGTGGCCGAGCTCGACCGCGCTGCGGATGTGGAACGTGTTGTGGTTGCTACCCGGCGGCAAGAACTCCGGCGTGACCTCGCCCGCGTGGAGCGTGATGTGGAGCGGGCTCGTCCCGGCGTACTTCGTATGCAGGAAGTCGAGCATCGCCATGTGGAGGTTGTAGTTGGAGAGCGACCTCGAATCGTCCTCGGGTGACGACAGGTTTGCGCCGACGATCATCGGCGTGCGGGACGCCATCTCGTATGCGCTGACGAGCTGACCGAACACCTGGTCCGGATCGCCGGTACGCGCGACCTGGGCGATGAAGCGCACGCCGACGTCACACCCGGGAGACGAGCCCATCTCGTCGCACGCGAGCTCGGTGCGATAGCCGGTGCTGGCGTCGAGGACGACGTTGGTGTCGTTGGTGACGGCCTGGGCGAAGCCCGCGTTGGCGATCAGCTGATCGTAGAGCGCCGGAAGATCCGCCGCCGTCAGCGTGCCGGACGAGAGCTGACCCGACAGCGTGCCGACGTTCTTGCCGAGGTTGAACATCGTCTCGACGTAGAGCTGGTTCTCGTCGGCGGCGCGGTTCAGCACGTCGGCGATGCTGTCGTCCCGGTGGAGTCCCGAGACCGAGCCGAACTTACCGAACGTCGCGAAGAAGTGATCGCGGCCCGATTGCGCACCGGCGACGAAGTCCTTCATCGACCATGCGCGCACGATCTGATCGTAGAACGTGCCCGAGGTAGGCACGGGCTGGGTCCCCCCCGAGCACGAGGTCACCGCGGCGAAGCTCGAGCTGTTGATGCAGTCGCCGTCGTCCTTTGCCCACTCGAGCACCGTCTCGGCGTAGATCGCGCCGTTGAGGTGGTTGTGGAGGTCGCCGCCCTTGGGCATCGCCTTGAGGAACGAGGCCAGCATGTCCGGTTGGCTGATCAACGAATCGAAGCGATCCGACGCGTGCTGCTCCGCCACCTGCGCGCACTCCGTCGGCGTCCCGGTACACGGCCCGGGTTGATCGGGGCCATCGACCGCCGCGTCGGTGTCCGGACCGGAAGGGGACGACGAACCACAGCCGACCCCGAGGAGTGCAAGGACCGCCAAACGCGTAGCGAACATGCGCGAACCTACACAGCCGGGTCGGGGGCTGTCACGAAGGTTTCTCGGGCTCCTGTGAGCAGCGACACCAAAACCACACGTCAAGGAGCGAAGCTGACCTCGAGGGTCAAGCTGATCCACGTGCCGGGCGCCCTATCTAGAGCGCTACCGGTAGCTCCAGCACGAAGATGCATCCCTTGCCGGGAAGGTTCTGAACTCGGATGCTGCCACCGTGGGCATCCACCGCTTGCTTGGCGATGGCCAGACCCAAGCCGAATCCTCCGGGGCGGCGATCGAGCCGCACGAACGGCGCAAACGCTTCCTCGACTTTTCCCGGCGGGAGACCGCCACAGCAGTCCTCGACTTCGACCACCGCACGTCCGTTGGTGATCCGCCCACGCAGCGAGACCTCGCTTCCCGGCGCGGTGTACTTCACCGCATTCCGCAAGAGGTTCCCGAGAGCGGAGCGGACGAGCCGAACGTCGAGACTGATCGCTTCGTCGCTCCCCCCGTCGATGGAGAGCTTGACGCCACGGGATTCGGCTTCTGAAACCGCGCCCAGCTCGACCTCCTCGAAGAGCGCCTTGAGCGTCGTCCGTTGTCGACGCAACTCGATCCCGGAGGCAACTCGAGCGACTTGCAACGTCTCGTCGATCAGCTCGACCGCGCGCTGGATGCCTCGCTCGACCGCGTCCACCGATCGGCTTGGCGTCGGGAGCTGTCCCTTCTCCTTGAGGAGCTGAAGCCCCAGCATTGCCGAGGACAGGGGATTGCGCAGCTCGTGGGCGATGAACGCGAAGTGCTCGTTCGTGTGTCGAAGCAGCTCCGCGTCTCGCTGATGCGCGTACTGAGACACCGCACCGGCGATCCCCGTGACGATGGTGTCGAACAGAACTTGCAGCTCGCGAACCGAGAGCTCTGCGCCGGTCGCTCTCGCACAGTCGAGGATGGCATCACGAAGCGCGCCATACTCTCGCACGACGGAATCGAGGCTGAAGCCGAGTCGAAGCCGCTGGACACCATGCCCCTCGGCCGTGCTGCTTTCTTCGGGTGTCGGGTCCGTCGTGGAGAGGCCTGCGTCAACCCGTAACGCGGCGATGATCTCGTTGATGTACTGCGGGATGTGATTGATGAGCTCGACAGGACGGATGGCCTCGGGAGCAAGCGTGCCGCGGACGACCCGCTGCCAGCGAACGAGGACTTCCTCTCGCTGGGCGGCGAGCACTTCATAGAGAGGCATGGCCCGGAGCATGCCACGCGACCGAGGCTGATGTGACTGTTCGATACGTGCGCGATCCTCCGGTACATGACCGTCGAACCCGGTCGATGTACGAGTCGTGACCGTGCCTGCGCGCGTAGAGGGACCGTACGGAGCGTTCCTCCTCTGCGAGGAACTCGGGCGGGGTGGTATGGCGGTGGTGCATCGCGCGATCTCGCAGCGACCCGACTCGTTCGGTCGCGTCGTCGCGCTCAAGCAGCTGCTGACGACCAACAAGTTCGATACCGACTTCGACCAGGTGCGCTCGCTGATCGAGGAGGCGCGCCTCGCACGGCGCCTGCGCCATCCGAACATCGCGAGGACGTACTCGCTTGGCAAGGCCGACGGCACCTACTTCATCGAGATGGAGTACGTCGCCGGCAGGACCTTGTTCCAGATCGCGCGACAGAGCGAGCTCACCGGCGCCGTCCCGGTGGCCTTCGTCGCGCAGATCCTGATCCAGATCTGCGATGCGCTCGAGCACGTCCACGGCATGCGCGACGACCACGGCGTGTCCCTCGATCTCGTGCACCGCGACGTGTCGCTGTCGAACATCATCGTCAACAACGAGGGCATCGCGAAGCTGATCGACTTCGGCATCGTCAAGGGCCACAGCTGCACCCAGACCAAGACCGGCCTGATCAAGGGCAAGGTGGCCTACGTCGCGCCCGAGTACCTCGCCGGGACGCTCGATCGCCGCGCCGATCTGTTCGCGCTCGGCGTCATCGCCCACGAGCTGTTGACCGGTCGCCGCTTGTTCCTCGGCACCAGCGACCTCGACACGATCACGCGCGTCACCCAGCTGCGCATCCCCCTGCCGTCGCGCTCGCGGCCCGAGGTTCCGCCCGCGCTCGACGCGATCGTGATGCGCGCGTTGGAGCGCGATCCGAATGCACGCTGGCAGACCGCCGCGGAGCTGCGCACCGCGCTGGTCGCCGCGTACGGCGCCGGTGATCCGTCGGTGGTTCGCGAGTGGCTCGAACGCGCGTTCGTCGACCCACCGGCGCCGACGTTCAGTCAGCTGCTTCGCGTGATCGATTCGCTCGAGGTGGATCCCGAGAAAACGACAGCGCCGGTGAGCGAACCAACTCGACAGCATGGGTTCGTGATCGCGGCGCTCGCGTGCGTGGTGTCGTCGCTCGCGCTGACGGCCTCGTACGTCGTGAGCTGACGAGCATCGGGGCAATTGGCCTCGGCGTCAGGCGGATCCCGATCGGATAAATCGGCGTTCGGGCGAGACGGGGTTGCGCCGAACCTCTACGGTGCGCCGCAATGAGCTCTACCAAGTTTCTTCTGATCGCGATTGCGACCCTCGGCTTCGGCGACGCCGTCTCCGCCGACACCAAGCCCGAGAAGCTCGACACCAAGAAGTTGTCGTCGACGCCGGCCCCCGAGCTCGCGGCCCTGTCGAAGTTCTTCGTCGGTAGCTGGCACTGCGAGGGCTCGACCACGCCGGTCCCCGGCGTCGGCAAGACGTTCGCCAGCAAGAACAACACCACGTGGGCGCTGGCGCTCGACGGCTTCTGGATCGGCGGCACCACCGAGGGCGAGAAGGTCCCGGGGATGCCGCTTCCGACGGTGTTCAAGGGCGAGTCGCGCCTGACCTACGATCGCGTCGCGAAGCAGTACGTCAACTTCGCGGTCGGCAATCGCGGCGGCTTCACGTCCGTGACGTCGAAGGGCTGGGAGGGTGACAAGCTGATCTGGGCAGGCTCCGCGTCGGGCGTGATCAAGACCGAGACCCGGTCCACGATCACGAAGAAGGGCGACAAGGAGTTCAAGGTCGTCGGCGAGCGGATGGAAGACGGCAAGTGGGTCGTCGGCGCCGACGAGACCTGCAAGAAGAAGTAATCGCAGCGCGCGCGGTGGTATGAGCGGTCATGGCTGAATCGCAGACGCTGACCGTGATCCGGTTGTGGGCTTCTATCGCGTGGGCCGATGGCAAGCTCGCCGACCGCGAGCGCGAGTCGCTGCGCCGGTTGATCGGCCTCGCGAACCTCGACGACGACGAGGCACCGCTCGCCGAGGTGCTGCTCGTCGAGCGCGCGGAGCTGCCCGCCCAGGTGGCGGAGATGACCGACGAGACCAAGAAGGGCGTCTATCGCGCGGCGTGCCGGATCGCGATGGTCGACGACGAGCTCGCGGAGACCGAGCGCGCGGTGCTCGATCAGCTTCGCGACCGGCTCGGACTGTCGAGCGATGCTGCCAAGCAGATCGAGTACGCGGTCCCGGGCGTGGGCTGACTCGCGTCAGGGGCTCGCTGACGCACCGGTCCACCGCTCGGGGTCGAGCAGCAACCGCAGCTCGAGCGCCAGGCCCGCGACCAGGATCGGCACGACCAGACACGCGTGGTAGAGCAGGGCGAACGCGAGCGCGCGCTCGTCGTCGACGCCGAGGATCCGCGTCGCGGCGAACACCCCGACTTCGAGCGAGCCGAGGTTCGCAGGCGTTGGCACCATGATCGTGAGGTTCAGCGTGAACAGGATCAGCAGCCCTGCGGTCACCGGCAGGTCGATGCCGACCGCGTGGAGCACGCATGACACCATCACCAGGTCGATGGCCCACGCGAGGAGCTGCGCGCCGGCCGCCAGCCACAAGCGCCGCGGGCTGCGCAGCACGTGCATGCCCGCGAGGAACCTCGCCATCCAGGTCGTTCGGGTCTCGCCGGATTGCCGGCCGACCGCGATGTACAGCGCAACGAACAGGACGAGCGTGACGGCCGCGACGATCGCGATCGCACGGCCGACCCACACCGGCAGATCCGGTACCAGGAGCGGCGTCGGGGCGACGAACAGGATCATCGTCAGACCATCGACCAACTTCTGCGCCACCACCGCCGCCGCCGAGTCGGCGATCGGCACGCCGTCCCGCTGCTTGAGCAGCCACAGCCGGGCCAGCTCGCCCGCGCGTGCCGGGGCGATCACCGACGCGGCATACGCGACGATCGTGTAGCGGAACAGGCGCGGCGTCGACACCACGTGGTGCGGCGCGAGCATGATCCGCAGGCCGAACGCGGCGCACCACAGCATCCCAAACGCGATCGCCACCGCGGGGACGAGCGGCCACCAGGTGGCATCGCGCAACGCGACTCCGAGCTGGTGCCAGTCGAGCTCGCGGACGAACAGCCACAACAGGAATGCCATCGCGCCGATCAGCGCGAAGCGGAGGACGAGCGCGAGCCGACGGTCCACGCGTCACACCGAGGTCAGGAGCTCGTCGAGGAACCCCGCTGCCCGAGTGACGGTGCCGGTGAACCCCGAGCCGCACAGCGTGATCGCGCCCTGGCTGCCGTCGTCGATGATCGTGATCACGCACCCCCCGGCCGGGTCTGCGACGGTGGCGAGCCGCGACGGCGACGACACCGCACAGAGCGGCGGTGCCGGGCGATCGATCGCGATGCGCGATAGCAGCGCGCGTCCACCGATCACCTCGGCGATCCGTTCGAGCCATGGAGGCCGCTTGGCGCCGATGCTCTTGCGCTTCCACGCGAGTGGCACCGGCACGGCGCGCGCCGCGGCGAGCAAGCGCGAGGTCAACCCGCACGCCGACGCCTCGCGCGAGATCGTGGCGCGCACGCGTGCGTCGAAGTCCGCGAACGGCTCCGGTCTCCCGTCGGAGAAGCGCACGCTCGTGGTCACGGAGACCACGCGTCTGCGCAGGCGCAGGGGATCGTCCTTGCCGCCGCGCGCCACCGGGATCTGGATCGTCGGGGAGAACCTCGCGTCGCGTCGACCGGCGTCGCGGTGGAGCAGCTTACCGGCGGCGTAGGCGAGCGGGATGACCCGCGGTGTCGGATGGGGCAACGATCGCCACACCACCGAGAGTGGAACGGCCTGCGGAACAACGGGTAAGGACGGGAGCTTGGCCACGCGCTCGCTCCGCGGGGTCTCGCTTCGACTCAGCTCCGCGATCCGTGCAGCGATCCGAGCGTGGCCAAAGCCATCGACGACGAGGTGGCACGTCGACACCACGGACAGCTCACCGGCGCGACCGAGGCCGAGCCACGGGCCTCCGCGATCGGTCCACGCCCGGCGATGGCCGTGACGGGCAGTGTGGATCGGCTCGTCGCCCAGCGACACGCAGACAAAGGGGGCCGGGCCGGTCCACGCCTGTGGCCGCGTCACACCACCGGCGAGCGCTGCCGCGATCCGCGCGGGCAACCCGGGGTCGTCGAGCATCCCGATCACGCAGCCCTCGCCGATCGCGAAGGCCGCGACCTCGAGCGTGCTGGCCGCGGTGGTCGTCGCGCTCTGGCGATCGATCGTGACCGCGAGTGGTTGTTCCGGGAGCTCGCCGTCGAGCTCGCGCAGCGCCGTCCGCGCCGCGTGCGCGTGACGGATCGCGTGGTCCGCCGTCATCGGGTGGTCGGTCGCGCGGCTACCGATGAAGGTGTCCGCGTCGGCCTCGGCATCCGACGCCAGGTAGATCTCGGGCGGGGCGTGGACCTCCGCGAACGCGACACCACCGGCGAGCGCCCACCACCACCGATCGACATCGGCGATCGCGGCGAGCTCGCGTTGCAGCTCGACGGTCCGCCGGGCCCAGGCTCTCACGTTGGCTCCATGATCACGCTGCTCACTTTTTACGGATCGTGAACAGCCGCCAGCCATCGCGGGTCTGCTCGCTCGTCGTGACCTGCATCGCGGAGGTCAGGCTCTCGGTGTAGCCCTTCTTGCGATCGGCCTGCTTCTCGGCGACGCGGTCGGGGTGATCGGAGCCGTAGTAGAAGCGCTGGATCAGCCAGACCAGGAAGGACGGCCGGTACATGAACAGATCGGCGACGAGCGCCATCTGCGCCTCGTTGTCCCAGAACGCGCGCTTGGGCACGCCCTCGCTGCGCTGGAGCTTCAGCACGTCGTTGGACACCGGGCAGCGCGTGATGCAGGCCCGGCACATGTGATCGCGCCTGGGGCCGAAGAAGTCGCCGGCGATCAAGCGATCGCAGGACTCGGTGCGGGTGATCACGTAGTCGTCGAACGCGCTGACCGGGCAGGCGGTCACGCACAGGTTGCACGTGCTGCAGTCGGGGAGCTTCCACTGGTCGCCGACCGGCGTGGCGTCGTAGCGATCGACCGGGGCGTTGAGGAAGATGACGTTGAGCTTGCAGTTGAAGCCGAACCGGCGCGAGAAGAACAGCGCGTTCTTGCCGATCGTGCCGAGCCCCGCCGCGGTCGCGACCTCCTTGAGCAACACCGGCACGCTGGCCTGCGAGTCGGCGAACGCGACGTCCTTGCCGTACGTCTGGTTCGCCCGATCCGCGACATCGGCGGCCATGCTCTCGACGAAGTAATCCGCGGCGACATCGCTGAACAGCGCGAGCACGACCACAGCCGGGCTCGGGATGTCCCGGTGGGTCATCCGCAGCTTGCCGTGCATGTGGAGGCTTCGGCGCTGCGCCGGGCCCTCGCCGAACCGCTCGCGCAGCCCGCTGGTCTCGAGGACGACCGCGTCGAACGGTACGCCGGGCGGTGCAGCGTCGCGCAGCCAGCCATCGAGCAAGGCTCGCTCGATCGTGACCTCGCGCGGCGCCTTCGCAGGTATCAGCTTGGCGCGCGCGGTCTCGTAGATCTGCTTCGCCCACGGCGTGGTCGCCGCCCGGATCGCCCGCCAGTTCGCGTGCCACGCCACGTCGTTCGCGCGCCAACGGGCTCGCCGGAGCCAGCCGGGCGCCTGCTTGCGGACCTTGTCGAGCATTGGATCGAGGGAAGGCTAGCACCAAGTCTCTCCATCGAGGCGCCCCCGCGGATCGGCGTGTGCACGCGATCAGCAAGTCGGAGGGCAACCGCGTCGAGCCGACGGTCGAGGTTCGCCAGGACCGGACCGACGACAGGCCGAGCTACCCGCCACGAGCGGATCGCGTCAGGTGAACATTCCGCACGACGCCTGCACGTCGAACCCGACGCGCGGGATCACGCGGACGCGTGCCTTGGCCAACCGCCCGCGAAAGATCGCCGCGTTGCGTTCGAGCACGTCCTCGGGCGGCTCCTCGCCGTGCGTCGGGCCCGGTGGGTTGTAGCGGACGATGTTGATGTGGGTGTACAGGCCGCGCGCCTCGAGCGCATCGCAGACGGCGTGCACATCGGCCTCGCTGTCGTTCTCGCCGGCGATGAACGCGTAGTGGATCTTGACGATCTTGTACGTCGCACGCTGCCAGGCCGTGAGCCGATCGAGCGCGACGTCCGCTGGCTGCGCCTTCGGGAGCCAGCGCTTGCGGAACGTCGGCGACATCGAATACAGCGAGTAGTAGATCTCCGGGTGGTAGCGCCGGAAGATGTCCTCGAGCGGGCGATCGCCGTGCTCCGCCGGGAGGATCGTCGAGACCAGGAATCGCGCGCGCAGCTCGAGCGCCTCGGCGCGCTGCCACAGCGCATCGAACAGCGTTCCCGAGTCGTTCAAGATCGTGTGATTGAGCAGCGCCTCGCCGCGCGCCATGAAGTTGTAGTGCACCTGACGAGCGCGGGGCTGCGTCTGATAATGAGCGAGCACGTGCTCGGCTTGCTCGACGAGCTCGTCGCGCGTCGTGTCGCGCAACTTGGTCTGACCCGTCGCCGTCAGGTGGCACATCCGGCACGCCTGCCGACAACCGGTCTGCGAGGACAGATAGACGACGACGTAGTCCTCGGTGCGGCGCACGTACCGAGCCTCGATGCGGCCGACGTCGGCCAGCCGCACGAAGTTCACGGAGGCGTCGAGTCGGCTCGGCGCGGGCACGTACGTCGTCGATGCGACCAGCTCCTCCATAGTCCTCGTACGGTACCCTCGCTACGCAAGGGTCCGCCAGACCTTCGCAACCAAGCCGCAACTGGCTCTCCCGTGACACGTCTACCGAGATGTAGCAGTCGTCCTCTCAGCGAGAGGGGATGAAATTCCTTCCAGCCTCGGCAACGCCAGCACTCCACCGCGACACGAAAATGGTCGCCCGTCGGTCACGAGGACGGACAAATCGAGCTCGGCAGGTCCATGCGAGACGCTGAAGTGGTCGCCCGTCAGCGAGAGGAAGGAATGAAATCCATTCCGGCCTCTACCGGCGCAGCGTCGGGAGTCGCGACCGGGGGAGCGTCCACCGGACGAACGGAGAACGCATCGGCGGGAGGGCGAACCCGTGCGTCGGGCGCAACCTTCGCATCGACGGCGATGGCCTTCGCGTCGACGGCGATGGCCTTCGCGTCGACCGCGTCGGCTTTCGTATCGAGCATCCCATCCGGGACGTCCGGCGAATCGAGCGTCCCAACCGGGACGTCCGGCGAGCGATGCGCATCGGGGCGCTCGATCACCGCGGCGGCATCGATGGTCCGGGCATCCAGCGTCACAGCTCCGGGCCGCGAACGCACGACGGTGAACACGACGAACACCAGGCCTCCGATCAGGGCAGCGGAGATCAACGCGAGAACGATCCGTCGTCGACCCGGAGTCACGACCGGCAGCATCACGCTCTGCGGCAACGCGCCGGTGGCCGCGAGGGCCTGCGAGCTACTGATGTTGGCGGTGGCCATCGGCTGGGATTGCGGGTTCGATTCGAGCGCGGCGCGGACCTCGCTCGCGGTCTGGAATCGACCGGCCGGATCCTTCACGAGCAGCCGCGAGATCACCACCTGCATCCAGGTTGGGAGGTCGGGGAGCGGCGCCGGCTCGTCACCGAGATGGCGCGCGAGCACGTTGACCAAGTTGGGCTCGACGAACGGCGGTTGCCCGCTGAGCAGCTCGTACAGGATGCAACCGAGCGCGTAGAGATCGGTGCGCGTGTCGCTGTCCTTGCCCTGGATCTGCTCGGGCGCCATGTAGAGCGGGGTCCCGAGCATGGTCTCGGGGTTGGTGACCTGCGACTGAGCCGCATGCTCCGCCAGCTTGGCGAGACCGAAATCGAGCACCTTGATGACGTCGCGACCCCCCGGCTCGCCGAGGATGACGATGTTTCCGGGCTTGAGATCGCGATGCACGATCGCCTGTGCGTGGGCAGCCTCGAGGGCATCACACAGCTGGAGGACGATCGCCACGGCGCGCCGCACCGACAGCGGCTGGCCGAGCTCGCTCGCCAGCGTGCGGCCGACCAGCAGCTCCATCACCAAATACAGCACGCCCTCGGACTGACCGAAGTCGTAGACGTTGACGATGTTCGCCTGGTTCAGCTTGCTCGCGAGCCGGGCCTCGCGGAGGAACCGCTTCACCGCGTCCCGATCGCTCGTCAGGGTCGAGTGGATGACCTTGATCGCGACCGGGCGATCCACCGAAAGCTGGAGACCTCGATACACCGTGCCCATCCCACCGGATCCCAGGGGGCCCAGGATCTCGTAGCGGCCGTCGAGGACCTTGCCGAGCAACCGATCCGGTTGTTCATCGAGCTTGACGAGCTGCGAGCCATCGTTCGGGCACGCCGTC
Source organism: Deltaproteobacteria bacterium (assembly GCA_031385555.1). Taxonomy (GTDB): domain Bacteria; phylum Myxococcota_A; class Polyangia; order Haliangiales; family Haliangiaceae; genus JABFXX01. The sequence goes on along the minus strand of JANNBP010000422.1, from coordinate 31,761 downwards.
GTCCCAGGTGGGAACGACGTCCCGCACAGCGAGCAGAACGCCTCGGCACCCTGCGTCTCTGCCATGGTGTCCCGAGACTTCGACATCAGTGCAAGGACACGCGAGCCGTCTCTCCACCCGCGACGGTCGACGGAATCCAGACGTAGTAGCGATCGAGGACCTCGTGCTTCTGGACCAGGGGCGGTCCCTTGTTCGCTTCGAGATCGCCGCGGACTCGGATCCGCGAGATGTCCAGCTGCTCGCCTTCGAGCGCCAGCACGAAGCCCTCCGAGGTATCGGTCTCGGGCACGAGCACGAGATCCTCCAAGCTGGAGCTCACATCGACGAGATAGACACCTTCCGGTCCCGCCGGAACTGGATTGCTCGAATCGCCTTGGGTGATCGTGATCGAGGTGGGTGGTTGGATGTTGCTGGCGACATCAATGATGCATTGGCGGGGACTCGCCACGCCGTAAATCACGGTCTCCAGGTTGTAGGTTAAGGTTGTAGTTGTTGATGGGGCCGGCCAATTTTTACCGATCACGAGGTTGTCGCCCAGGGCCAACGTAGGTTCGGGGCTGTCGGGAACTTCACCGCTCCACATAATCCCGAGCGTCGGAGAGCTCTGTGCTGCGGACTCGAAGCAAACAGTTGCGCTGCTGATCTCGCCGGGGATGCCCTTACTGACCGCCCCCACTTCCAACGCTGGCGAGAACATCGCCGTGTACGTGTTGAGTGGAACGCCGATGGTAATGCGCACGGTGTCCACCGGATCGGGCACGGAAAAGTTATCGGAGCGAAGCAGGCGGCCATCCGGGAACAGCGTGAACAACGAGGTCCCCTCGACGACTTTTCCTGAAACCGAAACCGCCCAGCCGACGCTGACCTGTGCGAGTCCGAGGCCCGACAGCGTCACTTGAGGCTCGGGCTTCGACACGGTGTTGCCCGTCAGGCGCGCATTGATCGCGGTCGCCCCGATCGCAATCCCGAGCAACGGGTCGGTTCCTTCGGTGCTCAGCAGCTCGACGTCGCCGATCTCGTCGCTCGACACGGTGATCTGGTCCGGAAAGTTGACCCCTCCTAGCGTGTTCGAGAAGTGCACCTTCACGACGTCGACACCGTTGTTGTTCGCGACCAAGGTCACTCCCCCCATCTCATCCACCGTCGCGAACGCGCGGTCCTCGGCGAACGGGTCGATCGTCAGGCATCCGGTGCACCCGAGGAGAGCGAGGTAGGGTGTACGCATCACGCGATAGTATCCCGCAGCGATTCGTTCATCGCAACGAGTGGCCGTGGAACCCCCGTCACGATACCGTTGCGCGGTGCGCGCCGCGTTGATCCTGCTTCTCATCGTCCTCTCATCGCGCCGCGCGATGGCGTCCCCGGAGGACGCCGACCGGCTGGTGACCGAGGCCACGGCGCTGGCCACGCAGGGGCGGATGGTCGAGGCCGCCGGCAAGTTCCTCGCGGCCTTCAAGGCCGATCCACGCCCGGAGCTACTCTGCAACGTCGCGATCGCCTATCACAAGGCCGGCACCGAGCTGCCACGCACGGAGCTGTTCTTCAGCAAGTGCCTCGCCCGTGCATCCGGCCTCGATCCCAAGTTCGTCGACTCGATCCGCGCCACGCTGGTCTCCGTCGAGCAGCAGCTGCGGGCCGGGCGGTTCACGCCGATCGACATCGTGGTCGAGCCCATCAATGCGACCGTGTCGATCGAGGAGTTCTTGCCCGAGGAGTCGTTCATCGGCTCTCGCCTGATCTGGCTGCCGTTCGGCGATCACGTGGTGGTGGTCTCCGCGGAAGGCCATGCCCAGCAACGGGTGACCGTCGAGACGCGGTCGAACATCCAGCGGAGCGTTCGCGTCGAGCTCGAGCGCACGCCGGTCCTCGATCTGCCACCACCACCACCACCGCCGCGACGTCCATCTCCGTGGCTACGGCCGGCGCTCGTCACGGCCGGTGCGTTGGGAGCGATCGGCGGAGCGGCGTATTTGTGGGCACGCAAGCGCGCGAACGACGCCGGTGAGATCACGCTGACCGGCGCACGCGAGGACTACGATGCGCTGGTTCGCTCGGCACATCGCTGGCAATACGTGGCGTGGGGATCCACCGTTGCCGCCGTCCTCGCCGCAGGTGCCGCGTCCGTGCTGTGGTTCCGGGTCCGTCGCGGCAGCGTGGCGATCGTTCCGACGGGGACAACCGCGACGGCGAGCTTGACGCTCGCGTTTTGAACGCGGAAACCTGCGGACTGCGGCGCACGTGGCGAGCTTCGATGCGACCACCATCGGCGCGCACGAAGTTCACAATGAATCGGGCCCAAGTATGGCCGTGCGGCAAGATCGAGGTGTGGCTCCTCGCGAGTGCCACGGTTCGATGCGGTATGTTCTGCACGCCATGGTCCGCCAGGCCTTCGCAGAAAAGCCGACGCGACATCGGCTCCTCGGCGGATTCGTCCGCAGGATCGCCGAGGGTGCCGACGCCGACGCCTTCGCCTTACGCGGCGGCATGCTCGTCCGGCACTGGTTTCCCGAGAGCCGCCGACCCGCGCGCGACGTCGACCTCGTGTGCCGGCTCCCCTACAACCTGCGCTCGATGCGCGCGCTGTTCGCGCGAACCCTCGGGCGCGAGCTCGCGGATGGCGTCGTGTTCGAGGCGGATCGGTTCCGCGTCGACAAGATCCAGACCGCCACGCCTCATCCGGGGATGCGCCTGTTCGCCGTCGGTCGCGTGGATGGCACCTTCGGAGAGATCTCGATCGACACGACGTTCGACCTGCCGATCTGGCCCGACGCGGTTCGCGGTGTCCTCCGGCTCGGCGGCGAGGTGCCGTTCTGGCTGTGCCCGAAAGAGATGCTCGTCGGTCGCAAGCTCCAGGTCCTCGCGCAGCTCGGCCCGCATCGCTGGCGGCCCAAGGATCTGAGTGACGTCTGGATGATCCTCCGCGGAGGAGTCAGTAGCTCCCTCGGCGACGCGATCGAGCGCGCCTTCACCGGGCACGACCACGCGCCGTTCGAGGATCTGTTGACCAGCAGCTTCTGGAGCGATCGATCCTCCGACGCGCGCTGGAGCCGCTTCGTGGGGCAACTCCCGCGCGGCGTCGTACCCGAGCATGCGACTACACTCGCTGCGGATGTTCGTAGCGCCCTCCAGGCGTTCACGAAGAAGTGAGACACGTGATATTCGAGGGAGATCTTCATGGGTGACGTCTTCGCGATCGTCAGCAAAGCGGTGTTCGAGAAAGAGGCGCTTGTCGACGGGGAGGTCGTCGAGCTCGGCGGCGTGTGGCCGGTCAAGAGCTACAAGGGGGCCGCGAAGGTGTTCGAGAACACGCTCGCCGATGGCGGTCGGATCTTCATGGTCACCGTGCGGCCGCCCGACGAGAAGCTCTGGCTCCTCGCGGTCCTCGAGTCACCGACGTTCGACAAGAAGACCACGCAGTGGGTGGCGGCTCCCAACGTCGTGCCGGCGACCGACATCTCGTCGCTCCGCAAGAGCATCAAGTTCGAGTCGGGCAAGGGCATGTCCCAGGACAAGGGTGCCCTCGGCATGAGCCTGCAGACGCCGCGCGCGCTCGGCGACGGCGATGCCGAACAGCTCCTCGGTCTCCTCGGTGGCGGTTCGAGCAAGAAGAGCTCGGCCGGTGCCGCGAAGAAGGCGGACGCGAAGACGGACGCGAAGGCGGATGCAAAGAAGAGCACCCGCTCTCGCGACCGCGTGGCCGCGCTCCTGGCCGCGATCCGCGACGAGCCGGCGGACGCGACGAATCGCCAGGTCCTCGCCGATGCCTACGAGGCTGCAGGTGACGCCGATCGTGCGAACTTCATCCGCAGCCAGGTCGCGCGTGCCGAGATGCCGCGGTGGGATCCGCGCGCGGTCGGCATGGAGATCGACGAGCGCGGCTTCCTGCGCGATCACGAAGCGGCCTGGCGCGCCGAGTTGCCCGTGCTCAAGGGCGTCAGCTACGGCGAGTTCGAGCGCGGCCTGGTCGCGTGGGTCAGCTTCGAGGACGCGGCGCTGATCCCCAAGCACCTCGAAGCAGCGATGACCGCCGCTCCGATCACCGGCGTGATGATGCGCTGGCCGCGTCGCGGCGCGCGCCCGAAGCTCGGTGCGATCGAGGGCCTGCGCAAGCTCGTGGTGAGCGGCACGCTGCTCCAGAACGCGGACATGACGTGGCTCGCCAAGAGCCCGGTGCTGTCGACGATCGAAGAGCTCACGCTCGACAACAGCCGTCTCGACGACGAAGCACTCGGGATCCTGCTCGACTCGCCCCACCTCGGCAAGTTGCGTCGCCTGCGGCTGCCGTTCCACCAGCTCACCAACGCGGGCGTCGAGCGCTTGACGGCGGCCGAGCTCCCTCGGCTCGTCGAGCTCGGGCTCGAGATCGAGACGCAGGACAGCGTAGGCAGCGGCGGTCGCGATGTCGACGGCATCATCAACGGCGAAGGAATCGTCGCGCTCTGCAACTGGGACCAGATGGCGAAGGTCGAGTGTCTCGACCTCACAGGGAATCAGATCGGAGAGCTCGGCCTCACCGCGCTCCTGACGTCGAAGAACACCAAGCGCCTCACCTCGCTCAGGATTCGAAGCGTGTCCGACTACGACCTCGAGAACGACGAGCGTCCCGACGTGCTCCAGGCCTTCGCACACGCCAAGGGCGATCGCTCCTTCGAAGAGCTCGACATCGGCGAGAACGAGCTGACCTCCGCCGGCGTCAAGGGGCTGACCAAATGTCCTGCGCTCGAGAAGCTCCGCATCTTCTCCTTCGATTTCAGCGGTGACAATCAACTCGCCAAGCTCGTCGATGATGCGAAGTGGCTCGACGGCGTCCACATCCTGTCGTTGACCGACACGACTCTTCCGGTCGTCAAGAAGGTGCTGGGGCGTGCGCCCGAGGCGCTCCACACGCTGAAGCTCTCGAGCGCCTTCCCGCGGTCGGATCTCAAGGGCATCGTCGCCGCGCTCGTTGCCGCACCACCCAAGGCACTGCAGTCGCTCGATCTGTTCGGGTGCACGGTCGACGACGCGGCGCTCAAGAAGCTCGGTACGATCAAGCTGCCAGCGTTGATCGAGCTCCGGCTCGGCGCGAACAACGAGACCGGCTACGGGGATGACGAGAATCCGTACAGCGACGACACGGCGAAGGCGTTCGTCGAGTCGGCGCTCGGCAAGCAACTCCGCAGCGTCGTCGTCGGCATCGAAGCACTCGATCGCCTGCCACTCCAACCGGCGGTGCTCGACTTGGCGGAGGATGAGGACTTTGAAGATGACGCCGATGACGACGAATGACCCGACCTGACGGCACCGTCGCGTTCTGCGTCGGCACCGGACGCTGCGGCACCACGTTCATCACCGAGCTGTTGGGTCTGGAGCCCGAGGTCGCGGCGTCGCACGAGCGTCTCCGGCTCGCGGCCTGCTACCACATGTTCACGAAGTGGCATGGCCTCCCGTCGGACGCGGAAGGCTTCCTCGTCGATCGCGATCAGGTGGTCGCGAGCGATCTGTCCACGCACCGGATCTCGTTCGAGGCGAGCGCGTTGCTGTCGCACTCCATCGCCGAGCTCCATGCGCGCTTCGATGCCCGCTGCTTGCTGCTCGTGCGCCGCCCCGACGAGGTCGTCAGCTCGTTCGCGGTGCGCGGCTGGTTCCTCGAGCCGATCGCCTGGCGCGATCGATCGAAGCCGCCGACGATCCCCGACGGTGCGAACCCGCGACACTTCTTCGGCCGCAACCTGCCGCGCGGCGATGCGGAGTTCGAGCGCTGGTCGAAGCTCACGCAGCTCGGCAAGCTCGGGTGGTTCTGGGCGGCACGCAACCGCGCCATCCTCGAGCAGCTCGCGGCGCTGCCACCTGCGCGACGGAGCTGGCTGCGCCTCGAGGACTTCGACCACACGCGCTACCTCGCGCTCGGCGAGTTCCTGGGCTTGCGACCCACCGTCGACGCCGCGCGGTTCGCCCAGCTCGCCCAGAGTCGTCCGAACACCGGACCGAACATCCCACTCACGCTCGGGGCATGGTCCGAACAAGGCCGGCGCGAGTTCGAGGCCGAGGTCGCGCCCCTCGCCGAGGCGTTCGGCTACGAGTCTCGGATCGCGGCACTCGAGGCCGGTGCGACGCCGATCGCCAGCCCTGCGCGCGACCTCTCCGACGTGCTCGCGGTGCTCTGAATGCCGGCGCCGGTCGTGCTGTTCTTCCTGGATCAGCTGCGTGCCGATGCGATCGGGACTGGCACCCCGAACCTCGACACACTCGCGGCCACGTCGATCCACTTCGAGACCTGCATCACCAACGCGCCGCTGTGCCGCCCGGCGCGGATCTGCCTGCTCAGCGGTCAACCCGTCGGCAGCCATCGCTTCGACGACAACCAACGCGTGCCTCGCCCGGGCTCGCTGCCGAGCCACGTCGCCGAGCTCCGCGACGCTGGCTACCACACTGCCGTCGTCGGCAAGACGCACCTCCACGCCGGCATCGGGCACCTCGATCAGCACAAGGCCGCACTCGAGGCGTGGGGCTATCGCGAGATCGTCGAGTTGCCGGACGCGCAGATGCACCAGCTGCGCAGCGCCCACTCGGATTGGCTGACCGCGACCACGCCGCCGGGCGAGCTCGACAAGCACGTGCGCTGGATCGACTTCATCGCGCACCATCGGCCCGGGACCGCGCCACCCGACACGGCACCGTGGCACCTCGGCACCGAGGACCAGCTCGATAGCTACTGCGCGCGGCGCGCCGCGGAGGTCGTGCGTGCACCTCGCGATCGTCCGCTCTACCTCCAGGTCTGCTTTCCCGGACCGCATCCGCCGTTCGATCCCACCACCGCGTTCCTGCCCGCGAACGACGTGCCGCCGCCGATCCGCGGTCCGCGCAGGGGTCCGGTGTCTCCGATCGAGCGGCGCTACCGCCGCGCACAGCGACGCTGGACCGCCGACGACATCGCTCGATCTCGCCGCGCGTACGCCGGCAAGGTCGCGCTCGTCGATCACTGCATCGGACACGTCCTCGCGGCGCTCCGCGAGACCCGGCTCGACGAGGAAGCGTGGATCATCCTCGCGGCCGATCACGGCGAGCTCCTCGGCGATCACGGCTTCCACGGCAAGGTGTTGCCGTTCGAGTCGTCGATCCGTATCCCGTTGATCATTCGTCCACCCGGCGGAACGATCGGGCGCGTCGATCGCGGCGTCACGGAGCTCCTCGATGTCGTCGCCACGGTGCGAAGCATCGCCGGCCTCGAGGCGGGTGGCCTCGCGAGTCGCGTGCTCGGCCCGGTTCCACCTGCGCCACGCTCGGTCGTGTTCGGCAACCTCGGCTACGTCGGCTACCGCACGCCCGAGCTGACGATGACCTGGGACGCGCGCACCGGCGATCCGCTCGAGGTCTTCGATCGCACGGTCGACCCTCACCAGCTCGAGAACCGCGTCGACGATCCCGGCTACCGGGACTCGATGCGCGCCGGCTGGGATGTGGTGCACGCGCCTGCGTAGGTGGACGGATCGTCGTGGCGAGGAGCACCGAATCCGGGCCACACTAGCAACGTGCGTTGCTTGCTCGGAGTCGTCGTCGCAGGGTGCTTCGCACCCTCCGCACCTCTCGGGGTGCCGTGCGGCGACGAGGATGCCTGCCCGACGGGGCTGGTCTGTGCTCCGGCGACCAACACGTGCGAGCAGCGTTCGAGCGGAAGCACGCCGGATGCATCGGCCGATTCGACCACCGACGCCACGGGCATCGACTCCCCACAGCCAGCGTTGCGTTCGACGTTCCTCGATCAGGCGACCACCGAGGGCCCCGGCGGCTCGGTGACGTTGAAGCTCCCGACGGCGGTGTCGGCCGGCAGCCTGCTCGTCCTCGAGGTCGCCGCACGCGGCGTGACTCCGACCCTCGTCGTCGACAGCCGTGGACACGACTGGATCAAGGCTGCGGAGATCGACAACTCCACGGCGACCTCCGTGGCGGCGATCTTCCACGTCGTCACCGTCGAACCGCTGACGACGTCGGACGAGATCACCGCGACGGTCGGCGCTGGTGATGGCAGGGCACGCGCGATCGCGCTGTTCCTGATCGAGGGCGCGATGTCACTCGATCAGGTCGGGTCCGCGCAGGGTTCGACGCTGACGCCGAGTGTCTCCACGACCGGCGCGTTGACGGCGAGCCCCGAGCTCGCCTTCGGCGTGGTGGTCACGGGCTTCAATACACCGACGACGTTCGTGCCGGGACTCGGCTTCGTCGAGGCCGCGGAGTTCTCGACGGCGTTGTCGAGCGGTAGCTTCAACCACAAGACGATCGTCGATCAGCTCGGGACGTTCGAGGTCACGGCCACGGCCAACGCCAACTTCGCGCTCGCACTCGCGACCTATCGCTGACCGCTCGCGCTCAGGTTTCGGTGACCGCGAGGATGTCGGCCGCGCTCCAGCTCGTAGCCTCGTCGGCCAGCTCGCGAAGCAGCGCCTCGAACACGGCGACCGACGGTGGCGAGGCCGTCTCGCGCCAGGCGCTCGACAGGGCGAGCTTGCTGCGCAGGGCGGCGCCGAACAGATCGAGCCAGGTCGGCGCGCTGAACGTGAAGTTGAGCGACACCGCGTCGGTGATCGCGCTCGTCGCGTGCCAGGTGCCACGCGGCACGAACAACACCGAGCCAGGCTCGAGGACGATCTCGAGGTGGTCGGCAAGCGCGTCGGGCATCGGCAGGTCGGCGTAGGTCGCGAGCTCGGGATCGACCGGCAGGCCCATCGTGTGGCGCGTCATCGGCCGGCTGACGTGGATGTTGGGCGCCAGGAGCCACCGCTTGGTGCCGTGCACCTGCAGCACGAAGTTGACGTTCTGATCGAAGTGCGGCGCGGTGCCTCCACCTGCGGGCGTCGCGTAGATCAGGCAGCGCCGCTGCGTCAGCGCCGACAGCTCGAGGTCCGCGCGGATCGTGTCGAGCCAGGTCACCAGCTCGGGCACGTGATCCTGCACCTCGTTGAATAGCAGGCTCGTCCCCGTCGCGAACCGGCTGCGCGCCTCGTCCACCGTCACGGCGGTCTTGACGGCCTCGTCGGCGACCTCAGGATCGATCGCGTCGACGGTGTCCGGCCACGTCGCGAACAACGTGTCGAGGGAGTCGAGGAGCGGGATCGAGGGCAGCGCGCGAACGCCATGGACCACGAACGGATCGTTGGTCCGCATCGCCTCGCGGAGCTCTGCGACGGAGCGGGGGTGGATCAACGCCGCGAGGCCTGGGGACACGGTCGCGTAGTAGCACGCTCGACGGGCTGCGACAGCGACGCTGCCTCTTCCGCCTCACGGGTGAGTCGACGAGAGGTCCGTGCACATGCTGGGTTCGGTCAGCCATGGAGCGTGCGGGGATGCGTTGGTCGATCCTGGCGATGGGCGTGACGCGTCTCGTCGTCGCACTCGCATAGCCGGATCGAAGGCTGCGCGATGCGCCGTCGCGAAGAGACACCGCGCTCATCGAGACGGTGCGAACCACGGCGACGACGACCACGTCGCGGCTCCCGCGGTCAGCGTCCTCGTGCTCCCGGTGGCCGTGTTCCCGGCCACGTCGATCGCACACAACCGGTAACTCCACGTCGCCTTCGAAGCGACCGCGTGGACGAAGGAGGTCGCGGTGCCGGTGTAGAGCGTCGTGCCGCTGGTGCACGCGGTCGCCGGCAGCGTCGTGCCGGCGATGCCGACGAGGCGATAGCTCGCGAAGCCGGAGCCGGCGTCGGTCGCGGTCGTCCAGCTGAGGTCGAGCCGAGCCGTCGCGGCGCTCACCGTCAGGACCCCGCCGGTCGGCGCCGTGGTGTCGACCCGGATCGAGGCAGCCACGGGGAGGGACGTATTGCCCGCCGCGTCGCGATACCAGACCCGAAGCGTCTGCATGCCATCCCCGGCCGCGAGCGTGTAGCTGATCGCGCCGAGGTACGGGACGAACCCGGTGCACGTCGTGCTGGTGGAGACGCACATCTGCGCGACCAGCGTGTCGTCGGTCGCCGCGAGCGCGAGGTTGACCGCGAGCAGGCGCGTGGTCGCGGCACCGCCGTTGATCACGAGCGTCCCGGTCGGCGGGGAGGTGTCCGACGCACCGAGGGCAGCCACGAGGTTGATCCGGGGCTTCGTGATCCCGTTGCGCGGATCGAGGACCGGCGCTCCGGTCGAGGTCAGGCGCACGAGCTGCTGATCGACCGACTCGGCGGGAAACGCACTGTGGAGGACGGCGAATGCGCCGGCGACGTGGGGCGCGGCCTGCGACGTGCCGGCCATCGTGTAGCCGGCCGCGGTGATCATCGCGCCGGGAGCGAGGACGGTGAGGAAGCTCGCCGAATTCGAGAAGCACGTCACGCGATCCGCGGCCGTCGTGGGATCCGAGCAGGTGCTGAAGCTCAGGCCGCCGACGTTCGCGTCGTACACGGCGCCCACCGAGATCGCTGCCGGCGCGCATGCCGGCGACGAGATCGCGTTGGTCGTGGCGCTGTTGCCGGACGCGACCACCGGTGCGATGCCGGCCGACCGCGCCACGCCGAGCGCGATCCCCATCGCATCGGCCGCGCACGTCGTCGTCGACGATCCGCCACCGAGGCTGAGGTTCATCGACGCGATGTTGTAGGTCGCCTTGTTGGCGATCACCCAGTTGATCGCGCTGATGATGTGGGTGCTCGACGCCGAGGCGCCGTTGAACACGTCGAGGGCGAGCACCTTGGTGCCGGGCGCGACGCCGACGACGATGCCGGAGACATTGGTGCCGTGGCCATTGTCATCGAGCGTGTTGTCGGTCGGCGCGAAGTCTTTGGCGAACGCGACCTTGCAGCCGGCCGGCACGCCGGGCGACGAACACGACCCGAGCTCCGCTCGCGTGTAGTCGGCCCCGGTATCGAGCACGGCGACCGTCGTGCCGGTCCCCGTCTTGCCGGCGGCCGCGGCGGCGGGCTGCTCGATCAAGGGGAAGCTCTGCGCATCGGTCAGCTCGTAGTGTTCGACCTCGTAGGCCGCGGCCGCTTCGTCGCGCTCGAGCACCGCGAACGCCGCCTCGAGCGTGGTCGCACGGACCTGCACGAGCGGGAGCTCACTCCAGTCGCGATCGAGCACGAGCTCGCCCGGTGCGACCGCGAGGAGCCGCGCCTTGTGGTCGGCGCGCGTGGCGCTGTCGGTCACCGTCGGCGGGAGCGCGACGATGAAGGTCCGCTCCAGCCGAGCCGCGAGATCGATCCAGATCGGCTCGGGCGCCTTCGCTCGAACCTCGACGGGGACCTCCTCGACGCTCGGGTCGATGCCGCAGCCCGCAACCACCAGTGCGAGCACGGTCCTCGAACTTCGCACGGTTGACGAACCGACCGCCTGGCATCCCGGTGCGGGTAGTGATCGGGTAGCTCCAGCCGATCTACGGGTGCGCCTGTCACGAGCTGCCGTGACGGCGGATCACAGCGCTTCGAAGTAGGCCTTCTGCGAAGGGTAGTAGTCGTCGAACGCCGGCCGAGGCTTGTCCTCGCGCGAGGCGACCAGTGCGTCGAGGTAGAGCTCCCAGCCCGGGCCGAAGTCACCGACCATCGCGGGGTTGACGTCGTGATGGATGAGCTCGAGCTCGCACCCATCGTTCGTCGTCGTGAGCACGAGCTCGAGGCGCTGCACGAACTTGCTGTCCGAGGTCAGCACCAGGCGACGCGGCGGCTCGCAGACCTCGATCTTCTTCGTCGACCACGGCGCGCCCTCCTCGAACGCCATCTGTACGCGGATCTTGTTGCCGGCGCCGGGCGTGCCTTCCCAGCGCCCGTACCAGCGCGCGGTGCTGTCGGCGTCCGTGACGCTCTTCCAGACATCCTCGATCGACGCACGAAACGTACGAGAGACGACGAGGGCGTTGCCGCGGAGGCGGCCGGTGGGTTGCGAGCTCATGCGGATTCCTTCTTGCTAGTGGAGGTCTTGGTGACAACAGCGGTTGGTTTGGCGCGACGACGTTGATTGCGAACGCGGAAGACTTCCGTCTCGAGCGCAGCGAACCGGCGCTCCCAATCGATCGCGGGGGTGCGAAGCGTGTGGATGTACGCCTCGAGCTCGTCGAGTGCGGACAGCACCAGCTCGTACTCGCGGTTGCGCCCACGGACGGTGTCCCGGATCAGCCCGGCTTCGCGGAGCACGCGCAGGTGCCGGCTCACAGCGGGACGGCTGACCGGGAACGCAGCCGCGAGCTCTCCGGCGGTCTGGGTGCGCTTGCCGAGCATCCGGAGGAGGTCGCGCCGGATCGGGTCGGCGAGGGCCTGGGCGACTGCGTCCACGACCAATACGTAACCGACTCGTTACTCGTTGTCAACCGGACCCTGGCGTGCGATCTCGCATGCGGTCACTGCGCTCGCGCGCTGGAAGTTCCACCCACGGGTGAGGCTCGTGGCTTGCCGACGCACGCCATCATCGCCGTGTCCTCGAGCGTCAGTTGGCCATCGACCGTTCCTACGACAGTGCGCTACGTTCCACGCGATGAAGTCGTGGCTGTTCCTCGTCCTGGCCGCCTGCGGCGTCGAGGAGCGCCCACCCCCGAGCAGGTACGTCGGCACGATCGAGGGATCGAAGACGCTCGTGTTCGTGGTCGCCGATCCGGGGCAGACCAGTGCCTACGCGTGCGACGGCACCTCGCAGCCCGCCGTGTTCGAGTGGTTCACCGGTGACGACGGTCGCGTCCTGACGCTGACGTCGGACACCGGCGCGGCGACGCTCCAGGTCGATCTCGATGCCGAGGTCGGCACGCTGGACACGCAGGACGTGGCGTTCGAGGCGATCGATGATCGGTTCGGCCTGTACCGCGGCACCAAGGTGGACGGCGAGGACACCTACGAGGCGGGCATCATCTTGCTCGACGAGGAAGTTCAGAACGGTGTCATCGGCATCACCACCGCCGGTAGCGCCGAGCTGACCACGGTGGTGTCGCCGCGGATCCAGACCGATCAGCGCGCGATCACGCTGCTCAACGACGTGCGGATCCCGCTCGCGATCGCGCTCCAGGCGTACACGCGGTGAGGCTGGCGCTGCTCGCGCTGGTCGCGTGCTCGAAGCCCGAGCCGGAGGTCGCCGCGAGAGCGGGCGGCAAGGTGGAGATCCTGGAGACGCCGGCGACCGGCGATCTCGTGGCGTACGTGGCGGGTGAGGTGAAGCGAGGCGAGGCGGATCACGTGCCCGTGCTCGTCTATGTCGGCGCGACGTGGTGCGAGCCGTGCCGCGAGCTCCACGCGGCGGCGACGGCGGGGACGCTGGATGCCCCGCTCGGCCCGCTGCGCTTGCTCGAGTTCGATCTCGATCGCGACGGCACCTGGCTCGAAGCGGCCGGGTACAAGTCGCCGCTGGTGCCCCTGATCGCGAAGCCGCGCCCCGACGGGAGGGCGAGCGGGAAGCAGCTCGCCGGGGTGAAGACCGGGCAGAGCTACGTCGATCAGTTGACGCGCGGCATCGCGGGTCTACTTCCGTAGTCGCGGCGATCAGGCACGCGGCCTGACGATGCCGCCCGAGTCGGACTTCGCCCGCACGATCACGCTCGGCGCCGAAGCGCAGAAGGGCTCGATCACCGGCGTGCTCCGCAATATTCCGCTCCCGGTGGCATCACGCTGTCGGATGCGTCGGTCGGCGGTGAGAGTGGCTACGTGCTCGCGCGTCAAGCTCCAGTGACTTCGTGGACCAACTCGACCACGCGATCCGGATAGTCGAGCTGGACGCCGTGCCCGCACCTCTCCCATTCGATCCAGCGACCGTGCGCCGGCATGTACTTGCGCGACTGCGAGGTCGACGGCGGCAGCACGGTGTCGGTGTCGCCGAACACGACGGTGAGGGGGATCGTCGACGGGATCCGCAGCGCGCAGTCCGCGACGCGACGGAGGATGCCCTGGAGGGCCGCGTCGTAACCGGGTGCACTCGCCATCGCCTCCGCGGCGTCGCGGCAGGTCTCGAGCGACCATGTTCTCCATACCGGTGAGTTGCGCGCGAAGCCGAGCGCACGCAGGCGCTCGTACTTGAGCATCGTCGGTAGCAACGGCCTCAGCCCGCGTGCGAGGTAGCGGTTGATCCGGAAGCTGAGCGCGATCTTCTCGAGCGCCTTGTCGCGCATGCCGGCGGGCGCGAGGGCGATGACGCTGGCGACGCGATCCGGCGACGCGGCCGCGAGCTCGAGCGCCGTCCAGCCACCGAGCGAGTTACCGACGAGGTGCGCCTTCTGGATGCCGAGCCCGTCGAGCGTGGCTCGTACCGAATCGGCGAGCGCGCGCGGATCCATCGCGGTGCCCGCGACCCACGGCGTCTTCCCGTGCCCCGGAAGATCGACCGCGATCACGTCGAACGACGTCGCGAGCGCCGGCGTGACGAGCGCCCACACGGTCTTCGCCGAGCCGAGCCCGTGGATCAGCACGAGCGGCGAGCCGTGACCGCGGCGATCATGAGCGAGCATGCGCGCGCATCGTAGGCGATACGCAGGCGGCTCGCGATTCTTCCTCCCTCGATCCTTCCCACCGTCGAGGATCTGGGTCGCGACGTGATTTGTGAAAGCAAGATCGCAGGCTTTGCGGATGGCTGAAATAGACCTGAGCGTCCGTTCATTGGCCTCGCATGCGAAACGCCGGTACCCGTTCTCCCGACCCCAACCCCACTGTCCGCACACTGACCTTGGTACTGGGCGCGAGCATGTTGCTCGTGTCTGCCGCGTCCGGCTGCGCCGCCGGTTATCAGCCGTACGCCACCACCACGCTCGCGACGCCCGTCGTGCAGGCCGAGGTGTCGGCGCCGGGGATCGACGCGCAGGTGCAGCTCGCGCCACAGCCGAGCGTGGTCGTGCAGCCTGACCTGCTGACCCTCACGCCCGACGTACAAGTGGTCGCCGCGTACGACGAGCCGGTGTTCTACACGGGTGGCTTCTACTGGCGCGAGCAGAACGGTGGTTGGTACCGCTCGCACTCGCACGACACGGGTTGGTCGTCGTCCAGCGACGTGCCGTACTCGGTGCGCTCGATCGAGAACCGCGGCTCGTATCGCAACTACCGCCCCTCGGGGTATCAGCCGCGCGCGTCGTACGCGGACCATCGCTACCAGCGTCCGACCTACGATCGTGGCTATCAACCGCGTCCGTCGGGTGGCTACGATCGCCCGTCGGGGGGCTACAACCAGCCGACCGGCTACAACCGCCCGCAGACGCAGCGGCCGGCGTACGGCGGCAACAACGACGGCAACGGGTACCAACCGCGCTCGCAGGACAACGACAACCGCTACAACCCGCGCCCCGGCTACAACCAGAATTCGGGGTACTCGAGCCCGCGTCCGTCGTCGGGCTACACCAGCGGTCGCCCGTCGTCGGGCTACACCAGCGGTCGCCCGGCCTCGGGCTACACCAGCGGTCGCCCGGCGTCGGGCTACACCAGCGGTCGCCCGGCGTCGGGCTACACCAGCGCTCGCCCAGCGTCGGGCTACACCAGCGATCGCCCGGCGTCGGGCTACACCAGCGATCGCCCGGCGTCGGGCTACAACCAGCCACGCCCGGCGTCTGGCTACAACCAGCCGCGCCCGTCGTCCGGCTACAACCAGAGCTCGCAGGGCTATCAGCCGCGTCCGTCGTCGGGCTACTCGAACGGCCGCGCGCCGGGCTATCAGCCGCGCCCGTCGCAGTCGTCGTACGAAAGCGGTCGCGCGCCGGGGTACCAGCCGCGCCCGTCGCAGTCGTCGTACAACCGCCCGTCGAACTCGGGCAGTAGCTACAAGCGCCAGCCGACGTCGACGTCGCGCCGTCGCTAGATCGCCTTCGCATCGTGCGCGCCTCGCAGTCCGCGAGGCGTTGCGCGTTTTCGGTCGGTGGGGACGCCGACGCTCGCCGAAGTGATGCGATCGTAGGGCGTGGATCGATCCCTGCTCGACATCGCGACGGCGATGGAGCGCGCCGCCGAGACGTTCGAGCTCGAGGTCAGCGAGGACCGCCCATTCCGCGTCTGGACCGAGCTCGCGGATCGCCTCGGCTTCCGGTTACGAACGCCGGAGCGGAGCGGGCCACGCGTCCGCCTGACGTTCCAGCGAATCGTGCCGGCGGCCGACGAGGTGATCGAATCGAAGCTCGACGACCCGGGCTTCGTGATCGACTTCAAGGAGGCACTCGAGCGCATCGAACTCCCCGCACACCCGCGCATCCTCGATCTCGGCGTCCACACCGGCGACGAGCTCGCGTTGCTGTTCGCGTTGCGTCCCGCGCTCGCAGCAGCCACGATCGTCGGGGTCGACCGCGATGCGAGAGCCCTGGCGATCGCGAGGCAGCGGTTTCCCACCGTGACCTTCCTCGAAGCGGACCTCGGACAGCCGCTCGAGCTCGGCGAGTTCGATCTGGTCATCGCGATCGCGACGCTGCAGAGCTCCCAGCTCGACGACCGTGACCTGTTGCGTCGGATCACCCAGCGCCACCTCGCAGAGGCCGGCAGCGTGATCCTCGGGATCCCGAACTGCCGGATGATCGGCGGCGAGCTATCCCACGGCGCCCGGATGAAGAACTTCCGGCAGCCCGAGCTGGGCCTGGTGATCAAGGACATCGCGTTCTATCGGAAGTACTTGCAGCAGCACGCCCGGCGCGTGTTCGTCACCGGGAACCACTATTTGCTGATCACGGCGGTCCCTGGCCGCTGAAAGAGGTGGGCAAAAAATGTGCGCAGGCCGCCGAACAACGCGACCATTTCGGTCATGGACAAGACCGAGCTTGTCGGCCAGCTGGTTCGCCAGTTCGAGACCTCTGCCCGCGCCGCCCTCAGTGCGCGAGATGCCGTCGTGCAGGAAGCGCGCGATGGCGCGACGCCCGACGAGAAACGCGAGGACGCACGCGCGGCGCACCAGGCGCAGTCGATGGGGCGCGCCCAGCAGAAGCGCGCACAGGATGCGATGGCCGCCGTCGATACCCTCGCGACGTTCCGGCCGGGCAAGCTGCCACCGACTGCGAAGATCGGGATCGGAGCGCTCGTCGAGATCGAGGATGCCGACAACGGGGAAGGCCGCACGTTCTTCCTCGCGCCGGTGGGTGCCGGGATGACGCTGCACGGTCCCGGCGGCGACGGTGACTTCGTGGTGGTCACGCCGACCTCACCGATCGGCAAGGCCGTGCTCGGGAAGGTGAACGGCGACATCGTCGACGTCACGGTCGAGGGCGACGTCCGCGAGTGGCAGATCACGTACGTCGGCTAGCCGGCGTGGCCGCGATCAACAAAGCAGCGCTCCGCAAGGAGTTGCTCGCGATCGTCGAGAAGGCTCTCGAGTCCGCGCGCGCCTCCCACGCCGCCGCGATCGAGGGCGCCACGCACCCCGAGGCCCGCGCCGAGAACGACAAGGACACCCGCGGGCTCGAGCAGAGCTACCTCGCACGCGGCGTCGCTCAGCGGGTGCTCGACCTCGAGAACGCGGTGGCGGAGCTGACGGCGATGAAGCTGCGCGTGTTCGCGGACGGGGACCCGGTCGCGATCAGCGCCGTCGTCACCGTCGACGAGGGCGAGACCCAGACCCGTTACTTCGTGGCGCCGGCGGGTGGAGGCAGTGTGATCGGCGACGACATCCACGTGATCACGCCGCAGGCCCCGATCGGCAAGGCGCTCGTCGGCAGGCGCGTCGACGAGGAGCTCGAGCTGAAGATCGCCGGGAAGACCCGCGAGCTGACCATCGTAACGCTGGTCTGATTTGTCGGGGGCACGGGTGTCGTGTCACGATCCGCGGCATGCATCGCATCGCCCTGGCCGCGCTGATCGTGTGTTCTGCTTCCGCCGCCCGCGCCGGCGAGGCCACGGACCTCAAGGCGTGCAAGGCCGGCAAGGCCAGCAAGTGCGAGGACCTCGCGGAGAAGTACCTCAATGGAGAGGGTGTCGAGAAGAACGAGGCGAAGCACCTCGAGCTGCTGACCAAGGCGTGCGACCTCAAGAGCAGCCGCGCGTGCAACAACGTCGGGACCTCGTGGTCCGACGGCAAGAACGGCGCGGGGGACAAGGACCACGCCAAGGCGCGCAAGTACTACGACAAGGCGTGCAACCTGAAGAACGGCCTCGGCTGCTTCAACCTCGGCAATGTCTACCGGCTCGCGGAGGGCGTGCCCGTCGATCTCAAGACGGCGCTCGCGAACTTCAAGAAGTCGTGCGACCTCGACGAGCCGAAGGGCTGCACGGAGCAAGGCATCATGTACTACGAGGGCAAGGCCGTGCCGAAGAACGTCAAGAAGGCCGTCGAGTTGCTCGAGAAGGCGTGCGCGCTGAAGAGCGAAGCGGCGTGCAAGAACGTCGAGATCCTGAAGAATCAGAAATCCTAGAGCGCGATATCACACCAGACGGCCCAGTGATCGGAGCCGTCGACGTGATCGACACCGGCCTTCGTGATCGTGTGTTCGCGCGCGTAGATGTTATCGATCCGGATGTCGTAGACCGGGATGCGCATCGTGGCCGCCGTCGTCGGGACCGCGCCGAGGAAGGCCTGCTGCGTGAAGTAGTCGTCGAGGATCACGGACTGATCTGTGCCGACCACGGCCTCGGTGCCGGCGAGCGGGACCGTGCTGTCGAGCCACGCGTACGGGTTGCTGTTGAAGTCACCGCCGAGCAGGGCAGGGCCATCGAGCTCGATCACGGCCGGTGACAGCTGACGGATCCGATCGACCGCGCCGATCCGGAGATCGAGGTGGAGGTTGACGATCCGCACGCGGGCGTCGCCGAGGACCAACTCCACCGACTGCGCGTTGCGCTCGCGCGAGTTGAACGCCTGATCGATGTACGGCAGCCGCTTGATCAGCGGGGTCTCGAGCGGGAACCGCGACAGGATCGCGATGCCATGCGTACCGTTCCACTCGACGCGCGCCGGTGCGTAGAACCACGTCATGCCGAGCTGCTCGGCGATCCTGCGAGCGCGCGTGGTTTGTTCCTCGGGGTACGCCTCGATCTCCTGCATCAAGATCACGTCGGCGGCCGACAGCACCGGCGACGCCGCGAGGTTCGTCGCGAGCCCCTCGGTGTCCTTGCCGAAATGCACGTTCCACGTCGCGACTCGCAGCGTCGTCGGGATGGCGCGCTCCGCGGGTGGAGGACCCAGATCGGGCGTCAGCTCACCGGTGATCTCGGTGGCCGACTCCCACGGACCGCCTTCGTCCTCGAAGTTCGTGCACGCGACGAGCGACAAGGAGAGCAGCAACGCGCGCGCCGTCATCGCCGGACTCCGAACGCCACGCCAACCCACGGCGTCGCGCGGCCTTCACCGACGAGGACCGAGCCCGTCGCGCGGATGATCACGTGTTGCCACGAGTGCTGCCAGCCGAGCGACGCGAAGCCGCCGCCACCCGAGTCGCTCATGCCGTCCCACTCGGGGACCGGCGACGGGATCCGCGTGTGCGCGAAGATCGCCCCGACCTCGGTGAACAGCTGGTCGGTCCGACCCAGCAGGCGCGCGTGGACGTACGGCGCGACCGTGGCGATCTGTTGCTCGCGAACCTCCGCGTACGAGGCCGCCGCGCCGAGCGACAACCGATCCGTGATCTGCCGTTCGTAGCCGAGGCCGTACGCGCCGGCCTTGCCGAGGAGCTCGACGTAGACCGTGTTCGGCGGCGCTTCGGGCTCCGTCGATCTCGTCACCGCAGGTTCGGCGGACGCGGTGCTGGCCGCGAACACACTCAAGAGGCCCAAGCGCATCTGGGAACCCTAGCCCCCCGCCACGATCTTCAAACCGGCAAAGAGCGTCAGTCCCGACACTCCAGCGTCGAGGGCCACCGAATGGAGAGTTGCGAGCCTCGGCGAACAACAACGAGTAGGTATTCGGGTCGACACTCTCGCGATTCGCCGTCGCGGTCGAATGATCAAAGCAGCTCGGAGCATGCGCCGACTTCGTGCAACGGACATGTGTGGGGCAGTGCCCCCGTGTCGCACTACGGCAACGTGGCCCAGCCGACCTTGACGTTGAGGTAGGGCCCCTTGAAGGGTGGTGCACCTGCAGCAGGGCCGAGCACGTAGTCGGCGCGGCGGTTGATCCGTTCGTCGACGTTGTCGGCGGTCTTCGCCTTGAGCACTTCCTCCCCGAAACCGGCGAACGCGATCGGGATCGCCAGCCCCTTCGATCGGAAGTACGTCCCGATCGCCGCGGCGCGATCGATCGACAGCTTGCGGTTCTTCGGCGAGGGTCCGACGGTGTCGGTGTGACCTGCGATGTAGAGCCGCAGCTTGACGAACTTGTCGCTCTTGTTCACGACTTCGGTGATCTTCACGAGGGCGGCATCGAGCTTCGCGACCTCACCTTGGTCGACCTTGGCCGAGTCAGACGTGAAGGTGACATCCTCGTGATCCACGGTGACCGACCACGGGATCAACTCGACGTTCGTCGCGTTCCCATCCTCGCTCGCCACGCGCAGCCGCAGGATCATCGCGCGGCTCGCCTTCGGCTGCGTCCAGGTGATCGGGATCCAGGTGTTGGCCGGCTTCCCTTTGAGGTCGAGGCTCGCCTTCGCGAGCTCCGTGCCGTCGTCGCTGATCACCACGAGGCTGGCGGCGTCCACAGTGCGGCTCAGCTTGAACTGGAGCTCGCGCTTGTCGAGATCGAGGTGCTCGGCGTCGTATGCCACCTTGATGGGAGGCGGGGCCTTGGGCCTGGGCTCGGCAGCCGCCGTCGCGACCAGGAAAACAACGAGGAAGGGCCAGCGCACGGCGCGAGCATAGCGCGTGACGGCGGATCCGGCGTATCGTGTAGAGGTGACCGCGCCGGATCGGCAGGAGGAGAGCATCGTCGCCATCGAGCGGGACGACGTCTCCGTCCGCGAGCTGCTGAACGCGCTCGCAGAAGGCGCTCCGATCACGCGGGTGCCGTGGAAGTCGTCGATCGCGGGGATGCTCGGTGAGCGGCTGCTCCGCACGACCACCGGGCCGCTCGGTCGGAGCACCGGGCGGGCCGTCGCTCGCGGCCTCGCGCTGCTGACCGGGGTCGCGATCGCCGCCACCGGTGGGCTCGCGTCCGCGCGGACCACCGGGATGTCGCCGAGTCGCCTGCAGCGCGCGAATTCGCCGCGGCTCGCCAGCAGCCGGCGCGTCACCCTCGCCACCTCACCGGATCAAGCCGAGCTCGCGAGCCAGCTGCCGATGCCGCGGTTCTATCTCGCCACCGACGACTTCACCGCCTCCGAGTGGGCTCCCGCGCGCGTACTCGAAGCGGAGCGCCGGCTGGTCGACGGTTGTCGCGCGGTGTTCGCGGTGTCGAGCGGTCTCGCCGATGCGCTGTGCGAACGGCACAACATCCCGCGCGATCAGATCACGGTGCTGCCGAACGCGGTGCCCGCCGAGCTGATCGGCGCCGAGCCACCCATTCCACATCCCCAGACCGGTTCGCGTCCTGTCGCCGGTGTGCTCGGTTCGCTCTCGAGTCGGCTCCGGCTCGATTGGCTGCGCGAGATGGTCGAGGCCACGCCATGGCTGCAGTGGCGGTTCGTCGGCGGCATCGAACAGTCCGAGCTCGCGCCGGGCGATCGCTTCCACCTGCGCTGGCTCGAGCAGCACCCGCGATGCCGCTTCGAGGGGCCGCGTCCGTATCGCGAGCTCGTCAAGTACGCGACCACGCTCGACGTCGCCGTGATGCCCTACAGCACGCGTGCGAGCAACGTGATCGGCAGCCCATCGCGGTTGTTCGCGCACCTCGCCGCCGGCCATCCGATCCTCGCCACGCCGGGCTGCAACCAGGTCGAGGAGCTCGCCGGTTCGCTGGTCACCACGTGCGACGAGCCGGGTGCCTTGGTCGCGAAGCTCGAGCAGCTCCGCGCGCAGCAGTTCGACGACGGCTTGCACCGCGCTCGCTGGGAGCTCGCGCAGCAGCACACGTGGACGCAGCGCGCCGAGCTGTTCCGCTCGACGATCTCGAAGCTCTGACCGCTTCGCTCCGATCGGGTCACGCTCCACCCATCCAGCTACTCGAGATTGCAGGCTGTCTGCGGCAAGGCGTACCAACCCACGCAGCACCGCTGCTACAGACGTTTCGAGCGAGCATGACCGGCCTCGTGCCGCTGCTCGACCTCGGAGGAGGCGCACGCTGCGAGCCCGATCCCGAGCATCACGACCAACCGCACGCGGCGATCGTAGCAGCGGTCGTTCAGGCTGCCAGAGCTCGTACGCGACCGCGCCCGGCGAATTCGGCATGAGCGCGAGCCGCACGAGAAATCTTCAGCGAAGCGACACCGCGCCTCGCGAGGGCAGGATCCTGCAAAGGCTGGGCACCCATCACGGGCACCGGCGCGTCGGCGATCGCAGCCCGCGCCATGGCCGGCGCGACCTCGAACACCCACGCGAGCACGTCCCACGACAGCTCTGCGTGGCGATCCTCGTCGCGCGCGATCGTCGTCAGCATCTGCGCCACGTCTCGATCTGCGTCACCCGCGGCGAGGCGGGCTTCCTCGGCGGCGGCGGTCTCGTTGAGACAACCCTCGAGCCACGCCTCGACGGCGAGCGTGGCGAGGGCGCGCGGGCTCCGACCGGTGAAGCGAGGTTGCGCGGCGTGCATCGGCAGCGCGGCGAGCTCGACGCCACCGGCCGCGTGCGCGCAGAGCTCGGCGTGGCGAACCTCGTCATCGGCGGCATCGAGCGCGCGGGCGATCAGCTCCGCGGGTGCACCGGCCGCCGCGAGCTCGGCGGCGAGGCGCAAGAACGTCCATACGCTCGACAGCTCGATCTGCGCCGACGACGCGAAGTGATCGCGCACTGCACGCTCCTCCGCTCCGCGAGCGAAGGGCACGCTGGTGATCGCCGGTCGCACGAACTGCCCATCGTGGATCAGCGGCCGACCGTCGACGGTCCGCGCGGTGTTCGGCAGCGACCAAGGGGAGACGCCGAAGACCAACCCCGCATGGGTCGGTCGCTCGCGACCGGAGAGCGGGAACAACCCCTGGGCCGCGAGATACGCGAAGTGGTAGCCGTAGGTCGCCGCGAGGTGCGCGCCCAGGTTGCCATCGGTCTCGAGGGCGAGGCCGGCTTCGACACCGAGCAACTCGCTGTTGGACTCCTGGGTCATCGACTCCAGGGGGCGGATGCGCGAGCCGACGATCATCCGCGCACCGCCGCCGACCTGGAGTCGCGCGAACGCCTCGCCCTTGTCGCCGATGCACACCCGGCCCTCGAGGCCGATCAGCACCTTCGCCTTCGGGGTGAAGTCCATCCCGAACACGATGCCGATGCTGCTGTCGGCCTGCTCGCCGCAAGGCTCGGCCGAGGCCGGCTGTGCTGCGATGGTGAGCAGCGTGGATCCGAGGAGGCCGTGACGGGCGAGAGAAGGCCAGCGAGAGAGCATGACGGCGCAAGATTGCAAACACGTGGCCACGCGGATCTGTCGGCCCAACTACATGACCTTGCGGCGTCGTCCGGCAGGTGCCGAGACATCGCTGTCGCGGTTTTCTCAGGCAACCGCGAAACCGGGGACGGTCCCCATGTGCTCCGGCGAAGGCGACCCTGGCTCGGGCAACTACCTGGAACGCTTGCGGCGCGCCGTGGCACCGGCGTTGCCCAGGCATCAGGGCATGACACCGCCTCGCCGTGTTCGCGTTGCTCGTGCTCGGGTTCGCCGGCTGCAAGGACGACGACGCGCTCGCTTCCTGCGGCAGCTGCACGTCGACCGACCAGGCCTTCGGGCTGACCGAGCGGACCGTCCACGACGCACGGTCGAAGACGTTCCAGGACGAGGACAGCGTGGCGGACACGCGGGTCCGGGTCGAGTATGGCGACACCGACGTCCCCCCTCGAGGTCCATCGGGTCACCGAGGCGGACGCACGGTTCGACCCCGCGGTGTACTGCGAGGATGGCGAGCTCGACGGCTGCGATCTGCCAGGCAGCGAGCTGCCGATCCTCGAGGACGAGGCGTTCGTACAGCCAGTCCTCGAGACCGATCCCGAGGACGTCGTCTTAGTCGACTGCTTCGCCGACTCTTGGTGATGCGTGCGCACGCGCGGCATCGCCGCGCGAGCCATGGTCGAGCGTTCTCCAGCGGAACCGCTCGACGACGGTGCCTTCCACTGCGTTCGCGATCAGCTCCCCGAGCACCGGCGCGAACTTGAACGCGTGACCGCTGCCGCCGGCGGCGACGACGAGCTTCGATCGCTCGGGATGCGGCGCGATCCAGAAGTGCCCGTCGAGCGAATCGCCGTAGACGCAGCAGCGCGTGTGCGTGATCGCGTCGCCGAGGCTCGGGAACAGATCGCGGACGAACGCGCGCACGTGCTCGACCTGCGCCGCGGTGACCGTCACGGTGTCGCGCTCGGCAGCCGCGATCTCTCGACCCGTGCCGTGGTTCGCGATCTTGACGATCCCGTCGGTGAGCGGGAAGCCGTAGTACCCGGTCTCGGCGATCGCCGCGCCGAACACGGGGAACCTAGACGCCTCGAACAGCGACGGATCCGATGGCTGGAAGTGAAATACCGGCTGCCCGATCGCACGCAGCGCGGTCAGCTCGGGGAGCAACCGCGGTGTCCACGAGCCCGCGCACACGACGACGGTGTCGGCACGCAGGTGTTCGTCACCCGCGAACGCGCCGTCGTCGACGAGCCGATCGACCGCGCAGTGCTCGCGGATGATCACGCCGGCATCGCGTGCCCGCGCCGCGAGGTGCGCGACGACGTTGCCGGACTCCGCCCAGCCACCCTCGGTATGGAAATATCCATCGACGAGCGCGCCGGGGCGATACGCGGGAAACCGCCGCGCGATCGCGGCTTCATCGAGCCGCTCGATCCGATGCCCGCGCGCCGTGAGGAGCGCGAAGCTGTCGTGCTCGAAGCCACCGGGTTGCATCGGAGCACGCGACAGGAACGTCACGCCGGTCTCGTGGTAGAGCGCGCGCTGCTCGTTCCACCGCCGCCAGCCCTCGAGCGAGCGCTCGCCGAGCTGCGTATAGAGGAGGTCCGCGCCGTAGTCGCAGCGCACGACCTTGCTGATGTCGGTCGATTCCGCGCGCGGGTGGGGCAGGGCCCCTGGATCACAGAGCATCACGTCGTGGCCACGCGCGCGGAGCTCGAGCGCCGCGGTGACCCCGAAGATGCCGCCGCCGGCGATCAGGATCATGGCTTCGCGGCGAGCGCGATCGATTCGCGTGCGGTCGACAGCGCGACGCGGCGATCCGGATCCTTGACCGACGTGGCGAGATCGCCGGGCAACAGCTCGCGTGCCGCGTCGGCGAGCGAGACGTCAGCGGCCAGCTCGAGACCGCGCTCGGCGAGGTAGCTGGGGAGCTCCTCCGGATCCCAACCCCAGCGCCAGGGCTCGCCGATCGTCGACACCGCGGCACGCATGATGCGTGTCGCGATCGACGGCTTCGCGAGCCTGCTCCTCGCGAAGTAGGTCATCGCCAGCTCTCCACCCGGCCCACTCCACTCGGCGATCGCCCGCAGCGAGGCATCGATCGCCGGCTCGCTGAGGTACATCGTCACGCCCTCCCAGATCGTGAACGTGGGCGCGCCGGGATCCTGACCGAGCTCGCTGAGGTAGTCCGGCAGATCCTCGACGGGCCGCTCCTCGAAGTTCCACGTCACGTACGTCGCGGGTGACGCGATGCCGTGGCGATCGAGCACGTCTCGCTTGTGGCGCTGCGTCGCCGGGTGATCGACCTCGAACACCTGGCAGTCGTCGAGCTCCGGCAAGCGCAGCACCCGGCAGTCGTAGCCGGCACCGAGCACGACCAACTGGCGGCCGCCCTTCGCGATGAACGTTCGCAGGGCGTCGTCGATCACGCGCGTGCGGACCTGCATGTACAGGATCCAGTCGCGCAGCCCCGGGATGCGCGTCAGCGGATGACGCACGCTGCGCAGCGCATTGCCGAGCGTCAGCCCGGGCTCGTGACCGCCCTCGATCGCCGCTTCGATCAACCCGGCGAGCCGCGGCGACGTGAACGCCGCTCCATACGGATCGTCGGCGAGCCGGATGTCCTCGGGGAGCAAGCGCCCGAAGTGCCGTGCGGCCGCCACCCACGCCGCGGTCCGGCTCGGGGTGTCCTCGCGCATTACTTCTTCGACAGGTTGTGAACGGCGCCCGGCGGCTTCTCGACGACCTTGTAGTCCTGGTTCTCGACCGCGACCGAGCCGTCCTCTTCTTTGACGAACGTCAGGTCGTAGTCGATCTCGCCGTCACCGATGGTGTCGATCTTCTTGCGGTCGGGATGATCCGACGCGAAGCCGACCATGCCGTTGAAGGTCACCAGGTACCCGCCGAGGCCGCCCGCGGGATCCGGCGCGGTCTGCTCCATGATCGCCGAGCTGTCCATCGCGAGGGCACTGCCATCCGCGAGCCGGATCGCCGTGACCTGGGCCTTGTAGCCATCACCGGGAACACCATCCGTAGCGAGCCACTTCACGCGAGCTGGCTTGTCGCGATCGAGGCGGAAGTTGACGAGGACGTTGGGCTCGCTCATGGCGGCAGGATACCTTAGCGGCATGCGTTACCTCCACACGATGGTCCGCGTCCGCGACCTTCCCGCGGCACTGCGGTTCTTTTGTGAAGGTCTCGGGTTGCGCGAAGTGCGCAGGAAAGATTCCGAGCAGGGTCGCTACACGCTCGTGTTTCTGGGTGAGACGGGGGAGGGCGATTCGCTGCAGCTCGAGCTGACGCACAACTGGGATCAAACCGATCCCTATACGGGCGGCCGCAACTTCGGCCACGTCGCGTACGAGGTCGAGGACGTCTACGCCGCCTGCCAGCGGTTGATCGATGCCGGGTACACGATCAGCCGGCCGCCGCGCGATGGCCGGATGGCGTTCGTGCGCTCGCCGGATCTGATCTCGGTCGAGCTGCTCCAGAAGGGCGATGCCAAGGTCCCGGCGGAGCCGTGGACCTCGATGAAGAACGTCGGCGAATGGTGAGATGGTAAAGAATCCGAAAGATCACGTCGTCGTCATCGCGACCAACCGCAAGGCGACGCACGACTTCCTGATCCACGACAAGCTCGAGGCCGGCATCGTGCTGGTCGGCTCCGAGGTCAAGTCACTGCGCGCGGCGAAGGTGACGATGGCCGATGGCTTCGTCGAGATCCGCAAGGGTCAGGCGTTCCTGCACGGCATCCAGATCAACGAGTACTCGCAGGCGAATCGCTGGCAGCACGAGGTGGCGCGCGTGCGCAAGCTGCTGCTGCACTCGCACCAGATCGACAAGCTCGCGAAGACGCTGATCAAGGGCCAGACGATCATCCCGCTCCAGCTCTATTTCAAAGGCGCGCGGGTCAAGGTCGAGATCGCGCTGGTCACGCACAAGAAGCAGCACGACAAGCGCGAGACCAAGAAGACGGCAGACGCGCAGCGCGAGATCGATCGGGCGATGCTCCACAACCGCAAGGGCAAGTAGCTCTCGCCGCGCTACCATCGGGCATGCGCTTCCTCCTGATGTTGGTCGCGATGACCGGCATGGCTCACGCCGGCGAACACGACGCGACCTTCGCGAAGGGCTTCGGCGTCACCGCCGACAAGGTCCACGACGTCGTCGGCTACGAGCTCCCCACCGGCAACGACGCCACCCACGTCGTCCTCGGGCGGTTCGACTACGGTACCTACGTGATGATGGGCGCGCTGGTGATGAGGTGCAACGACACCGAGTGTACGTGGCGGAAGGTCCACCTCGGCGCCGCCGATGCCATCGAGATCACCGGCGTCGTCGATCTGCACGGGGCGCCCACGTCGATCTCGACACGCGGGATCCAGCGTGGCAGCGGCCGCTACACCAAGGTGCCCGGCGCGCGCGCGATGAAGTTCCCGGTCGTCGCGCTCCTGACGCGCGAGAGCAACCGGGTCACCACCGAGAACAAGTCCCGCAAGAAGGTCACCGGGACGGCGACGCGCAAGAAGCTCTATCTGATCTCGTTGATCGAGAGCGATCGCGGCTCGACGGTGCTGATGGACACCGCCGAAGAGCGAGGTCCGACCGGACGCGGCATGGTGCGCAGCTATCGGCTCGACAAGGGCGACACCAAGGACGTGCTCGACGTGATCGCGAAGGAGCAGCGCACGCTCGACAACGACAGCCGGTGCCTCGAGCCCGAACCGACCGAGGCGGTCTACGCGCTCGAGGAGCGCCACTACCGCACGAAGAAATACACACCGGGCAAGGGCTGCTGAAGCTCGTCTTCCTACATCCCAACCCTCGCCGGGATTGGCCGCGCCTGCGCTCGATGGGTCGGACCCCTACGACGCAAGAAGTGGTGAATTCGACGGGTAACGGGCCGGACCCCTTTTCGTGCTGCGTTCCATCCTCGGGCGATGCTTTGGCCCCTCGCAGTCGGCACGCACGACCGGTGGTGGCATGCAGCCGACGCAGTTCGACCTTCGTGGTGAACACGACCGCGTCGCTGACCGGCGCGCCTGAATCGCACCTTCACCCAACGCCTGGTCGGAGGGTCGCCAACCCGCTAAGGCACGCCAACTGTCGCCAAGGATTGGCCGCGCCTGCGCTCGATGTCCGTGGAGAACGCGCCAGAAAAATCCTTGGCGAAGCGTTGGCGAAGGTTGGCGGGTTGGGTCCGAAAGTCGGACGGGGCCAGTCACTACTTGCACAACTTTCACCGGCTCGTTGTGGAAGTAGTGGCTGACCCCACCCGAGATCGGGACTCGGGGGGTGTGGAAGTAGTGACTGATCCCGTCTCGCTACTCGCGGTGGTACGGCTCGCCCTTGAGGATCTTGAAGGCGCGATAGATCTGTTCGAGCACGAGGAGCCGCACGAGCCGGTGCGCGATCGTCATCTGGCCGAACGAGATCAGCTTCTTCGCGCGCGCCCGTAGCGCGTCGGTGTGGCCGTCGGCGCCGCCGATCGCGAACCACACCGGTGCGCCGGCGCCGTGTTGTTGCTCGGTCCCGATCAGGTCGGAGAACGCCTTGCTGCTCAGCCCGGTGCCGCGCTCGTCGAACGCGAACAGGTGCGCCGTCGTCGGGATCGCGGCGAGCAGGGCCGCATCGTCCTTGTGCTCGGCGACGACCACGGTGCCGTAGGGCCGGAGGCGCTTGAGATACTCGGCCTCGGCGTCGAGGAAGTAGCTCTCCTTGAGCTTCCCGACGACGGCGAGCGTGATCTTCATCAGGACGGCTAGGTCAGCGCTTCGTACGCATCGTCGACCGGGATGCGCGCCTCGGGCGGCACCTCGATCGGGATCCGAGGCGCGTCGCTCCACAGGCCCTCGAGGTCGTAGTGCTCGCGCGCCGAGTGGAGGAACACGTGGACCACGAAGTCTCCGTAGTCGAGCAGCGCCCACTGACCGGTGCGGGCGCCCTCCGTGCCGATCGGGCGCAGATCCTCCAACTTGAGCGCCGCGGAGATGCCGTCGGCGATCGCGTCGACCTGGCGATCACTGCGCCCCGACAGGACGAGCTGGTAGTTGCAGAACGAGCACAGCGCCCGGACGTCGAGCAGGACCGGGTCGAGCGCCTTCTTGTCGAGGCCCAACGTCAGCGCGCGCAACGCTCCGTCGAGACCGTCGGTACTGTCGTTCTCCTCTGGCTCCGCTGGCGGAACCGACGTTCGCGCCTTTCCTCGGCTGGTCTTCGGAGGAATCGTGCGCTTGGGTGCCTTCGTCTTCTGCGTCATGCGTCGGGGGTCGTCCTGTTAGGTTCTCGTCTGGCCGTTGCCGCGTACCACGAATTTGGTCGTCGTGAGGCCCTCGGCGCCCATCGGACCGTAGGCGTGGAGCCGGGTCGTCGAGATTCCGATCTCGGCCCCGAGGCCCAATTCCCCACCATCGGCGAACCGCGTCGAGGCGTTGACCATCACGGTCGAGGAGTCGACCTCGCGGACGAAGCGCTCGGCGGTCACCGGGTCCGTGGTCAGGATCGACTCGGTATGGGACGATCCGTAGTGCTCGATGTGGCGGATCGCCTGCTCGATCCCGTCGACGACGCGGACCGCGAGGATGAGATCGAGGTACTCGGCGTACCAGTCGTCCTCGGTGGCCGCGACGACCGTGGCCCCGCCGAGCTGCTGCGTGACCGCATCGCCGCGCAGCTCGACGTCGGGCAAGGCGGCGACGAGCCGCGGGATCAGGTCCGCCGCGAGCGCCTTGTCGACGAGCAGCGTCTCGAGCGCGTTGCAGACGCCCGGGCGCGACACCTTCGCATTGCGGACGATCTCGACGGCCCGCGCGGGGTCGCCGGAGTGGACGTAGATGTGGCAGACGCCCGTGTAGTGCTTGATCACCGGGACGCGCGCGTGCTCGGCGACGTACCGGATCAAGCCTTCGCCACCGCGCGGGATCACGAGATCGATCAGGCCGTCGAGCTTGACCAGATCGACGATCGCCTCGCGGTCCGTCGTGGGTAGCAGCTGGACCGCCTCCTGGGGCAACCCGGCGGCGAGCAGCCCGGCCTGCACCGACGCCAGCAGCGCCTTGTTGCTCTCGAGCGCCTCGCGCCCGCCGCGCAGGATGCAGGCATTCGCGGCCTTGAGGCAGAGCGCCGCCGCGTCGACGGTGACGTTCGGCCGCGCCTCGTAGATCATCGCGATCACGCCGAGCGGGATCCGGACACGCTCGACGACGAGCCCGTTGGGCCGCGTCTCGGTGCGATCGATGCGCCCGACCAGCTCGGGAGCCGCCGCGATCTCGCGCACCGCAGCGGACAGCGAGGCGAGGCGCGCATCGTCGAGCCGTAGCCGATCGAGGAGCGCCGGTGTCAGCCCGGCTGCCTTGCCCGCCGCGAGATCCAGCTCGTTCGCCGCGAGGATCTGCGCACGCCGACCATCGATCGCAGCTGCGATCGCGAGCAGTGCCTCGCAGCGACGCTCGGTAGACACCTTCGCCACCGTGCGGGAGGCAGTCCGCGCTGCCTCGGCAACCTGGCGGATGGTCGCGGCGCGGTCGGTCGAATTCACAGGATCACGAGGTCATCTCGGTGGATCGCTTCGTCGATGCTCTTGTAACCGAGCCTGGCCTCGATCTGCGTCGATTGCAAGCCTGCGATGGAGCGTAGCTCGTCGGCCGGGTACGCGATCAGCCCGCGTGCGAGCTCGGTGCCCGTCGACGAGATCACGGACACGGTGTCGCCGAGGGCGAACTCGCCGCGCACCTCCTTGATCCCCGCGGGCAGCAGGCTCTTGCCGTGCTCGATCACCGCGCGGCGTGCGCCGTCGTCGATCACGAGGGTGCCGGCCGGCTTCGCGCCGTACGCGATCCAGTGCTTGCGCGACGACAGCTCGCGCTGACCGGCGGGCAGGAACAGTGTGCCGAGATCCTCGCCGGCGAGCACGCGCGAGACGATGTCGGACTCGCGCCCGGGTGCCACGATCGCCGGGATGCCGGTGCGGGTCACGATCCGCGCCGAGCCGACCTTGCTCGCCATCCCGCCGGACCCGACGCCGCTCACGCTCCCACCCGCGACCGGCACGGCTTCGCGATCGATGTCGCGCACGATCGGCATCCGCACACCGTCCGCGCCGCGGACACCTTCGACGTCGGTCAGGATCACCAAGACGTCGGCACTCACCAGGTTGCAGACCAGTGCCGCGAGCTGGTCGTTGTCGCCGAACTTGATCTCGTCGGTGGCGACCGTGTCGTTCTCGTTGATGATCGGCACGACCTGCTGATCGAGGAGCGCGCGCAGCGTCATGCGCGCCGACAGGAAGCGCCTGCGATCGCCGAGATCGTCATGCGTGAGCAGCACCTGGCCGATCGCGATCTCGTGTGCCGCGAAGCCATGCTCCCAGTGCTGCATGAGCTGGCTCTGGCCGACGGCGGCGCACGCCTGCAGCGCGGGCAGCTCGTGCGGGCGCGTGGTGATCCTGAGCTTCTTCATGCCGAGCGCGATCGCGCCCGAGCTGACGATCACCACCTCGACGCCGCGGCGCCGCAGCTCGAGCACTTGATCCGCGATCCC
>JANNBP010000385.1:0-7079 GCA_031385555.1 Deltaproteobacteria bacterium | reverse complement strand
GTAGATGACTTTCCCGTCGTCGGAGAGCTTGAAGAACTTCAGCGACACCGGCTCGTAGCCCATCACCGCCATGCCGGTGAGGTGGAACGACAGCTGGCCCGGGATGCCGCCCTTCTCGAGCTTGCGCATGTTCTCGCTCGTCGAGTCGTGCAGCGACAACAGCCCCGCCGAGGCATTGCGATAGTTCGCCAGCGCGGTCGCGAGCTTGCCCTTGTCGAGCGTGGCGAGGCGCGTGGGGTCACCCGCGTGCTCGAGCGAGATCGTGGTGATCTCGCGCGCGTCGGGATACGTCACCAGCGCCGACATCAGGTCGCCACCGCCGAACGGATAGACGATCGTCGTCGGCAACCCGGCCGGGCGCAGCGGTGCCAGGAACTCGGCGGCCGGCGTGAAGTACGACTTGGCGAGCTTGTCGTAGCGCTTGGTCTGCTCGACGCAGTGCTTGTCGACGACCGCCGCGTCGAAGCCGGCCGGCAGCGGATCGGTGCCTTTGCAGGCGACCACCCGGTAGTACAGCTTCGCGTCCTTGATGAAGTCGACGGCGTCAGCGCTCGCGACGCCACTCAGCAGGCCGACCAGCGTGAGCGCGATGGGCAGAGTCTTCATTCAGTTCCCTCCAAGAGACATATGACAAGCCGTCGGACGACGCTATTTCTTGGCGAATTCAGCTCGCGGCTCCCTAATTGACGTCGCGACGCTCGTCCGCTGCCGTGCCGGGCTTGGGCCCCACGAGGCTGTGCAGGATCACTTTTGCCACCGTCTCGCCCGACGAGTCGCGCAGCGTGACCGGCACCTCGTATTGCGCCCGGGCGGCGGTCTTGGGCACGGGTGGCTCACCGGCGGCCGTGATCGTGCCGCGGGCCTTCTTGAGGTATTCGATCTCCATCCCGCTGACGATGAAGCGACCATCATCGGGGAGCGAGTACGCGAGGGCGACATTCCCCGCGAGCTCGCCGAGGTTCGCCAGGGCGATCGCGTGCACGCAATCCAGGTGGTTTCGCACCGCCTTCTTGTCGTGCATCACGACCTCGGCATAGCCGGCGCGGAGCACGGTCACCGTGGCGTTGATCGTGCCGGTGTAGGGGGCCATCCGCCCCACCAACCGCGAGAAGATCGTCTTGCCGCCTGGCACACCCGACAACACATCCCACGCGACCCGAATGAGGTTGCGCTGACCATCGTTGGGTCGGGGCAGCAACTTGGTGAACGAGGCGAGTCGTGTCGAGAGCTGGTCGGTAAACGACATCGGCCGGACCCTACCCGATCTCAGTTCGGATCTCGGGGGAATTCTTCGTGCCGCAACATGGAGTCGCCGGCCTGCCGGGGATAGGATGGCCCCGGATCATGAGGACCGTATCGCTCGCACTCGTTTCGCTCGCGCTGTTCGGCGGCGGCTGTAGTAGTCCCGCAAAGAAGAGGCCGCTGACGATGCAGGAGATGATCACGGCCGATCCACTGCCGCTCGCGAAGGGCAGCAAGTGGACGTACCAGGTCAACGTCAAGCGCTACGACACGGACACCAACAAGGTGTCGACGACGACGATCGCGTGGACCACCGAGGTGGTCGATTCGAAAGAGACCAACGGCGTCGTCGCGTTCCGCGTCAAGGGTTGGCCCACCGACCTGACGGACTACGACGGCACCGGCGCGGTCCCCACGCCGACCGAGACCACGATCTTGCGCAAGGACAACGCGTTCCTGTTTGGTGCTCCGAGCGCCCAGGGCGAAGCGACCCTCGACGGCGCGACCGGCTGGTTCTCGTGGCCCGTGATCGACGGTCAGAAGATCTGCCCGTCCGCCGAGATGGTCTATTGCTGGCAGGTCAGCGCGGTCGAGACCGGCTACCGGCTGTCGTTCTACACCGGCCCCGACGAGCAGACGTTCGAGCTCGAGCCCGGCACCGGCGTCTCGCGATTCCGCTACGCACACCACGGAACCACGAACGAGGTCGACGCGAAGCTGACCTCGTATACCAAGGGTGCGCGGCGCTAAGCTCCTCGCGTTGGGGTTGGCCGGCTGCGGTCGGCTCAACTTCGATCCCGACTCCCGTGATGCGGCGCCGGCGGTCGATCGCGGCCTGCTGCTGCACGTCGACTTCGAGGACGGCTTCGTCGACACCGTCGGCGGCCGCCCGGTGACCTGCCTCGGCACCTGTCCCTCGATCGTGCCCGGCCCGCTCGGGATGGCTGCCTCGTTGTTCTCCGATGACTGCCTGGTCATCGAGGACGACCCGGCGCTGCAGTCGCCGACCTACTCGTTCTCGGCGTGGTTCAACCCGCACACGGGCAACGAGGTCGAGAACCTGCTCGGCCGTACCCTCGACTCCGAGACCGGCGGTGCCAACACGTTCGAGCTGGGCTACGAGACCGGCGAGCTCGCCGTGTACGGCGGTGGTGTGTCGGTGCGGGTGCCCGCCGCCCTCGACACCTGGCATCACGCCGCCGGCGTGCTCACCGGCACCCGTTTGCGGGGCTACCTCGATGGGGTGAAGTTCGGAGAGGTCGCCGCGACACCGCAGCTTGTCGCTGGCCAGGCCTTCCGGATCGGCTGCGACCGCGACAACGCCACGGATCTGTTCTTC
Organism: Deltaproteobacteria bacterium; assembly: GCA_031385555.1. GTDB lineage: Bacteria > Myxococcota_A > Polyangia > Haliangiales > Haliangiaceae > JABFXX01. The sequence continues at coordinate 4,498 of JANNBP010000385.1, read as the reverse complement.
CTCGACGCCGAGCTCGACGACATCCGGCTCTACGGTCGAGAGCTCGACGACGCCGAGATCGCCGCGCTCGCGGCCTTACCTTTTTTCTTGGGGCAACAGCCCCAACCCTTGGTGGGGCAACAGCCCCAAACCCCTGACGGGGGCAACAGCCCCAACCCTTGGTGGGGCAACAGCCCCAAACCTTAGTGGGGCAACAGCCCCAACCCTGACGGGCTCACCCACCTAGCTGTTTTGCCAGCGGTTCCGACGCGTTCGTGCGTTGCATGGCCGTCGGGTGGCTCGTACAGTCGAGTCCATGGCGATGAAACCCGAGATGAGCTACCTGGTCCCGACGGACATCGAGCAAACCCATCGGGGTGAGCGCGGTTGGGACATCTTCTCCCGGCTCCTCAAGGACCGGATCATCTTCCTCGGGACCGCGATCAACGATGACGTCGCGAACGTCGTGATCGCACAGCTGCTGTTCCTCGACTCGGAAGAGCCCGAGAAGGACATCATGCTCTACATCAACTCGCCGGGCGGTCACGTCTCGGCGGGTCTCGCGATCTACGACACGATGCAGTACCTGCATTGTGACGTCGCGACGATCTGCATGGGCCAGGCGGCGTCGATGGGCAGCTTCCTCCTCGCAGCCGGCACCAAGGGCAAGCGCTACGCGCTGCCCCACTCGCGCGTGATGATCCACCAGCCGCTCGCGGGCTTCCAGGGTCAGGCGACGGACATCGAGATCCACACCAAGGAGATCTTGAAGACCCGCGACACGCTCAACGAGCTGTACTCGAAGCACACCGGTCAGCCGGTCGACAAGATCAAGAACGATACCGACCGCGACAACTTCATGTCGTCGGCGGTGGCCAAGGAGTACGGCATCATCGACGAGGTGCTGATCACGGCGAAGAAGGGCGGCAAGTCTGACAAGCCGTCCGAGAAGTAGGAATCGCGGTAGGCTCGTATCCTCATGCCGATCGAGAAACGGGACGGAGCATCGCTGACTTGTTCCTTCTGCGGAAAAGCGCAGAAGGAGGTCAAGAAGCTGATCGCCGGACCTACCGTCTACATCTGCGACGAGTGCATCGGCTTGTGTAACGACATCATCGCGGAGGAGATCGAGAAGGAGGAGTCCACCTATGGATCCTCCTCGATCCCCAAGCCGGCGCAGATCAAGAAGGTCCTCGACGAGTACGTGATCGGGCAGGACCGCGCGAAGAAGATCCTCGCGGTGGCGGTGCACAACCACTACAAGCGGATCGATCACAAGCAGACCACCAACATCTCGCCACAAGCGGATGGTGAAGAGATCGAGCTCCAGAAGTCGAACATCCTCCTGCTCGGGCCCACCGGCTCGGGCAAGACGCTGCTCGCGCAGACGCTCGCTCGCATCCTCAACGTGCCGTTCGCGATCGCGGATGCCACGAACCTCACCGAGGCCGGCTACGTCGGCGAGGACGTCGAGAACATCATCGTTTCCCTGCTGCAGAACGCCGATCACGACATCGAGCGTGCGCAGCGCGGCATCGTCTACATCGACGAGATCGACAAGATCGCGCGCAAGTCCGACAACCCGTCGATCACGCGCGATGTCTCCGGTGAAGGCGTCCAGCAGGCGCTGCTCAAGATCATCGAGGGCACCACCGCTTCGGTTCCGCCCAAGGGTGGCCGCAAGCATCCGCAGCAGGAGTTCCTGCAGGTCGACACGACGAACATCCTGTTCATCTGCGGCGGTGCGTTCACCGGCCTCGAGGAGATCATCGAGAACCGGATCGGTCAGAAGATGATCGGCTTCGGCGCCGGCATGAACAAGAAGGTCGAGCGCTCGCAGTGGGAGCTGATCCAGGAGACCGAGCCGGAAGACCTGCTGAAGTACGGCATGATCCCGGAGTTCATCGGTCGCTTGCCGGTGATCGCGCCGCTCCACGAGCTCAGTGAAGAAGCGCTCGTGCAGATCCTGACGCAGCCGAAGAACGCGCTGGTCAAGCAGTACCAGAAGCTGTTCGAGATGGACGGCGTCAAGCTCAAGTTCGGCAAGGGCGCGCTCGTCAAGGTCGCGCAGATGGCGGCGGAGCAGAAGTCCGGGGCGCGTGGCCTGCGCGCGATCCTCGAGAACGCGCTGCTCGACATCATGTTCGATACGCCGGGTCAGTCCGTCAGCGAAGTCATGATCAACGAGGACGTGATCGAGAAGCAGGGCGCGCCGCTGATCACGTACTCGAAAGAAGCGAAGACCGCCGAGGGATAGCGAACTGCGGCGCTGATCGGCGAATCCGCCCGCAGCGTTGGGCGACGTCTGCCCACGACACCTCCAAGAACCTCCGAGTCGACCGAGTTTCAGCGGCTTGGCGTGGCTCGATTGGTGCTGAGTGGAACAGGATGCTTCACCTGTCACGATCGGCTCCGACTCTCTGCGCACTTGTTTTGGTGGTTGTCGGGTGCGGGGATGATCGCGGTGGCGGCGTCGACGGGAGCCCTGCGGACGGGCCGTCGAACAACCCACCCAACCCGCTCGGCCTCGGTCCGGCGCCGGTCGATCTCGGTGCATCGACGGACCTCGCGGCGGTCGGGAGCTACGCCATCCTCGCGAAGACGGGCATCACGAATGTCACCGGCTCGTCGATCACGGGTGGCCACCTGGGCCTCAGCCCAGCCGCCGGGAGCTTCATCACCGGCTTCGGGCTGACCGCGGATGCATCGAACACGTTCTCGACCTCCGCGTCGGTGGTCTCGCCGTCGCGCGTCTATGCGAGTAGCGACATGCCCCCGACACCCTCGAACCTGACGACGGCCGTGCTCGACATGCAGACGGCCTACGAGGATGCCGCGTCGCGCACGAACCCAGACTTCTTGAACCTCGGCAGTGGAAACCTCGGCGGGCTGACGCTCGAGCCAGGCCTCTACACCTGGGGCTCCGGCGTCACGATCCCGACCGATGTCACGATCGCCGGCGGGGCGACGGACGTCTGGATCTTCCAGATCTCGAGCACGCTCGAGCTCGACGCCAACCAGCAGGTGCTGCTGACCGGCGGAGCCCTGGCGAAGAATGTCTACTGGCAAGTCGCAGGCGCCGTGACGCTGCATGCCGACTCGCGCTTCGCCGGCATCATCCTCGCGAAGACCGGAATCACGCTCCAGACCTCGGCGACGCTGAACGGTCGCGCCCTCGCGCAGACCCTGGTCGCGCTCGACGACAACGCGATCACGGCACCGTGAGGTGACACATCAGTCGACAAAATCACGAAGCGATTCTCGTGCGAGATCGATCGCTTCGGCTCGATCAGCGTGTCGTCAAATCACAGACCCGGGGGGACTAGCGAATCTCGGCTTCGTTGCGATGGAGCTACGTGACTGGCTCGAACGCCAACAACCGCTGGCTCCTTCTCGCGCGTGGACGACGTCTCTTCCAGCCGTCGACGGTCAGTCCAGGGACATCACCGATGGTGTCGTGTCCCTAGCACTCCCGCCGCGTCGCTTGCGCAAGGGACGAAATACTCGCCGAGCGTCGTTGCGGTCAAGATGACCGTCTTCAACCCGTATGGCCCTTTCCAAGTCCCGGTCCGTCACCTGCCGCGTGGACGTGTGATTGCGACCGACGAGGTCATCCGCGAGTGGTGGCACTCGAGCGGTCTCCCCGACGGTATCGCGTTGGCCTGCGGTCTCTTCGTTTTCGCGATGCGCGCAGGCAGCCACTATGTACCCTACTACGTCGGACGCACCTCTCGACAAGGGTTCGCACGCGAGTGCTTCACACCTCACAAGCGCAACAAGTACAACCATGCGCTGGCACTTCAGGGTGGGACGCCGGTTCTCTGCTTGATTGCTCACCCCAAACGTAGGGGGCCGATCAACAACACCGCGATCTGCAGCCTCGAGATCGAGCTGATCAAGCACGCTCATAGGTGCAACCCAAACCTGCTGAACGAGAGGCTCTTGGAGGCGCTGCCCGCGTGGACCGTTGCCGGCGTCCTCCGATCCAACGACCATCCTACCGAGAGTGCGAGCAAGCTGAAGCAAATCCTCGGCATGGCATCCTGACCCAGGATTTGCCGCATCTGTGGCCGTTCAATGAGGCCGTCGACCGACTCGCCGCCGACGGAACTACCGCTGGAGGTCTTCACGCAGAACGCGTTGGACACCCTTCAATTCGGCCGTCGATCTTCACCGACGGAGATCTCGACACGCTTGGCCAGCACGTCCGGACGATCTTCGCTTCAATGGGGCCGTCGATCTTCACCGACGGAGATGGATCGGTCTGGTCGACGCGGCGGTTCTGGTTCTTGCCGATTCAATGGGGCCGTCGATCTCTTCACCGACGGAGATGCCCCGCCTCCGTCGTTGCGATCCGTGCGGGGTTTTCGCGCTTCAATGGGGCCGTCGATCTTCACCGACGGAGATGAGCCGGCAAGAGCTGCAACGATTCGAGGTAGACGCGCTTCAATGGGGCCGTCGATCTTCACCGACGGAGATGGGGAGATCGTTCTGGTTGTTGTCCGTCATGTGTCAAACG
>JANNBP010000345.1:0-35705 GCA_031385555.1 Deltaproteobacteria bacterium | reverse complement strand
AACGGCGAGGCCAAGATCGTCGGCGAGGTCTTCGAGCGCACCACCGCCCGGCAGGTCTACGACAACGTCACGACGCGGCGCCGAGATCCGGGGCTGCTCGAGGAGGACGGCGAGGGCGCGTTCCAGTTCAAGGTGTTCCCGATCCAACCGAACGAGAAGAAGCGCGTCGAGCTGCGCTGGAGCAAGTTCCTCGAGCGTCACGGCCAGACGGTTCGCTATCGCGCGCCGATCACCCGCGGCGATGCCGACCTGGTGCTCGACATTCGCGGCGCGGTGAAGAACATCCGGTCGTCCAGCCACACGTTGAGGATCGATCGCGATACCAACGGCGTGCGGCTGCGCTCCGATGGCATGCGCGGCAAAGGCGAGGTGGTGGTCGAGTGGGACGTCGACGAGCCCGAGTGGTTGCCGTCGGCGTACGTCCATCGCGGCACCTCCGAGACCGACGGCTACTTCGCGTTGTCGCTCGCGACGTCGGACGTCGACTTCAGCTCCCGCGCGATCGTTTCGAAGGACGTCACGATCGTGATCGATCGCTCCGGCAGCATGACGGGCGAGCCGCTCGAGAACGCGAAGGCCGCGGCGGTCGATGTCATCCGTCGCCTTCCTCCCGCCGACCGCGTCAACGTCATCGCGTTCTCCGACGAGGTCGATCCGCTCTTCCGCTCGCCGCTGATCCTCGACGAGGGCAATCGTGGCCGCGCGATCGGGTTCGTCCAGCGCCTCCACGAGGGCGGCGGTACCGATATCGCGCTCGCGCTGACCACCGCGATCAAGTCGCAGGACGTCAAGCCGGGTCGTCCCCGCGTCGTCGTGTTCATGACCGATGGCCAGTCGGACGTCGACAAGTCGGTGCTCGCGGCACAGGCCGACACCGGTGATATCCGGCTGTTCACCGTCGGGCTCGGCAAGGCCGTCAATCGCCCGTTGCTGCAGCGCCTCGCGCAGACCAAGCGCGGCACCTTCACGTATATCGAGAAGCCGTCGGCGATCCAGTCCGACATGGCGAGGCTCGCCAGTCACATCGCGAAGCCGCTGCTCGTCGACGTCTCGCTCGAGGTCGACGGCGTGCAGGCCACGCGGCTGTACCCGCGTTCGCTGCCCGATCTGTTCGTCGATGACCAGCTGGTGGTCAGCGGTCGGCTCAAGGGTTCGACGGGCATCGCGAAGTTCACGATCAAGGGCCGGCTCTCCGGCAAGCCGGTCACCTTCATCAAGACCGTCGATCTGGCGAAGGCGCCGCCGCGTGCGTGGGTCGGTCGCCAGTGGGCCGCGTCGCGCGTCGAGCACCTACAGGAGGAGATCGCTCTCGGTGCGAAGCAACCCGAGCTGATGACGGAGCTGCTCGAGCTCGCGCTCGCCTACAACTTCGTGACGCCGTACACCGCGTTCCTCGCGATCCCCGAGAGCGAGCTCGGCGACCAGCGCGGCACGATCGAGGCCGCGCGCGCCGCGAAGAAGAAGATCATGGCGAACAACCCGGATGCGGCGAACCTCGACAAGAACGCACCGGACTCGACGTACCTCGCGAACGCGCCCACGGGCCGCATGGTCTCGCCGGTGACCACCGCGACGCGCGACGTCGCCGGAGCTGACGCGGCCGACGACGCCGACGAAGACGCGAGTCCCCGGAGCAGCGAGTACGCGACCGTCAGGTCGAAGGGCCATGGCTGCGCGGGGTGCGCGACCGGCGCGGATCAGCGCTCGCTGGTGCTGCTGCTAGGCGTCGTCCTGCTGGTGCTGCGCCGCAAGCGTCGCTGAGAGGATCACGCTAGCGGCGAGGGGCCCGCATGGGTGAGGTCGTCGAACATCCTCGTTCCTCTCAGCGAGACGAGACCTTGAGATCCTCCATCAGCGTGATGTCGACCCGGCGATCGCCGCGCCAGCCCGTCTCGTCACGGCCGCTCGCATCGATGTCGCCGCGCGTGGTGGGCGCGAGCTGATCGCGCGTGACACCCAGGCGAGCCAGGTAGTCGGTGACCACGCCCGCACGCTTGGTGCCGAGCGCGAGGTTGTACTCCTGCGTGCCGCGCGGATCGGCGCGACCCACGAGCTGGAGCGAGCGTCCGGCGAGCGGACCGTCGCTCATCACGCACTTGCCGACCGCGTCGAGGACCATGCGGTCGTCGCCCAGGAGATCATCCTCGTTGAAATCGAAGTGGGGCGCGTCGGTGGCGTTCGAGATCTTGACCATGCACTGGTCGAGTAGCTCGTTCGAGATGCCGATGCTTCGGCTCGCCGTGACCACTTCCTTGGTCGGCTTGCTCTTCGGCGCCTTCTTGACCGTGCTGACCTTCACCTGGGCGGACCCGGTGCAGCCCGCAAACCCAGCGACACCGACGACGAGAGCGAGAGCAAAAAGACGCGTCATTGAATCCCTCCGTGGTCTGCAACGCACCTGCAACGACACCTGTTCTCGGCTCGCACGGTTCCTTCGAGATCGTCGAGAAGTCGGTCCGATCCGCACGCTTGACGCCGAGCGTTGTCGCCGAGCGTTGTCGCCGAACTCCGAGGAAGGATCACGCGGGAGGCTGCGTACGCCGCCGTGTCGCTGCCGCACCATCCGCCACCGCCGCGACGCCACCGCCGCGACGCCCTGCCTGCACCGCCGGTCGCGCGCAAGCCCGTGATCGAACGGCCGCGGGCCACGCTGGCGACGGCTCGCGCGCGACGGGATCACGCTCTGACGTAGTCGCGCGTCGCCGATCCGCGCGAGCGATTGTCGACGTTCAGCGGCCCCTTGCCGGCCTCGTGATCGACCAGCCGGACGAGGCGGAAATCGAGGCTGAACCGCGTGTGACCTGCGGAGTGGCCGCGCGTCTGATGGAGATGCGCCCCCGAGAACACGACGTGGTCGCCGCGGCTCGCCGCGAGGGGCACGCGGCGGCCGGCTGCGAGCGCGCCGAGCGCACCGGAGTAGTGGACGACGCGACCTGCGTCGCGATCCTGCCAGCCGATCTTGAGGCTGCGCGTGTCGGTGGCCCACGCGTCGTAGTCGAAGCCGTCCGACGAGTTCGCGATCGCGCGCTGGAACCAGTCGGGATAGATCTCGAACGTCTGCTCCTCGGGCATGTCGTGCATCGCGATCCACCACGCGACGACGGCCTGCGAGAGGGCGAACCAGGTGTCGCGATGCGCGTAGTACAGCGGCGCGGCGCGCGGGTTGTTGTGGCCCTCGTGGGAGACCACGCGCAGCCTCACCGGATCGAACGCGATCTCGGCGGGGTCGAAACCCGCGGCGGTGACGACCTCGAGGACACGGCGATGAAACCGCGGATCGGTATACAGGATGCGGCGGATCCGACCGATCGCCTCGAAGAACGCGCCGTCCTCCATCCGCGCCTGTGCGAACCGCGGATCGCCTGCGCCGAACTCACCGGCGAGGAGCTCGTGGACATCATCGACGAGCGCGAGCGAGGCCGGCGATGGTCCGGTGTGGAACAGCTCGCCCGCATAGATGGCCTCGCAGAGCGTGGCCGAGTCCGTGGCCATCACCGATTGATACCCGGTCATCTTGGAGGGAGAGTAGCGAAACCCGAGTGCAGGATCTTCGTGTGGCGACGCTTCCGGTGATGCACGACGGCTACCGGCTGTCGGCAGTCGCGATGCGCGCGTTGGTCGAGCACGTTCGTGTAGGTGGTCGGTACGACGAGCCCGTCAAGGTGACGCGCTTCGAGGACGGGCGGTTGATGTTGCGCGATGGCCTGCACCGCTCGACGGCGGTGATGCTCGCGCGTCCGTCGGGGGGGCTGGAGGACGGGGAGCTCGTGATCGAGGACATGACGTACGCGATGTTCCTCGAGCCGGCGCTCCGCGCAGGGCTGTACGCGCCGTTCGATCCGCGAACCGAGGTCCGGGTCGCAGACTTCCGTGCGTATCGCGAACAGGTCGAGCGCTTGCTCGGCGAGGGTGGGGATGCGCTCGGGTTCATCGCCGCGAATCGAGGCGCAAACCTGCGGCCTCGCCGGCCATGTCACGACTCGCTCGCGGCGTTCTACGCGGCGTGCTCGCCGTATGGCCAGGAGCTCGTCGCGTGAAACGGGGGATGGTCGCCAGGTCCTCTGCGGTCGGTGAATGGGGGGCCGCCCCCAGTTTCTCTGCGGTCCGGGATGAGGCATGAGGGCGCTGGTCAAGGAGGCCGGCCGCGTGCGCCTCGTCGAGGTGCCCGATCCGGTTATCCGAGCCGCGGACGACGTGATCATTCGCGTCCTCACCGCGGGGATCTGTCGCACCGACCTGTATGTCGCGGAGGGGCGGATCGCGAGCGCAGAGCCGATCACGCTCGGGCACGAGCTGTGTGGGCGGGTGATCGCATGCGGTGACGCGAGCATCGCGATCGGCGCGCTGGTCGCGGTGGATCCGCGGGTCGCCGGTGGCTTCCTCGGCGTCACCCAGCACGGCGCCTTCGCCGAGCGCGTGCGGGTACCGGCGGCGAACGTGCTGGTGTTGCCGGAGATCGATCCCCGCGCGGGCGCGTACGTCGAGCCGATCGCGGCGGCGCTCGCGGTAACCAAGACGCTGAGCGGCAACGCGCTCCACGCACAGATCGCGGGGACTCGGGTCGGGCTGATCGGGCGCGATCGCTTCGCCGAATTGATCGCCGCCGTGCTGCGGATCGAGGGCTGCGTCGTCGAGCGCGAGGGCCCGTTCGAGATCGCGGTCGAGACCACCGGTTCCGCTGCGGAGATCGCGGCGTTGTGCGAAGCGCTGCGTCCCGGCGGCATGCTGATCGTCAAGAGCCGCACGCCCGAGCCGATCGCGCTGCAGCTCGCCACCATCGTCGACAAGCAGCTCGTCGTGCGCGGAGCGCGGTACGGATCGTTCGCCCGCGCGGTCGAGCTGGTGTCGTCGGAGCAACTCGAGCTCGACGCGCTGTTCGGGGACAGCTTCTCCCTCGAAGCCTGGGAGACCGCCTTCGCTCGGGCGCGCACCGGCGAGGCGACCAAGCTGTTCCTGCGGATGGATGACGACCCATGTGCGGCGTGATCGCGCGCTGGGGACCGCCCGGCGAACGCGACGCCTTGCGAGCGCGGATCACCGCGGGGCTCGAGGCGATCGGACACCGCGGTCCCGACGGGCGCGGGATCTGGATCGGCGACGGCGTCGCGCTCGGGCACGCGCGGCTCGCGGTGATCGATCTCGAGGGCGGGGCGCAGCCGATCTCGCACGGGGGCATCCATGCGGTCATCAACGGCGAGCTCTACGGGTTCGAGGCCCAGCGCGCGGAGCTCGCGGCACGCGGTCACGTGTTCCGGACGCGCAGCGATAGCGAGGTGCTGGTCCACCTGTACGAGGAGTACGGCGACGACTTCACGCGTCGGCTGCGCGGCGAATACGCCTTCGTGCTGTGGGATGACCGGCAGCGCCGCTTGCTCGCGTCGCGCGATCGGTTCGGCATCAAGCCGCTGGTGTGGGCGCGGCACGGCGACGAGCTGTGGTTCGCCTCCGAGGCGAAGGCGCTGTTCGCGGCGGGCGTGCCGGCGGCGTGGGATGCGACCGCGATGCGCCAGGCGCTGTTCGCGCAGTACGTCGCGCCGGCGCGCACGCTGTTCCACGGTGTCAGCGAGCTGCTGCCGGGGACGGTGGCCGAGCTCGTCGACACGCTGACCTTCCGGCGCGGTCCGGAGCTCCCCGCCGCGCGCGACGAGCTCGCGATCGTCGACGACATCCGCACGTCGCTCGAGGATGCGGTCGCGCAGCGCCTGCGCGCCGACGTGCCGGTCGCGGCGTATCTGTCGGGAGGGCTCGACTCGAGCCTGGTGGTCGCGCTCGCCGCGAAGCACGCACCGATCACCGCGTTCGGCATCGCGTTCGATCGCGCGCCGTACGACGAGCATCGCGACGCCGAGGCGTTCGCGCGTTCGATCGGCGTGCCGTTTCATCCCGTCCACGTCTCGCAGGACGCGATCCTCGAGCACCTCCCCGAGGCGGTGTTCCACTCCGAGGGGCTGTGCATCAACGGGCAGCTGACCGCGAAGTTCCTGCTGTCGCGCGCGGTGCGCGATGCCGGCTTCAAGGTGGTGCTGGCAGGCGAGGGCGCCGACGAGGTGTTCTTCGGGTACGCGCACCTCGTTCGCGAGGCGCTCGAGCTGGCGGGCGACGCGGCCGGGCTCGCCGTGCTCGACGCCCAGCACGCGACCCAGGCGGGCATCATGCTCCCGATCGAGCGCGACGCGTCACTCCCCGTCTGGCTCGACGCGAAGCGCGGCATCGGGCGGGCGATGCGTCCGTTGCTCGCGCACGACGTCGAACCTTCGGATCCACTCGCCGAGCTCGCGGGCGAGCTCCCATCCGATCCGCTCGCACGCTCGCGAGACCTGTGGACGCGGTTCGCGCTCGCGAAGTACATCCTGCGGACGTTGGGTGACGGTACCGAGATGGCGCACGGGATCGAGGGCCGCCTGCCGTTCCTCGATCCCCACGTGGTCGCCGCTGCCGCGCGCGCGACCCCGGCGGAGCACCTCGCCGGTGGCGTCGCGAAGCACCTGTTGCGCGAGGCCGCACGTGGCGTCCTGCCCGAGTCACTTCGCGCTCGCCCGAAGCAGCCCCTGCTCGCGCCGCCGATCACGACCTTCACCTCGCAACGCGCATCCGAGCTGATCCGCGACGTGGTGCGCGGGGCCTTGCGCGCATTGCCCTGGTTCGATCGTGATCGCGTGATCGCCTGGGTCGAGGCGTTGCCCACGTTGACGCCGGCCGCTGCGCGAGCCGCCGAACCGATCCTGATGACGATCCTGTCCGCCTGTGCCCTCCAGCAACGGTTTCGCCTATGACGTGGTGGGCCGACCTCTACGACGATGCGCTCGCCGACGTCCTCCTCGAGCGCACCGATGCCACCGCGACAGCCCGGACGATCGCGTTCCTCCGCCGGGTGCTCGCCGTCGAGCCCGGCGATCGCGTGCTCGATCAGTGCTGCGGCATCGGCAGCCTCGCGATCCCGTTCGCGCGCGAGGGCTTCGAGTTGCTGGGTGTCGATCAAGCGGCTGGCTACATCAGGCGCGCCATCGCGGCCGCCCGAGCCGCGGACGTCGACGCGCGGTTCTTCATCGGGGATGCGTTCGCCTGGCGCCCCGAGCGGATGTGCAACGCGGCGTTCAACTGGTGGACGAGCTTCGGCTACGCCGCGCGCGATGCCGACAACGTGAAGATGCTCAAGCGTGCGGCCGACGCGATCGTGCCCGGCGGTCGGTTCGCGCTCGACTTCCTCAACGTCCCGCAGGTGCTGCGCGGCTTCCGGCCGACGGTGACGATCGAGCGCGCCGGCATCGTGCTGACCCGCGAGACCACGCTCGATCTGGCCGCGGGCACGATGCGCAAGACCTGGCGCTACACGCTGCCGGATGGCACCACGCCGATCCGCACGAGCGCGCTGCGGATCTACATGCCATCGCAGCTCGTCGAGCTCCTTCGTGCCTCCGGCTTCGATGACATCGAGCTGTTCGGCGACGAGGACGGCTCGCCGCTCACCCTCGATAGCCCGCGCTGCATCGCCGTCGCGGTGAAGCTCGCGTGACCGCGCACGTCATCGATCGACTGGAGCGCGTGGTCGAGACCCAGCCTGCGGCGATCTCGATCGCGGGTGAGGGCGAGCCGGCGGTGACCTACGCCGAGCTCTGGCAGCGCGCACGGGGCATCGCGTCGAGGCTGGAGCGAGGGGAGGTGGTCGCCCTTCACGTCGCGCGCTCCCCGGAGTTTGTCGTCGGGATGATCGCCACGTGGATCGCCGGCGCGGCGTGGGTGCCGGTGTTGCCGGAGCTCCCCGAGGCGCGGCGGCGGTTGATCGTCGACGAGACCCACGCACGGGTCGCGCTCGTCGCGTCGGAGCTGTCGCCGCCGTGGCTCGCCGAGCGCTGCCGGCTCGTCGACCTGCGGCAGGCGATGGGTGGGAGCGTCGCCCACGCACGGTCGATCGAAGATCGCGCGTACATCATCTACACGTCGGGCTCCACCGGTCAGCCGAAGGGCGTCGTGGTCTCGCATCGCGGCCTGGTGCCGATGCTCGACGCACAGATCGCGGCGTTCGAGCTGCGCGCCGGCGATCACTGTCTGTGGATGTTGTCCCCGGGCTTCGATGCCTCGGTCTCCGATGTCTGCACCGCGCTGTTGGCCGGCGCGACGCTCCACCTCGAGCACCCCTCCCGCCTGCGCGACGGCCTCCTCGACACGATCCGCCGGCGCGGCATCACGCACGTCGATCTCCCCCCGTCGCTGTTGCCCCTGTTGCCCGCCGAGCACGCACCACCGTCGCTGCGCACGATCATCGTCGGCGGCGAGGTCTGCGCACCCGCGGCGATCCGCGCGTGGGCGGGGCGCGTGCGCGTGGTCAACGTCTACGGCCCGACCGAGGCCACGGTCTGCGCGTCGCTGATCGCCTGCACCACCGCGTGGGAGCGTCCGTTCCTCGGGGTCGCGTTGCCGCACGTGCAGTGCGCAGTGTTCGACGACGAGCTGTGGATCACCGGCCCGGGCGTCGCCGATGGCTACCTCGCTCGCCCCGCGCTCGACGCGGCGAAGTTCGTGCACCGCGACGGCCGCCGGTGGTTTCGCACCGGGGACCGCGTGCGGGTTGACGACGACGGGCTCGAGTTCGTCGGTCGGATCGATCGGCAGCTCAAGATCGCCGGGGTGTTGGTGGCGCCCGAGGAGATCGAGGCGCGCTTGCGGGAGCATTCGCGCGTCACCGATGCGCACGTCGTCGCGGAGCAGCTCGGCACGCGCGAGCGGCTCGTTGCTTATTATGGTGCCGACGAGGAGCTCGTCGATCTGCACGGGCACCTCGCGCAGCACCTCGACGCACGCCTGTTGCCCGCGCGCTTCGTTCGCGCCGAGCTCGCGTCGGTCGGGAAGCGAGATCCCGTCGGGGCCGCGGCCTCGACCACGGGACTAGTCGCGGGCCTGTGGGAGCGACTCCTCGGCGTGGTGCCGGGCCTCGACGACGATTTCTTCGCGCTCGGCGGCGATTCGCTCGCCGCGATCGAGCATGTCGGCCTCGCCGAGCTCGCCGGGCTGCGGATGACCGCCGAGATGCTGTACGAGCACCGGACGATCCGGGCGCTCGTCGCGGAGCTCGATCGCGACACCCTGACAGCGGCGGCGATGACCTGCACGGAGCTGATCGTCGACGTCGCCGAGCTTCGCGAGACCCACCGCGCCATCCGGCGAGCGAGTCGCGCTCGCGCGATCGAACAAGACTCCTCGATCGTGCTCACCGGCGCGACCGGGTTCCTCGGGGCGCGCGTGCTGGTCGAGCTGGTCGCGCATGCGCCGGTCACCTGCTATGTCCGCGATCCGAGCGCGCTCGTCACCGCGCTTCGCGATGTCGTCGGCGGCGAGCGCGCGATCGCCGCGATGTCCTCGCACCTGCGGGTGATCGCCGGAGACCTGACCCAGCCGCAGCTCGGACTTCCAGCCACGCTCTACGACCAGCTCGCGACCACCACCTCGACGATCGTGCACTGCGCCGCCGCCGTCAGCCTCGCGAAGCCGTATCGCGAACTGCGGGCCACCAATCTCGAAGGCACCGCGCGCGTGCTCGAGCTCGCGGCGCTCGCCGGCGCTCGCGTCCATCACGCGTCGACGCTGAGCGTGTTCGTCGGCAGCGATCGCGTCCCGAGCACGTTGCGCGAGACCGACGAGCTCGAGACGGCAGAGCGCGTGCACGGTGGCTACGCGCAATCGAAGTGGGCCGCGGAGTGGCTCGCTCGCGAGGCGGGCGCCACGATCTATCGGTTCGGCTTGCTCACCGGCGATACGCGCACGGGCAGGGCGCCACCGCGCGACTGGCTGACCTGGTTCGTGCGCGGGCTCGCCACGATCGGCGCCGTACCGCGGGGGCAGGGCGAGCTCGCGGTCGATCTCACGCCGGTCGATCACGCGGCTCGGGTGCTCGCCACGCTCGTCGAGGACGACGCACGCGGTACCTTCCACGTCGCGAATCGAGTCTCGGCGACGCTCGCCGACCTCACCGCCGCGATCCGCCGCGCCGGCATCTCCCTCGACGAGATCGACCAGCCCGACTGGGTGGATCGCGTCTCCTCCGCGCGGCTCGACGCACCGGAGGCCACGGCGGCCGTGCTCGGCCTGTGTCGCGGCACCGATCACTATGCACGCTCGCGCGCCTGCGACGTCTTCCAGGCCACGGGGCACGCCTTCGACACCTCGCGTACCGACGAGGTGGCGAGCTGTCCGCCACCGAGCGCGGAGCTCCTCGATCGCTACGTCGCGGCGGCGCTGGAGGCTCGATGATCGGCCGCCATGGCCTCGTGCTCGGCAAGTTCCTGCCGCCGCACGCCGGGCACGGCTACCTGATCGAGCACGCGCTGCGCTGCGTCGAGCGGCTCACCGTCGTCGTCGGCACCCTCGCACGCGAGGGGATTCCCGGCGCGCTTCGCTTCGGGTGGATGACCGAGCTGTTCCCGAAAGCCCATGTCGTGCATCTCACCGACGAGAATCCACAGGATCCCTCGGAGCACCCCGCGTTCTGGGCGATCTGGAAGGCGAGCATCCAGCGCGTCGTGCCGGATCCGATCGATGTCGTGTTTGCCTCGGAGGCCTACGGTGCACGCCTCGCGCAGGAGCACGGCGCGCGGTTCGTGCCCGTCGATCCGGGCCGCCGCATCGTCCCCGTCTCCGGTACCGCGATCCGCGCCGCACCGCTCGCCCACTGGGCTCACCTACCGCCTCCCGTCCGCGCCCACTACGCGAGGCGCGTCTGCATCGTCGGCGCCGAGTCCACCGGCAAGTCGACGCTCGCCGCTGCACTCGCGAGTCACTACCAGACCACGCTCGTCCCCGAGTACGCCCGCACGTACCTCGAAGCGCTCGGCCGCGCACCCGTCGCGTCCGACATGCCCGTGATCGCGACCAACCAGCTCGCCTCCGAGGACGTGCTCGCGCGGTCCTGCAATCGCGTGCTGATCTGCGACACCGACGTGCGGATCACGCGGCTGTGGAGCGACGCGCTGTTCGGCGCCTGCGATCCAGTCATCTCTCAGCTCGAGCGTGGCTACGACCTGACGATCGCGACCGGGCCCGACGTGCCCTTCGAGCCCGATCCGATCCGCTACCTCCCGGAGCAACGCGAGGCCTTTCACGCTCGCATCGACTTCGCGGACCTCGTGGTCACCGGCGATCGCGAGGCGCGGTTGCGAGCCGCGTGTGTCGCGATCGATCAGTTGCTCGCGTAGGCGAGCCGCTGCTCGTTCGCGCGGCGCTGCGTGACGTACAGGATCGGCTCGGCGATCAGGAGTGCCGCGCCACCGAAGAACAGACCGAGTACCGAGATCGCCATCATCACTTCACCGGGACCGTTGTCGACGTGCGCCATGAAGTGCACCAGGATCAGCGGCACCATGCTCGCGATCGCCGCGGCCACGGCGAGCACGCCGGTCAGCATGCCGGCACCGAAGCCGCGCGTGCGCAGATGCGCCGCGAGGATGCCGAACACGCCGAACACACCCAGCGACCACCCGCCGCCGTCCGCGAAGTTCGAGTGCCACGCGCCGCCATCTACGCTGTGGGCGGGCAGCAAGTACCCGGCGAACCCGATCGCCGCGAGCACCAGCATCACGACGAAGCCACCGCCACGAAGCCTCGACCGAACACCCACGAGCCGAGTCTCGCCAAGCCGCTTGCGCATGGCCGACAAGCTGGCTACGACCGACGCGCCGGGAAGTCCGGATCACGGCCGCTTCACGTACGACCGTCGAGGGTTCGCACACTTGAAACAGTGACGAGCGTTCGGGGGCTTGCGTTCGGGAACCTTGCTAGGTTGGCCGCGATGAACCGGGTCGTGCACCAAGCCGACGGCGTCGCGTTCCTTCGCGATCCGCTACCGGCCGACCACGCGATCATCACGTCGCTGCCCGATCACAGCGAGGTCCCGGCGCTCGGCGTGCCGGCGTGGAAGCACTGGTTCGTCGACACCGTCGCGCTCGCCTGCCGTGCGATCTCCGATGACAGCGTGGCGATCTTCTATCAAACCGACGTCAAACACGAGGGCCGCTGGATCGACAAGGGGCACCTCGTGCACCTCGGCGCCGATGCGGCGGGCAGTCACCTGCTGTGGCACAAGATCACCTGCCGCGTCGCGCCCGATACGACGACGTTCGGTCGCCCGGCGTACGCCCACATGCTGTGTGTCAGTCGCGAGAGAACGCTGCTGCCGGGTGCGTCGACGCCCGACGTGATCGGCTCGCTCGGAGAGATGACCTGGTCACGTGCGACGCCCACGAAGGCCTGCGAGGCCGCGGTGCGGTTCGTGGCGTCGCTCGGCATCCGCGTCGTCGTCGACCCGTTCTGTGGGGTCGGAACGGTGCTCGCCATCGCCAATGCCCATGGCCTCGATGCGATCGGCGTCGAGCTCACCCGGCGCCGCGCGGCGAAGGCTCGAAAGCTGGACCTGCCAGCGATCCCCGGGACTGACGATCCAGAAGCCGGCTAATCGAGTAGCCAAGGCAAACTGTTTCGAGCACTTGGGCTTGGTGCGGCGTTTGCTCGTTGGGTGGGCATGCGCCATCTCGCCCACCTTCTGTTCGCCACCCTCGCAGTCACAGGTTGCGCCTCTGACTCGGACGAGGAGGGCGCCGACCCGTGCGCGGACGGCAAGTGCGACGTCCTCGACTCGCCGAAGCTGAAGGCGTGCACGACCGCCGCCGACTTCAAGACCACCACCGGCGCACTCAAGTGCACGCCGTGCATGGACGTGCTCGCCGACCAGAGCGGTCGCGGCAACGTCCCGGCGTTCGTCGCGAACGACGCGCTGGTGAAGAAGGTCTACATGACCTTCGAGGACACCAACAAGAACAAGAAGATCGACCCAGCCGAGATCACGTGCCCGGTGGACATGCCCGGCATCGTCGCGAAGCTCGAGAAGGTCGACACCAAGAACTGCAACGGCATGTCGACGCGCGTGGTCTCCGAGAACGCCGCGCGGCTCGGCGCCACCAAGGCTGACTATCGCGCCGTCACCTCGCGCGACTGCGATGGTCGCGGCGACTTCGGCCTGCTGTTCTCGAGCTTCGGCTTCTCCGGCGCGGCCGGTGCGAAGGGCACGGGCTCGCACATCACCGAGGCCGGCCACCCGGGTGAGGTCGAGGTCATCGCGTTCGACGAGGTCGATGGCGTGTTCAACTACTACAAAGAGATCAGCGGCCAGATGACGTTCTTCGGCAGCTCGATCGACTTCGTCGCCGCGGGCCCCGGTGGTCCCGGGCTGACGAACACGCGAGGCTGCGCGAACTGCCATCCCGGCGGCGGGCTCAACATGAAGGAGCTCGAGTCGCCGTGGACCCACTGGTCGCAAGAGGACGACATCAAGGGCTCCGACACCCTCGTCAACGCACGCACCCCCTACATGGGCTCGCTCCAGTCGGGCGCCGACATGCAGCTATCGGTCACCCAGCCCGGCAACGACAAGTGGAACAAGACCAAGGCGAAGTTCTTGTCGACGGTGACCACCGAGTCGCTCAAGAAGGCGCGCACGACGCTCAAGAAGGACTCGATGTCGTCGGCCGAGAAGGCGGACATCAAGCGCCGCGGTCTCGCGAAGGATCTCACCGCGACCCAGCTGCTGCTCGAGCCGCTGTTCTGCACGATGCAGATCAACCTCAATAACTCGGGCGGCTCGTCGCAGATCCCGTCGATGCTGTTCGCGTCGACCCGCAGTGGCATCTCCGGCATCTCCGGCAAGAGCTTCACGAAGGCCGAGCTCGACGCGGCGCTCGTCGCGATCAACTCCTCGGTCGACGGCGTCTCGGGTCGCGAGCTGACGACGCCGTTCATGGTGCTCGAGCCGTCGCACGAGGACGAGAGCTACCTGAACGAGCTGATCTCGCTGAAGGTCCTCGACCAGCAGCTGGTGAGCGACGTGTTGATGGTCGACTTCACCCGCCCGGTGCTGTCGGATGATCGCTGCGGTCTGCTCTCGTTCGTCCCCGACCTCGCCCCGGCCGACCGCAAGACGGTGAAGCTCCGCGACGCGATCATCAAGGAGCTCGAGCGCAACGCCCCCGCCGCCGGCTCGCCCGCCGCGCAGCTCCTCGCGCACCTCCAGGCGACGAAGACGAGCAAGCCGAAGGATCACGCCGCGACGCTGACCGCCTATGGCGCGAAGTGCGAAGCGCGCGACAGCAAGTCGATGGTGCGCGACGCCCTCAAGCTCCGCTCGCTGCAGCGCCAGGTCGTGTTTGCCAACGACGGCAAGGCCGACGACGCGAGCGGCGCAGGTCTCCACCCGTACTCGGTGTTCGAGTTCGAAGGCACGATGCCGGCCGACAACGTCCGCATCACCGCGAGCGCCGCCGCCGACGCCGTCGACACCGTCCGCCAGGGCGCGCGATGGAGCCCGATCGACTGCACGCTGGTCTCGGAGTACGTTCCAGTCCCGTGAACCTCGACGACATCCGAACGGCGCGCGACAGGCTCGGTGATCGCATCCTCGAGACGCCGGTCCGGAAACTCGAAGGCCTCGCCGTCGACCAGCGCCTCGGCGCGACAACGGTGCTGCTCAAGGAAGAGCTGTTCCAGCGCACCGGGAGCTTCAAGCCGCGTGGCGCGCTGACCGTGATGATGGGCATGTCGGCAGACGCCCTGACCCGTGGAGTGGTGACGCTGTCCGCCGGCAACCACGCGATGGCCACCGCCTATGCGGCGCGCGTCCTCGGGACGACCGCGGTCGTGGTGATGCCGAGCCACGCGGATCCGGCGCGGATCCAGGCCTGCCGGGACTTCGGCGCCGAGGTCGAGCTGATGGACAACATCCATCGCTGCGTGGAGCGGGTCGGCGAGATCGAGCGGGCTGCGGGGCGAACGCTGGTGCATCCGTTCGAGGGACCAGGCACGGCGCTCGGCACCGCCACCCTCGGACTCGAGTGGTGCACGCAAGCCGGCGAGCTCGATGCGGTGATCGTCCCGATCGGTGGAGGTGGGTTGTGCGCCGGCATCGCCACCGCGGTCAAGCTGCTGCAGCCGCGCTGCCTGGTGTTCGGGGTCGAGCCGACGGGCGCCGATACGATGCATCGCAGCTTCGCCGCCGGGTCGCCGCAGGGGATCGATCAGGTGCGGACGATCGCCGACTCGCTCGGTGCGCCGTTCGCGATGCCGTACAGCTTCGCGCTGTGCCAGCAGTACGTCGACGAGCTGGTGCTGGTCGACGACGACGCGCTCCGCGACGGGATGCGATTCCTGCTGACGGCGGCCAAGCTCGCCGTCGAGCCCGCGGGTGCCGCCTCGACGGCCGCGCTGCTCGGACCGTTGCGGAGCCGGCTCGACGGCAAGCGTGTCGGCGTGATCGCGTGCGGTGGAAATATCGCGCCTGCGACGTATGCGCGACACGTGACCACGTAGCCGCGAGGCGTTCAGGGTCGCGCGATGACGATGTACTGATCGGGCAGCTGCGTCGGTGCGACCGAGGCTTGCAGGCCGGCCGCGACGAAGTCCGCGATGATCGCCTCGGGTGCGAGGCGGTGCTCCTTCGGCGGGCCTTGCTTCGCCTCGAGCTTGAAGTCGACGACGGCGATCATCCCGTCCGGCTTGATCCCGCGCGCGAGCGCCTTCGCGTACGCGACGCGATCGCCGAGGTGATGCCAGACGTCGACCACGAGCACGCGATCGATCGAGCCCTCCGCGAGCTTCGGATCCGCCGGGGGCGTGAGCTCGGCACGGATGTTCGCGACGCCTTCGCGCGCGGCCCGATCCTTCAGGTAGCGAATCATGTCGGGCTCGATGTCGGTGGCGATCACCTGGCCCTGCGGGACCTGCTTCGCGAGCCGCATCGTGAAGTAGCCGGTACCCGCACCGATATCGGCGACGATCATCGCGGGCGCGAGCTCGAGCGCGGCGATCACGAGGTCGGGCTGCTGCCACGTATCGCGTGCCGGATCGTCGAACACCTTCGCCCATCGCTCGGCGTTGTCGAAGCGGTGGTGCATCCCGCCGCCGTGATGACGTGAGGGGTCGTGCTGCTCCTGCGCCGCCGGCGCCTTGCCACCGCAACCAAGCCACAACGCGAGCGGGATCCAGGAGCGACGCATCGCGTGCACTCTACGCGATCACCGCGTCAGCCAAACGCTGACGGTGGCCGGCGCGGCAGGTCAATTGACTACGAGGGTCTTGTCGGGATCCACGGTAACCCCGCGAGTCAGTTGCTCGATCACCAGCCGGAGATCGCCGAACGCGATCGGCTTGACCAGGTGAGCGTCGAACCCGGCCTGCGCGGACTGCTGCTTGTCGGACTCCTGGCCGTAGCCCGACAGCGCGATCAAGCAGGTGTTTCGCGTGATCGGATTGGCGCGCAACCGGCGGGCGAGCTCGTAGCCATCCATGCCGGGCAGTCCGATGTCGAGCACGGCGAGCTCGGGAGTCAGGTCCTCGATCGCCGCTAGCGCCTCGACGGCATCGTGCGCGACGCGAGTGGTGTGTCCGAGCTGTTCCAGCAGCAAGGCCAGCATGTCTGCCGCATCCGTGTTGTCGTCGACCACCAGGATGCGGCAAGGACGGTTATCGGGCATGCGGCCCACCGCCAGTGCAAATTACGTGCAGTGCCTAAGGCTGTGAGTTCTCGACCCGGCAGACCTCGTCGACCGTGTCGCCACGCCACGGCAGCGCGTTTGCGCACGGTGACGTCTTCGATCATTTCCCTGTGCTGATGTCTGACGTCCCTTCGAACGATCCCGCGTGTCACGACCGAGTAGATGCGGTCGAGCTCAACATGGTCGTGTCGCGCCTGCTGCCCGCCCCGAAGCGGCGGATGGTCGGGCCGTTCGTGTTTCTCGATCACCTGGCTCCGGTGACGCTGCCGCCGGGCGCTGGGTTCGATGTTCGCCCGCACCCGCAGATCGGGCTGTCGACCGTGACGTACTTCCTCGCGGGCGAGAACGTTCACCGCGACAGCCTCGGGACCGTCCAGACCAACCGTCCATTCGACGTCAACCTGATGACCGCGGGTCGTGGCGTCGTGCACTCCGAGCGTGCCGCTCCGGCGGCAGCTGCACGACAGGTGAGGAATGCGATCGGCGCTACCCGACGAGGGCGCTTTCCACGCGGTTTCCGGCCGTTCAGGCACTCACCGAACGCTCACCGAGGTAGATCGGGTACGTGCTCGAGCTGGTGACGCTCGTCGTCGACGACTACGACCCTGCGATCGCGTTCTTCACGAACGTGCTCGGCTTCGAGCTCGGCGAGGATTCGCCGTCGCTGACCAACGACGGACGCCCGAAGCGCTGGGTCGTCGTGCGGCCACCGGGAGAGCGTACCGGCCTGCTGCTCGCGCGCGCCGATGGGGACGAGCAGCGAGCGATCGTCGGCAGGCAGTTTGCGGGGCGCGTCGGGTTGTTCCTGCGCGTCGCAGACTTCGACGCGCAGATGGCGCGGATGCGTCGCGCCGGCGTCCGGTTTGTCACGGAACCGCGCGACGAACCGTATGGTCGCGTCGCGGTGTTCGAGGACGTCGCGGGCAATCGCTGGGACCTCCTCGGATGATCGAGCTCGTGCATCGCGCGCGGCGGGTTCGCTGGATCAACGTCGCGGTCGTCAACCTGCGGTTCTTGATCGGCTTCGCGTTCGTCCCGGCGGCCCTCAAGAAGGTGCTCGACCAGCCGTTCACGGATCCGGCGAACCACGGCCGGTTTCACGACTTCCTGCACGCGTTTCACGCGACCGGCTGGTTCTATGGCTTCGTGGGGGTGATGCAGCTGATCGCCGCGGTGCTGTTGTGCACGCAGCGGTTCGCGACGCTCGGAGCGCTGGTCGCGCTGCCGATCCTGACGGCGATCACCGCGTTCTGCTGGAGCACCGGCGTGTATCCGACCGCGGTGATCGCGACGCTGATGTGGCTCGGCACGATCGGCTTGGTGCTGTGGGACGTCGACAAGTGGCGCGCGATCACGGCGCGCGAGGGAAGCGTGGTCATGGCCTCGCGCGATCGGCTGCCGATCGACCTCGCGCTGTGGGGGCGCTGCGGCTGGGCGATCATCGTCGTCTACCTCGGCAGCTCGCTCCTCAAGGGTGGCGTCTACCGGCCGCGTGGCATCGAGCTCGACGAGCCGGCGTTCTACGTGATGCCGGCCGTGTTGTTGATGCCGATCATCACGTTCGTGATCGAGCGGCGACGGCGGGTTCAGGCGCGATAGAACACGCCGAGCACGAGCCCGAACACGAGGTGACCGATCGCGATCGAGATCGGCGTCGGCCGGCCGTAGTGCAGCGCGAGAAAGCCGGGTGGCTCGAGCTGGCGGACCACCGTCGGGCCGCGACTCTCGCTCGCCATCCGCGGATGGATGCCGGGCATCGCGGGCATCGCGACGACGAGGACGAAGGCCGCGTGGACGAGCCCGATCGCGGCGCCTTTCCACCAGGCAGGGCCGCCCCACAAGTGGAACATCGCGACGTAGAGCGCCGAGAACACCCAGCCATCCACCATGTGGATGACCACGCCGAGCGACTTCGCGCGATCGCGATCCAGCGTGAACATCGTGCCGAGCATGTAGGGCAGGTTCATCCGCGTCAGGCCGAGGCCCTGGCTGCCGGCGCTCACGATGGTCAGCAGCGCGGTGGCGGCGAGGCCCCAGATCAACCAGCTGCCGTGGTTCATGCGAACCCCTGGACCACGCGTCGCTCGCGCTCGTCGAGGGACAGCGCGGCGTTGATCAAGCCGACGTGGGTGTACGCCTGCGGGAAGTTACCGAGTGCATCGCCGGTCGCCGGATCGATCTCCTCGGCCATCAGCCCGAGGTCGTTCGCGTACCAACAGGTCTCGCGCATCAGCGCGCTGGCGCGAGCGAGCGAGCCGCCGCCCTTCGCGAGGTGCTCGACGGCCCAGAAGCTACAGATCCAGAACGCGCCCTCGTGCTTGCGCACGCTGTCGTCGTAGCGATAGAGCAGCCCGGGGCCGGCGCCGAGTTGCTGCACGATCCGCGCGTAGGTCGACTGCATGCGTGGATGGAAGCCGTCGTGGAACCCGTACCAGGTCATCAGCAGCACGGCCGCGTCGAGGTCGGCATCTCCGAGCGCGCCGGTGTAGCAACCGCTTGCGGCGTCGAAGGCGTGCGCTTCGAGGTCGGCTCGGATCTCGGCGCGCTCGCGGGCGAGAAGCGCGCGATCGAGCCGTTCGACGAGGCCGCGGTCGTACAGCGTGATCAAGCGATCGAGTGCGACCCAGCAGAGCAGCCTCGAGTGCGTCCGATGGCGCAACATGCCGCGGGGCTCCCAGATGCCGTGGTCGGGCAGCCGCCAGTGCGTGCAGACGAAGTTGCCGTAGTCGCGGAGCAAGCTGCTGGTGTCGGAGTCGAGCTTGCCGACGACCTCGGCGAGCTGCGAGACCGCATCGATGACCTCGCCGTAGCAATCGAGCTGGAGCTGCGCGAACGCGGCATTGCCGACTCGCACCGGTCGCGAGCCGCGATATCCGGAGATGTCGACGGTCTGTTCAGCGACGGGCGGATTGCCGTAGACGTCATAGAGGATGCGTAGCTCGGGATGCGTGAGGCGCGTCGCGTGGAGCAGCCAGCTGCAGAACGCCGCGCACTCGTCGACGTAACCGAGGTCGAGCAACGCGCGCGACGTGAAGGCGGCGTCGCGCAGCCAGCAGTAGCGATAGTCCCAGTTGTGGGTGCCGCCGAGGCTCTCGGGAAGCGACGTGGTGGGTGCGGCGATGATCGCGCCCGACGGGGCGAACGCCATCAGCTTCACCGCGAGGGCGCTGCGCACCACTTGCTCGCGCAGCGGCCCGTGATAGGTGGCGCGGCCGCTCCAACCTCTCCACCACGCGATCGACCGATCGATCCGCTCGCGCGCGGCATCC
Organism: Deltaproteobacteria bacterium; assembly: GCA_031385555.1. Lineage (GTDB taxonomy): Bacteria > Myxococcota_A > Polyangia > Haliangiales > Haliangiaceae > JABFXX01. The sequence continues at coordinate 15,907 of JANNBP010000345.1, read as the reverse complement.
CCGAGCGGAGGGAGCAGGGCAGGCCCTTCTTCGTCGAAGGTCAGCGAGAACGAGATCGTGTCACCGGCGCGAAGTCGAACGGTCGCGTGCGCATCGCCTTTCGCATCGAGCGTGAACGTCGCTTCGCTGCGCAGCGAGATCAGCTTCGAACCGACGAGCCATCGCACGCCGAGCTGGCGGTGGTGACTGGCGCGACTCCGGGCTCGACCGAAATCGGGGCGGGGTGCGACCAGGACCTCGAGCTCGATCTCGCCTCGATCGCAGCGCACGTGACGCAGGATCTCGTGGTCCGGAACCAGGATGCGGTGCTTGTCTTCCTCGGATGCGATCGTCATCAGATCCGTCACCACGCAACTGCCCGTCGCGGTCTCGAACCGCGTCTCGAGGACGTTGGTGCCGTCGATGTAGCTGCGTTCGATCTGCGCGGGGAGCAGAGGCGAGATCGACCAGCGACCGCAGTCCTCGTCGAGCAGCCGCGCGAAGGTCGGTGGGCACTCCGGGCGCGGCCAACACAACCAGTCGATCGAGCCCGCGCGGGACACCAGCGCGACGGAACGCCCATCTCCGATGATCCCGTAGTCGTGGATCTTGGGTGTCGTCGCCATCGTGTGCGGCAACGTCGCGGTGAGCGCCGGGAAGGTCACTAACTCCAGTCACTGCAAACCGAACGCCGGAACGCCTCCCATGCCGATGCGCCGACCTTGCTCTCGAAAGCGACCGGCCGACGAGTATGTCAGTCCGTTCCAGTGAGGTCGGCCGCCGCTGCCGCGTTCCACGTTCGAGGAGGATTGGCCTCGCGCAGGATCGATCGAGGAGCTAAGGACTTGGCTCGCTGCCGTGCTCGAGCGCGAGTAGATCGCGGGTGCGGTCGCGCTGGTCGATCGCAACGGTCCGATCTGGGTCGGAGGCGTGGGCCTCCGCGATCTCGCGACGCGGTCGCCGATGGAGCACGCCGAGGCCACGGACGAGACCACCGCGCGCCTCGAGCTCGCCGCGCACGATCTGACGATCCACCTGATGAGGATCGCGCCGTTCTACGCGATCGCGATGCTCGTGTTCGGTCGTCTCGTCGGGTTGCCACGGCGGTCGTGGGGTGGTCCGCGATCGCGGCGCTGTGCTGCAGCTCGCTCGAGTACTTCATTTTGCACGCGTTCTTCGAGCGTGCGATCGGCGACATTCATCCTCTCACCGTCGGGCTGTGCGGCGTCACGATCCTGTTCGCGATCGTGGCAGTGATGACGCTGATCTCGTCGGTGCGGGCGCTATGCGGTGTGGCGGGGCGCGAACGGCCTGATCGGCCTTCGCACGTGGGCCTGCTGAGTCGTGCGTTGACGCGCAGCGAGCGTTTTCATCGCGTGGCGCGTCGTCACGCGCAGATTGTCGAAAGTGGCTGTCACGTTTGAGCGACTGCGTGAGTCCAATGCAGGAAGGAGTCACATATGCGAATCACGACACCGCTCTGGATCCTGCTCGTCGGTTGTGGAGGCGACGACAGCCCGTCGCGACGCGATCGGACGCCATGCGAGGTGCCCGACGGTCAATGCATCTTCCGCCACGACACGTTCGGGGACGAGCAGTTATGGAGCGACACGCTGCGCCTCCACGAGCTCGTGCAAACGCTGTCACCGAAAGCCGCACTCGGTGTCGGGTTGAAGGTGGATGCCTCCGCGGTGCCTCCCGACGTGCTCGCCGCTGCGGATCTCGACGCGCCGGCGACCACCGTCGCTTTGATCCAGCTCGACGCGGTCGTCGGTGTACGGGGCACCGTCGAGAATGGCACGATCACCCGCATCGGCATCACCTGCGCGTTGTGCCATTCGACCGTCGATGATTCCGTGCTGCCGGGAGTCGGCAATCGCCTCGATGGCTGGCCAAATCGCGATCTGAATCCCGGCGCGATCATGTCGCTGACTCCGGGGTTGCCCGCACTCGCGATGTCACTTGGTGTCGATGGTGCGGCGGCGAAGTCTGCGCTCGCGAGCTGGGGGGCGGGTCGCTATGACGCGCGCTTCAATCAGGACACGGAGAGTCATCCGGTACTGCTGCCACCCGCGTACGGCCTGCGTGACGTCGCGCTCGAGACGTACACGGGTGAAGGTCCCGTGTCGTACTGGAACGCGTACGTCGCGGTGACGCAGATGGGTGGGCACGGCACGTTCGTCGACGAGCGGCTCGGTCTCGAGATCCGGCAGGAGCCCGATCGCGTGACGCCGATGCTGCCCGCACTGCGCGACTACCAGTTTTCCCTCGAACCGCCGGCGCCACCGCCCGGTAGCTTCGACACGCTCGCCGCGGCGCGAGGCCAGGCACTGTTCGAGGGCAAGGCGCAGTGCAGCTCGTGTCACTCGGGAGCCAGCTTCACCGATGCCCCCACGCTGCACGCGGCATCGGAGACAGGGATGTCGACCGACGAAGCGCGGCGCAGTGCGAGCGGGATGTACCGCACCACGCCTCTGCGCGGCGCGTGGCAGCATCCACCATACTTCCACGACGGCAGCGCGGCGACGCTGCGGCACGTCGTCGAGCACTACGACCAGGCACTCGGTCTCTCGCTCACCGCGCCGGAGCGCGACGATCTCGAGCACTACTTGCGGTCCTTGTAGGAAAGCTGGCGAGCTCGCGTGTGATCTCGTCGCAGACGCGACCGAACGCGGCCTCCCGCGCGGAGCTGATCACCAGCTTGTGCGCGAGCCACCGCGACAGGCCCATGTCCTCGAATAGATCCGGCAGCAGATCTTCCTTGCGCTCGTGCGCGTAGGGCAGGCCGCCGCTGAGGTAGTCGCCCGCGGCCCACGGGGCGAACTCCGACGCGAGCTTCGCCACACCGCGCTGCATGTCCTCGAGGTTCGGCTGGTTGCGGAGCGCTCCGCAGTGAAAGCGTGCGAGCCATTGCGCACCGAGCGAGTAGCCGAGCAGCTGCTGGAGATACGGTGGGCTCGCGGCGAGGAGCGTGACCTCCGGGACCGCGGGATCCACCATCTCGCGATAGAAGCCGTGCTGCGCGGCGAGCGTGTGGCTCGTGGTGCGGCCGGCCTCCTCGATCTGGATCGCCGGCAGGTTCTTGCGGCGGTCGTAGCCGGTCGCGCAGATCAGATAGTCGGCGTCGAGCACGTCCCCGTCGTCTAGCACCACGCCGTGCTCCGCGAGCGACGCGACCGACGCCTGCTGGCGCTTCACGGTCTTCAAGTACGCGAGCTGCTCGGCCTTCATGATCGCGAAGCGGTTGCGGAAGATGTCGCTGTCCTGCTCGATCGGATTGATCAACATCCCCGACCAGCGCAGCGGCGCCTGGAGCGCGCGCATCACGCGGCCGTAGTCGAGCCGCCGTCGACGAACCGCCGCGAGCTGGAGGTAGTAGAGATAGAGCGGGATGTTCCACGGCGTGCCGTACAGCCGCTCGTACGAGAATGCCCACAGGCTCTTCGTGTAGATCCACGTCGGGTCCACCGGACGCAGCAGCGACAGGATCTCGTGCGCGGACTTGCCGGCGCCGAGCACCACCACCTTGCGACGGTTGGCGGTGATGTCGTCGACCATCGCGGGAACCAGATCGCTCGAGTGCACGACGGTGACGCGCGAGGTGGCTCGACCGGGGAGCTCGGGAACGTGCGGGCGGCCGGCGCTCGCGTAGCCGGTCGAGCAGATCACGACATCGGCGGTGTAGGTGCCGCTCGAGGTCTCGACGACGCACTCGTGCGGTCGCCTGATGATGATCCGTTCGACGCGCGTGTTCGTCGTGATCTTGTCGGCGATGCCCTTCGCGCGGGCGTAGTCGCCGAGATAGCGGTGGACCTCCGCTCGCGTGGCGTGGCTATGCTCGCTCGCGATCGGCGGGAAGTCGTGGAACCGGTAGTTGAACGACCGCGAATGGATCGTCAACGACGGATACTTCGTGCTGTGCCAGACGCCGCCGAGGTCGTCGTGCTGCTCGAAGCCGCGCACGGCGAAGCCGGCCTCCTGCATCGCGTGCAGCCCCGCGAGCCCGGCGCCTCCCGCGCCCACAACGATCGCCCGCCTCGTCACGTTCGCGCAGCATAACGGACGTGGCAGACTGCGCGCACGCCGGATGAACCCGTTCTTGCTCGGTCATCTACCCAGATCGCGGCCGATCGTCGTCGGCCATCGCGGCGTCCCGCTGCTCCACCAGGAGAACACCCTCGCTGGAATCCGTCGCGCGATCGCGTTCGGCATCCCGGCGGTCGAGATCGACGTTCAGCTGACCAAGGACCGCCGCGCGGTGGTGATCCACGATCACCCGCTGTACCGGCTGACCGGTGACGGGCGCCGGATCTTCGACCTGACGTGGGACGAGGTGTCGCGGCTGCGCATCCGGCGCGACCTGCCGATGGGCATCGACGTCCACGGCCAGCACGTGGTCAGGCGCTACGAGCGTGCTGAGCCGATCCCGCTGCTCGAGGAGGTACTCGCCGAGAGCCGCACGCTCGCGATCAACGTCGAGCTCAAGATGACGTACTCGTTCTGGCAGACCGAGATCGCGCGCACAGTCGCGAAGTTGATCGCGGCAGAGAATGCGGAGGACCGCGTGATCGTCACGAGCTTCGATCCGCGCAAGCTGCGCGCGACGGTCGCGGCGAACCCGGCGCTGATCACCGGCTTCACGTTTTCTGACAACATGCTGAGCTTCGTACCGTTGCTCGAGCGGTTCCGCATGCAGCGCGAGCTGAGCTCGAATGCACGGCACCTGTTGGGTCGCGTCGTCGAGGCGCACTGGGTCGGAGGTCGCGTCGTCGGCGTGGAGCACACGCTGATCACCGCGCAAGCCGTCCAGCGGCTACACGCGCGGGGGGTCTCGATCGGGACGCACACGATCTTCCCCATCGCCTCGTCGACCGGCAAGGCGATCTCCCCGAGCGGGCACGCAGAGGCGGAGATCGTGCGGCTGGTCGCGGCCGGCGTGGACTGGATCGAGACCGACGATCCGGAACAGCTGCAGACGCTACTGCAGCGCTGACGCGATCTTCTCGGCGGCGCGCGTGGCGAGCGCCATGATCGTGACCTGCGGATTGACGCCGAGTGCCCCCGGTACCGACGCGCCGTCAACGATGTAGAGCCCCGGCGTGTCGTGGACTTGATTGTGCTGGTCGACCACCGAGGTCGCTGGATCGCGGCCCATCCGTGCCGTGCCGAGCGGGTGGTAGGCGCTGAGATCGAGGTCCGTGGCGCGGAGCTTCGCGCGGCGAAATGCGACCAGATCGTCCGGCGAGCGGAAGACGTCGAAGCCGTGAATCGGCGTGTGCACGGTCCGCGCGCCGGCGGCGAAGTAGACCCGGGCGACGACATCGATGCCGCGCTTGATGCGCGCGATGTCACCGTCACCGAGCCAGTACTTGATGAGCGGCTGGCCGAACGCTTCGGAGACCGAGCCGCGCGACGTGTCCTCGACGACGAACCCGAAACCCGAGACGTGATCGAACGACTCGGCGAGGCGGACCAGCTCGGGCCCGATCCTCTGCGTCATCGTCATGGTCATCTCGAGCGGGATCATCGAGCCCTCGTAGAGGATGCCCTCGTCGAGGTGGTCTTCGATCGAGTAGCCCTGCGGGATGCCGTTGAAACACTGGATGAGCTCGTCGAACTCGCCGAGACAGCCGGCGGCGGGATGGATCGACAGGTTCTTGCCGAGCCAACCCGAGCTCGCGCCGAGGCGCTGCTTGGCGAGGAGGATCGGCGTGTAGATCGCGCCGCACGACACGACGACGGCGCGCGCGCGCACGGTCAGGGTGTGGCGCTCCGTCTGCGCGACGACCCCGCTCGCGCGCCCGTGCTCGACGAGGATGCGCGTGACCTTCGCGCCGGGGAACAGCTCGGCGCCCGCCTTGAGGGCGAGCGGGATGTACGAGACGTTGGTCGAGCGCTTCGCGTCGGTGGGGCAGCCGAAGCAGCACACGCCCTGGCCGTCGCACGCCGGGGCGTTGCGCTTGAGGGGCCCGTGCTTGGTGAAGCCGAGCGCCTTGCACCCGCGCTCGAGGACGCGGCCGTTGCCGCCGAGCAGCGACGCCTTCGCACGCTCGACGCCGAGCACGTCCTCCACGCGATCGAAGTACGGCCCCATCGCATCGGGTGACAGCTGGTCGAGGCCGAAGTCATCGCGCCAGTGCGCGAGCACGCGATCGGGCGCGCGAAAGCACGTGCCCGAGTTGACGGTGGTGGTGCCGCCCACGGTCATGCCGAGCGGTAGCGGGATCGCGACGTTGCCGAGCGTCATCGTGACGCCGGCGTTGCGGTACAGCTTCTTGGACATCGAGAATGCGCGGCCGGTGAAGTCGCTGCGATCGAAGTACTGGCCCTCCTCGACGAACACCACGGCGAGCCCGGCCTCGGCGAGCTCGCGACCGACCACCGCGCCTCCCGCCCCGGTACCGATCACGACGACGTCGCACTCGACCGCGAGATCGCCGTCGAGCGCGTGGACGCGGTCGCGCATGTACGCGGGCTTGGACTCCGGCTTGACCTGCGGCGCCTCGTAGACGCAGCCCAACTGTCGGTACAGCGTCGGATCGTCGAAGTGCGCCATCTTGAGCGGCGTCGCCAGCGCGCGCAGCATCGTGCGGCGAACGAAGTCACCGGTGCGCCAGCTCTCGAGGAGCTCGAAGCGCTTGGCGGGTGCGAGGGCCGAGAACGAGCGCGCGCCCTTGAGCCACGCGGCTGCTTCGAGGGCTTGCAGCAACCCGGCCACGCCGAGGTGCAGCCGCGGTGGGAGCTGATCGAGCACCTTGTCGACGGTCTCGCTCCCCGCCGCCGGCAAGAACCGGCCGCGCGGCAGCACCGTCTCGGCGATCGCGACGAGCGTCTGGCGCTGCGTGAGAGAGAGCATCGTCACGGTGACGGTATCATTCCAGCTCGTGCCGGATCGAACGGCGCTGGCGCCCGGTCCCGACGCCGCCGTGAAGCGCCGGCCCCGGCATGTTCGCGAACGAGTGCCGTGTCGACCGGAGCTCCCGTAGGATAGAGGCGTGGCGCGCAGCGGCGAGATCACGAAGCCACGGCGTCCGGTGGGGTGGATCGCGCCTGGCCCGGCGCCCGCCGGAGCGCGTGGACGCGCGGACCTCGTGCCCGGCCCCGACGAGGATCTCTGTTACTTGTCGGGAGACTGGCGGCTGTTCCAGAAGGTTCGCGGTCACCGCTGGAGTCTCGATGACCTGGTCACCGCGTGGATCGCCGTCCGCTCGATCGATCCCGCGACTCCGATCGCGGCGCTCGATCTCGGGTGCGGCCTCGCGAGCGTCCTCCTCCTGGTCGCGTGGCGGTTGCCGGCCGCCGCTGTGACCGGGGTCGAGGCCCAGCCCGATCGAGCCGAGCTCGGGCGTCGCTCGATCGCATACAACGGTGTCGAGGGACGCTGCCAGATCCTCGATGGCGATCTCCGCGACGCACCCGCCCTCGGCGGACCGTTCCAGTTGATCACCGGCACGCCGCCGTATTTTCCGCGCGGCACCGGCACCGAATCGACGAAGCCGCACGCGATGCCGTGTCGCTTCGAGCTGCGCGGCGGCGTCGAGTCCTACCTGGCCGCCGCGGCGCGCATGCTCGCTCCGGCCGGACGGTTCGTGATGTGCTCGTCGGCGCAAGAGCAAGCGCGGGTCACGACCGCGACGCGCGAGGCGGGTCTGGTCCAGCGCGAGCACTGGCAGATCGTTCCCCGGACCGGCAAGGCCGCCTTGATCATGGTGGATGTCCTCGCACGCGACAGCTCACCCGGCGAACCGATGCGAAGCGAGACCCTGATCGTGCGGGATGCGCAGGGTGCATGGACACCCGCGTTCCAGCAGGTCCGCGCGGACCTCGGGATGCCGACCCGTCCTCCCGGTTGACGGTTGCGGTGACGGTCAGCGCTTCAGCAGGTCGAGCAGGATCGCGAGCTCGGCGCCGATCGCGGCCTTGATCGTGGGCTCGCGCTCGGGTGCGAACATCGCCGTGTGGATGCCCGGCACCGGGACGCCGGAGGTTCGTGACGCCTCCAGCTGCGCCCGATTGATCGCGCCGACGTGCAACAGCACGATCCGGACTCCCGCGAGGCCATACTGCGAGAAGTCTTCGGAGCCCATCTGCGCGGCCATCTCGACCACCTGGTCCGCGCCGAGGGCGGCTCGCGCGGCGGCGACCGTCCGCTGGGTGAGCTCGGGATCGTTGTAGACGGCATCGGTCGCCGACTTGATCTCGATCAGCGGCTCCTTCGGCGCGTTGGCAGCGAGTGCGACGCCCTTCGCCTCGCGCGCGATCGCGGCGAGGATGCGCTTCTGGACCTCCGGCTCGAGCGAGCGCACCGTGACCTGGAGCTTCACGACGTCGGGGATGATGTTCGCGGCGGTTCCCCCGTGGATGCTGCCGACCGTGACGACCGCCGGATCGAGCGGGTTGTTCCCGCGCGACACGATGGTCTGCAGCCCGAGGATCAGGCGCGCCGCGATCACGACCGGATCGATCGCACGCTGCGGATACGCGCCGTGGCCACCCTTGCCGTACACCGTGACGTCGAGGTTGCTGCTCGCGGCCCGGAAGTAGCCTGGGTGAAATCCGACGGTCCCGGCGGGTAGCGCGTGGTCGACGTGCATGCCCAGTGCGTACGTGGGCTTCGGAAACTTCGTGAGCAGGCCGTCGCGAAGCATGGCGTTCGCACCGGAGAGGATCTCCTCGGCGGGTTGCGCCACGAGCATCAGCGTCCCGCGCCACCGATCCTTGTGCTTCACCATCAGCGCCGCGGTGCCGGCCCACGCGGCCATGTGCAGATCGTGGCCGCACATGTGGGAGACGAACACGGTGTCGCCGGCGTCGGTCTTCGTCTTCACCGTGCTCGCGAACGGGAGGCCGGTCTTCTCCTCGATCGGCAGCGCGTCGAGCTCGGTGCGGAACATGACGATCGGGCCGGACCCGTTCTTGAGGATCGCGACGAGGCCGGTGCCGCCGATGCCGGTCGTCACCTCGTAGCCCAGGGTCTTGAGCCGTGACGCCAGCGTGCCGGCGGTTCGCTTCTCCTGAAAGCCCAGCTCTGGGTTTCGGTGAAGGTCGAGGTACAGCTTCTCCGTGTCGGCGTAGATCGCGTTGACCTCTGCGGGGACGGTGTCACCTGCGGCTGGCGTGACCGAGCCGAGCAGCGCGATAGCCACGAGCACGATGGAACGGATCATCGGCCGGACGGTACCGCCACTCGGAGGGACCCATGCTGGGTGTTCCGCAAATCTGGCGGAAGCGCACGGGAATCGAATCCAACGCTCCGCCGGGTGCGCGGCGCAGTTCGTCGCGGTCGCGCGGCTCGTGACGTAGATCCGCGAGATGACATCGATCGCGGTCGACGACACGGGAGCGGCCGAGCTACGCCGCGTGCGGGCTATTCACGAGCTCGAATCGCCGCGCTCTGCGCACGAGACCTGTAACCACGAAGCGCGTCATGGCCTCCCACGCACGCCTATGAAAACGATGATGAAGTGCCTGTCTTTGGTCCTCGCTCTCACCGCCGCCGCGTGCGGTGGCTCCAACAAGCCCACCACCCCGACGAAGGAACCGGCCCCGGCCGCGACGGCCGACATCGTCGACACCGCCGTCGCGGCGGGGTCGTTCAAGACCCTCGTCGCGGCCATCACGGCCGCCGGGCTCGTCGAGACCCTCAAGGGGCCGGGTCCTTTCACCGTGTTCGCACCGACCGACGAGGCGTTCGCGAAGCTGCCGCCGGGCACCGTCGATGCGCTGCTTGCCGATAAGGCGAAGCTCACCGCCGTGCTCACGTACCACGTGGTCTCGGGGAACGTGAAGTCCACGAGTGTCGCCGGCATGACCGAGGCGGTGACCGTGCAGGGTGGCAAGCTCAAGATCGACGCGTCCGCGGGCGTGAAGATCAACGGTGCCACGGTAACCAAGGCGGACATCGCGACGTCAAACGGCGTGATTCACGTGATCGATACCGTGCTGATCCCGGAGTGATCGCGAGCTGACTGCTGGTGGCGCTCGATGGCGGGTTCTCGCTAGCCGCGGACAAGAGCAAGCGGACGCGGATCTACATCCGGATCGAGCCGGGCTCGCCGCCCGAGGTCGTCGTCGACGTGACCGCACGTGCGAAGAAGGCGGGACTGACGCGCGTGATCGTGACCGACGACTAGCCACGTCGGCTCCGCCGATCACTCCAGGCGTGAGACACCTATGCCGGTGAGCACGTGTGGAAGCCGGTGGAGCTACTCGTAGACCGGGCTGAATCGGTCGTCGGGCACGACATTCGGACCGACATTCTTTTCGGGTGCGAACCGCGAGGGGTGGAGCGCGCGCAGGTGTGCGAGCTTGTCGTGGTGCACGCGCAGGTGCTCGAGCTCCTTGGGGTGCAGGTAGGTACCCGCCAGATCGAGGACCTCGAGCTGCTTCACGATCGGCGCGTCGACGAGGCGCTCGACCAGCAGCCGTGCATCGCCCCGTCCGCACAGGCCGAGGTGCCGGAGCGCGGGGAGTCGTTCTCCAGCGAGGCTCCAATCGAGATCGTCGAGCTCGACGTCGCAGTCGTCGTTCCCCGCGTCGCCGAGCCACAGCACGAGCCGCTCGAGCGTTGGCCACCGCACGCGCAAGGAGGCGAGGTTGTCGCGCGTGAGCCCGCGGGTCACGAGCTCGAGCGAGCGCAGCGCCGGCAACTCGATCACGCCGAGCTCGAAAGACCGTGACTCGACGCGCAGCTCCTCCAGGCGCGCGAGGCCGGGATGACACGAACACGACCGCCGGCATTTAGCGCGACCGGACGATCCCTATCGGGTCTTGCGGGGAACCCGGTGTTCTACGACGCTTAGCGCCGTGAGCAAGAAGCGCAGTCACGCCGACGATCTTCGGGGCGCGACGCGACTCGTCGTCGAAGCGACGCGTGGCGTGATGGAGCTCGTCCAGGCGATGCAGGTCGCATCGATGTCGGGACCGGCGATCCTCGGCCGCCCACTCGAAGGGCCCGCGAAGCTCGTGACCGGCATCGTTCACGGCACGTCGAAGGGCATCACGCGGCTCGTCGGCTCAGCGATCGACGGCGCGCTCGAACAGCTCTCGCCGCTGCTCGGTTCCAGCATCCCGGGTCCCGAGCGCGACGCCGTGCAGGGCGCGCTCAACGGTGTGCTCGGTGACTATCTGCGCGACCAAGCGAATCCGCTCGCGGTCGAGATGCGGCTGCGCCGCGGCGGCGCACCACTAGACCTCATGCCCGAAGCGTTGCGCAGGGCGATCCCCGACGCGACGACGAAGCTCGTCATCCTCGTGCACGGCTCGTGCGCCACGGATCATCTATGGCTGCGCGCCGGCCACGATCATGGCGCCGCGCTGTTCCGCGACCTGGGGCTGACTCCGATCTACCTCCACTACAACAGCGGCCTCCACATCTCGACCAACGGCCGCGAGCTCTCCGGGCTCCTCGAGCAACTGCTCGCCGCGTGGCCGGTCGAGATCGATGACCTCGTGCTCCTCGGTCACAGCATGGGCGGCCTGGTCGCGCGCAGCGCCTGCCACACCGCCGAACGCGCGAGCCACGCCTGGCGCGACAAGCTATCGACGCTGATCACGCTCGGCAGCCCGCATCACGGCGCCCCGCTCGAACGTGGCGGGAACTGGCTCCAGCTCCTGCTCGGGGTCAGCCGGTTCTCGGCACCGTTCGCCCGGCTCGGCCGCATCCGCAGCGCCGGCATCACCGATCTACGGTTCGGCAACATCCTCGACGAGCACTGGGAAGGCCGCGATCGATTCGCCGTCGGGGACGATCCGCGCGCACCGCTCGGCCTCCCCGCGAGCGTCCGCAGTTTCGCAGTCGCCGCATCGCTCACGGAGGCGCCGGATGATCGCTTGCGCGGCGATGGCGTGGTCCCGGTCGACAGCGCACTCGGCCGCCACACCGACGCCGAGCGCACCCTTGCGTTCGCGGATGAGGCGATCGTGACCGGCAGCAAGCACCTCGATTTGCTCGGGGCGCCGACCTACGAACACGTTCGCCGCTGGTTGCGCTGATTCCAGCCGGCGCGTGGGTACGTAGGCACGAGCGATCTCGAGCGCGGCGGGCCTCTACACGTAGCTGCCGACCACTCGGCGGCTCGGACCACGGGACAGCGGGTAGTTGCCGGCGATCCCGGCAGCGGTGAACGAGGGCTCATACTTGGCAAAGCAGACGACTTCACCCGAACTACCGTGTGGCACGATCATTTCGCCGATCACCCTGCCGCGGTCGACAGCCTGTCGCGCCCTGCCACGGGCCTTGTCAGAGCCGCGTCATCACCTCTGTCATGAGCCCGCCACGTGATTTCGTCGTCGATTTCCGCGAACCTGGAAGCATCGAGAGTTAGCTCATGACGAGCACTGCCACCTCACCCGAATCGCGGCACCTGTCGGTCGTTCCGACGAAGGATGCGAGCAAGCCCGGAACGCTGACGCGCGCACAGGTCGCGGCGCGGCTCGGTGTCAGCGTCTCCACCATACGCCGCTATGAGGGCGATCGGCTGCATCCGCGCGTGGACGAGGACGACGTCCGCTGGTTCGATGACAAGGAAGTCGCGGCCCTGGCCGCCAGCCTGGCGAACGAGCCGCGCGTTCGCCGCCGCAACGCCGAGGCGAGCCCGGGCACTCACCCATCGCGCTCACCCGGCGAGATCGCAGCGGAGGTCTTCGAGCGTCTCGAACAGCGACAGTCTCTCGCGGAGATCGTGATCGGTGTGCGGGTCGAGCCGAGCGTCGTGCGCGAGCTCTTCGAGCAATGGTCCCTCGGGTTGGTCGAGGCACATCTTCAGCGTGAGCGAGAGCCTCGGATGCATCGCGAGAGCGAGGTCGTGCATACCAACGAAGGCGAGCTGGCGACACGCTTCGCGCGGCTACCTGCGGGCGAGCCAACCAGAATCAGCGTCGCGCGCTACCGTGGCGAGTTTCAGCACGGTGACTACCTCTATCCCGACGTCGTCGAACTCGGAGGCTTCCTCGTCGCCGGGCGGTGCACGATCGACGAGATCGTGTCCCGCTTCGGTCCCGGTGCATATCGAGTAACAGCGTCGGCCCTCGAGCCCACGCGGCTGCGGTGGGAGTGCATCGTTGGAGCCGTCGGTAAGTAGCTCTCATGGCCGTCCCGGCGAGACCTCAGATCTTCCACATCACCCACGTCGACAACGTGCCGTCGATCGTCGGTGGGGGAGGGCTGCACTCCGACGCGGCGATGATCGCGCGCAGTGCCGGCGTTGCAGCGATCGGGATGAGCAGCATCAAGCAGCGCCGCCTCGCGTTGCCCGTCCGGTGTCATGCAGGCGATCACGTCGGGGAGTGCGTTCCGTTCTACTTCTGCCCTCGTTCGATCATGTTGTTCCTCATCCATCGGGCGAACCATCCGGACCTCGGGTATCGCGGTGGCCAGGAGCCGATCGTGCACCTGGAGCTCGATCTGCACGCGGTCGTCACGTGGGCGGATGCGAATCAGCGACGGTGGTCATTCACGCTCTCGAACGCTGGTGCCGCGTACGCCGAGTTCCGCTCGCGACTGGATCAGCTCGGCGACCTCAACTGGGCCGCGATCCGAGCGACCGACTTCACGTCGCCAGCGGTCAAGGAGAGCAAGCAGGCCGAGTTTCTCGTGAAGGACTTCGTGCCATGGGAGCTTGTCGTGCGGATCGGCGTTCACTCACCGGAGATCGCGGCCCGTGTGGCTGCGGCGATCTCGGCCGCGCAGCACCAGCCACGCGTGGAAGTCTTAGCCGGGTGGTATTACTAGCAATGAGGCCCCGATGATCGAGCTGACCCAAGGAGACATTCTCCGCGCGGACGCAGACGCGATCGTGAACACCGTCAACTGCGTCGGGTTCATGGGGCGGGGGATCGCGGCACAGTTCAAGCGGGCCTACCCCGCGAACTTCCGCGCGTACGAGGCAGCCTGCAAGCGGGGAGAGGTGCAGCCGGGGCGGATGCTCGTGTTCCCGATCTCCGAGATGCCCGCCCGGTGGATCATCAACTTCCCCACCAAGCGCCACTGGCGCGCCGACAGCCGGATCGAGGACATCAAGTCGGGCCTCGTGGCGCTGATCGAGCAAGTCCGGCAGCGGAACATTCGTTCGATCGCCGTCCCCCCACTCGGTTGCGGACTCGGCGGGCTCGACTGGGCCGACGTGAAGCCTCTCATCGTGCAGGCCTTCGCCGAGGTCCCCGATGTCCGCGTGCTGCTCTACGAACCGGCCGGAGCCCCTGCCTCGGAGACCATGGTGCGCGCCACGGAAGCGCCGACGATGACCCCAGGGCGTGCGGCGCTGGTCGGACTGGTGCGTCGCTACATGAGCGGGCTGATGGATCCGTTTATCTCACTGCTCGAGATCCACAAGCTGATGTACTTCGCGCAGGAGGCCGGCGAGCCCCTCAAGTTGAACTACGCCAAGGCCGTCTATGGCCCGTACGCCGAGAATCTTCGTCACGTGCTCGCCGCGATCGAAGGGCATCTCCTCCTCGGGTATGCCGATGGCGGGGATGCTCCGGACAAGCAGCTCCAGCTGGTGCCCGGTGCCGCGGAGGCCGCTGACGAGTTTCTCGCGAGGCATCCCGAGACCAAGGCACGGTTCGAACGCGTCGCCGCTCTCGTCGAGGGCTTCGAGACGCCGTTCGGGACCGAGCTTCTCGCCACGGTGCACTGGCTCCTCGCGCACGAGCACGTTTCTGGCGAGCAGCTCGTCGAGTCCGTGTACTCGTGGAACGACCGCAAGAAGCAGTTCTCGCCACGTCAGATCGAGCTGGCGCGTGATGTTCTCGAGCGACAGGGCTGGGCGTCGCCGGCTTCCGCGTGAGCGCGATGCGCAGCAACGTCGACGTGCCGCTCTCCGACGAGGAGTACGACGCGCTCGCCGATCGAGGTCTGGACCTCGATCGTGTGTTCGGCGTTCTTCATGCGGTTCTGATCGCACCGGGGATGATCGCCCCGTCGCAGTGGCTGCCGCTCGCGTTCGCCGAGGTCCCCCCCGATCCAACATCGATCGAGCGTGTCCTGCGCCTCTACAACGAGGTCGCGAACGCTCTCAAGGCTGGTCAAGGCTTCCTGCCGAGCCCGGACGACGAACCGGCATGCGTGGCGTTCGCCGATGGGTATGCAGCAGCGGCCGCTCTCGATCGTCAATGGACCAGCAACGCCGATCGCTGGACGTTCGCGACGCCGATCGCGTTTCTCGGCGGGCGTCGGGATCTCGTGCCCTCGTCGCAACTCGCCGAGCTAGACGCGCACCCGGAGAGAAGGTCGGTCATCCTGCGAGACCTCGGCGGACTCGTCATGGCCGCGTACGAGAGCTTCGCCAAGGATCGCGTCACGTCCGCGCAAGCGGCAGCTCAGCCATGGATGGCTTCTCCGCGCGTCGGGCGCAACGATCTTTGTCCGTGTGGTTCCGGTAGGAAGTACAAGCGCTGCTGCATCGACCGTCCGGTCTGATCCGCTCAGCCGGAGTCTCGGGCAGACAGCGGAGCATTCAGAGCCGGGAACGAGCGAGGCTTCGAGGTCGGCGCGCAGCGCGCCAAGATCACCTTCCACCCATTCCGAGCGCTCGCCGCCTCGGCGACGATGCTCGCGACTTCGGATGGGTCGACACGCTCGGCGCTCACACGGACCTCGGCGCCGTACTCGGCCGCGAGCGCGAGGCGCTCCTTGGGATTCTTCGCCCGCCCGATGATGCGGGCGTATACCTCGCACGAGTACGCGAAGGTTTCGCGCTTGCGGAACTCGATGTCGAGCAGCCACTCCTTCCGGCGCGTCGCGGGAAGCCCGAGCGTACGGCGCTTGCAGTTGTGGAAGATGTGCGCCGCCTCGTGAACCACGAAGTCCGCGAAGGGATCGTCGTCGATGAAGTAGTCCGGGGAGACGTAGTAGGTCGTCTCCTCGCTGATGCCCACGATCCGCGGAGCCTCGTCTCCGAGCAGCTCAGCTCCGACCGCGAGCAGG
>JANNBP010000029.1:0-10643 GCA_031385555.1 Deltaproteobacteria bacterium | reverse complement strand
CAGGCGATCATCAGCGTCACCGGCACGCATTGATCGAGACGCGCGCGTAGGCCGTCTCGCGATCGCGTGCGATGTCGTCGAGCGTGGCCTCGATCTCCGCGCGGTGGACGCCGACCGTCGCGTGATTGGCCTCGGCGAGCTGCGCCTCGACATCGCGCGGTGGCTTCGCGAGACCCTGGATGATCTGCGCCTGGAGCATGCGATCGGGCTGCGACTTCGAGCGCACGCTGTCGAGCAGCGAGAGGGGAACGCACTGCAGGAGCGGATCGGGTGACCGGCGCAACCACGGCACGAGGCGCGCGGGTGTCGCGAGATCGAGCGCGGCGCTCGGATGAAACTCGGCGATGCCGTACACGGGCCGCTGTTCGGCGAGCTGGTTGCGAACCGTGTGGAACGTGAACCGATCGATCACGAGCTCGGGCGCGACGAGCATCGCGACGCGGGTGGCCGGGCTCGCATACGCGCGATCGATCGCGGCCACCCAGTCGGCGCGCGTCGGCTCGCCGAGCAGGACCTCGATGGCGAGCTCGTCCCCGAGCCGCGCCCACGGACAGAGCTGCCACTTCGCCACGACCTCGACGACGTAGCGCTCCAAGATCCGACGGACTTCCGCGTACTTCGTCGGCTCGAGCATCCGCAACCACTCTACCGCTGCCGTGTCATGTTCGTACCAACGTGAAACGACTTCTCGCGACGGTTCTGCTCGTCGCCGGCCTCGCGTCGGCCGACGCCTCGCCGTGGACCGAGGCCCTCGCCCGCCACTCGGAGAAGGATGTCGCCGGGTTGCGCGGTCGAGCGGATCTGGCGAGCCGGTGCACCCTCGGTGCGGTGTACGCGCAGCGTAACGACCTGCCCTTGGCCTCGCTGTACCTGAGCGGATGCGCGGATGCCGTGCTACCGGCCGAGATCGCCGGTGACGTCGCGAAGATCGATCGCGAGCTCCAGAAGAAGCTGCGCGACTCCGACCTCGCGATGATCGAGGTCGTCACCAACCCCGGCGGGATGACCGCCACGATCACGGCCTTCCCGGGCGAGTCGTTCACTACACCCGCGAAGCTGTACCTCGTGGAAGGCGACTACGACGTCGAGGCCACGCTCGATGGCATCGTCCTCAAGAACGTCGTGCATGCCGTCAAGCGCAGCCGCGGTGCGGTCGTGCTCGATGCCGGCGGCAAGATCGTCGGCGGCAAGGTCATCAAGGACGGCACCGTCGACTTCGCCGAAGAAGGCGGTGGTGGCGGCGAGCAACACGCGGGTCCGCCGCCTGCCGTGCCGCACAAGAACATGATGAACGAGAAGTATCAGCACGGCATGAAGGCGGTCGCGACCGCCGAGTCCAACCCCAACGCGCTCGAAGATCCGTTCGCGGTGCGCCAGGAGCGCCGCACGTCGCGATCCTTCTGGCTCGGCCTTCGGCTCGGCGGCGGCATGTTCGACGATGGCGCTTCGCAGGCACGCGCCGGGGTGGCGATCGCGGCGACGGGTCGATTCACGATCGCGGGCAACGCGTTCCTCGCCGGTCGGGTGGACTGGAGTCGGCGCGGTGGTGATCCGATCGACGTGATCGGCGCGAGCGTCGGTGTCGGGATCAGCGTGGCCGATTCGCAGGCGATCAGCATCGCCGTGCTCGCGCAGCTGCGCGGCGATCTGCGGCTCGCCTCGTCGAGCATGGACGTGCCGGTCAAGCGAGTGGGTGTCGCCGCGGCGGTTGGTGTCGAAGCCTCGCTACCGCGCTCGCCGTTCACGGCTGGCGTTCGGTTCGAGCAAGGCCTGACGACGCTGATCCCCGGTGCGCGCGATCGTGCGGTGCTGCTCGAGCTCGGCGTCGACTGGCGCTGACGTCGCCACAGATCAGCCTGTTCCCAGAGCCCCCGCCGTTTCGGATCCAAGCAGGCCATGCCCTTGTGTTCTCTGCGCCCTCCGAGCTCACTTCCGATCCGGAGCCACGCTCGCGTGCCCGGAATTTGAACGCAGAGGGCACACAAGCTCGACCGTCTACTTGCAGTTCTCGCCGCTGCACGCCTTCTTGCACGGCCCGTCGCACGACTGCGTGCAGCCACCGCCCGAGCACGCGATCTCGCAGGTCGAGTCCTTCTCGCAGGTCTGCGTGCAGTTGCCACCCGAGCAGCTGAACTTGCAGGTCTTGCCCGAGCCACAGACTTGCGTGCAGTTGCCTTTGGAGCATGTGAAGCGCGCCGGCTCGAGGCCCTTGCCGACGTCGCCGCTGTCGTCGTCGGGTGGCGCGTTGGCCAAGCTGTCAGCCAGCTTCCTGGCATCGGTCAACTCGGCCGCCGCACCGGCCTTGTCGGCTGCCGCCTTCACGACCTTGTCGGCCGCTGCGGTCGTCGCGCTGCCCTTGTCGGTGGTCGCCTTCGACCCGACGTCCTTCGCCTTGTCGGCGAGACCGTTCGCGATCCTCTCGGCCTCCGCCTTGAACTCGGCGGGCAGCTTCTCGAACTTTGGTTCTTCCTTCGTGCTGCACGCGAACAGCGACGCGATCACGAGGGCTCTCCACATGCCGCGATCATATGCCGATCGCGAGCCCGCGATCCGGCTCGAACGTCGCGACCACGTCGCTCGTGCGGACGTTGCTCCAGGCGAAGTCGCTCACCAGATCACGTGCGCGAACGTCACGCGCCTCGGCGATCCCGGCCGCGTGCGCGAGCAGACCGCACAACGCCTCCCCCGAGTACCGCTGGGAAAGTTGCGAGAACGGGATCGAGCCATGCAGCTTCGCGAGCTTGGTCGCGCCGGGCTCGAGCAGCAGGAAGTGGTGGCGGTAGCGTGGCGTCGGCAGCCCGAGCAGGCGCTGCAACATCACCTGGGTCGCGGTCGACGGCGCGATATCGCGCCCGCGCACGATGTTGGTGATGCCGGCATCGTCGACCACCACCGCGAGCTGATACGCGATCACGCCGTCCTTGCGGCGCACGATCGGATCGCCCAGGTCGCGCGCCGGTAGTTGCGAGAGGTCGAGCCCGCCGTCGTCGATCAGCTCCACGGCCTCGTCGGGGAGCCGCACGCGGATCGCCTCCGTCGAGGACCGCCACTCGGTGATCACGCGCTCGCGACACGTGTTCTCGTACGCCCAACCCCCATCGGGGGCACGCCGACCGCCGCTGCGATCCGCGCGGGAGCAGACGCAGGTGTAGAGCCGCCCTGCCCGCGCGAGCTCGTCGAGCGCAGTCGCATACGCCGGGGCGCGCTCGCTCTGGATCACGACCTCGTCCCAGTCGAGCCCGAGCCACGCGCACGCGTCGATCAACTGCGTCGACCACTGCGCCTTGACCCGCGTCGTATCGAGATCCTCGAGCCGCAGGATCACGCGACCCCCGCACGCGCGCGCATCGAGCCACACCAGCAGCGCCGACAGCAACGTGCCGGGATGTGCCTCGCCCGTCGTCGACGGCGCGAACCGCGAGATCACACGCCGGGACCGCGGCGGATCCGCGGTTGTTTCGGCTGTGCCCAGTACGGTTTGTAGTCGTTGACACCACCGCGCAGCTCGGTCCACGTGGTGTCCTGATCGCGCGAGTCGATGTGGAGGAATTGCTCGCCCGGGTACCAACCGAGGCCGATCGATCGCTTCGGATCCGTGTTCGACCCGTACGTCGCCCAGATCCAGTCGCGAATCTCGGGCAGCTTGACGCCTTTGATCCTGAAGTCGATCGCACGCGCGGCGCGATGCGGCGATTCCCATCCCTCGCCGGCGCGTACGCGATAGCCCGAGACCAGATCGATCGGCTTGGCCCAGCGCTCGCTGATCACCGCGAGCATCGCCAGCGTGCGCT
Source organism: Deltaproteobacteria bacterium (assembly GCA_031385555.1). Lineage (GTDB taxonomy): Bacteria > Myxococcota_A > Polyangia > Haliangiales > Haliangiaceae > JABFXX01. Next base: position 6,852 of record JANNBP010000029.1, on the reverse strand, counting down.
TCGCGATCGCGTGCTCGCGGTCGGTGCGGCACCGGAACACATGCTCGATCGTCTTCTCCATCTTCGCGTCGAACGCCGAACCATCCCGATCGACGATGATTCTGGTCTCGATCCCACCCCGGTTGTCGTCGTGGATCACCAGCTCGACGGGCTGCGCCGCCTGCTGATCCAGGGCGAGGACGAACGCCGCACCCGGCAGCGGCACGGGCGCAGAGGCCGCGATCCACGCCGACATGATCGTCGTGGCTAGCTTGATCGGGATGACCGCTGCAAGCATCAGGCGAGGAGCTTTGTCTGATAACGATCCGGTTACAACCCTAAAGTTCCGCTCTGATCTCGGCGGTTTGCTGTTAAAACGCGGGTCATATGCGCTTCACCGAAGAGCACCACAGCCTTCGCAAGACCGTCCGCGACTTCGTCGAGAAGGAGATCAACCCGAACGTCGACGAGTGGGAGAACGCCGGCGCGTTCCCCGCGCACGAGCTGTTCAAGAAGGCCGGCCGGCTCGGTCTGCTCGGCGTCAACAAACCCGAGGCGTACGGCGGCATGGGCCTCGACTACAGCTACCAGGCAGCCGCCACCGAGGAGCTCGGCTGGTGCAAGTGCGGCGCGATCCCGATGGCGCTCGGCGTCCAGACGGACATGGCCACGCCCGCCCTCGCGAAGTGGGGCAGCGACGAGCTCAAGAAGGAGTTCCTCGCGCCTGCGATCGCCGGTGAAGTCGTCACCTCGATCGCCGTCTCCGAAGCGTCGGGCGGTTCCGATGTCGCCGCGATCAAGACGGTCGCGAAGAAGGACGGCAGCGACTATCTGATCACGGGCTCGAAGATGTGGATCACCAACGCCGCACAAGCGGATTGGCTCTGCCTCCTCGTCAACACCAGCGAGGGCGCGGTCCACGCGAACAAGACGCTGGTGATCGTACCGTCCAAGCTCAAGGGCATCGAGATCGGTCCGAAGATCGACAAGCTCGGCATGCTCGCCTCGGATACCTGCCCGGTGTTCTTCGACAATGTCCGCGTGCCGCAGCGCCACCGGATCGGCGAGGAGGGCATGGGCTTCATGATGCAGATGGTCCAGTTCCAGGAGGAGCGGCTGTGCGGCGCCGTCGGCACGCTCCGCGGGATGGACAAGCTGATCGAAGCGACCATCGAGTACTGCAAGGAGCGGCACACCTTCGGGCAGCCGCTGATCAACAACCAGGTGATCCACTTCCGCATGGCGGAGCTCAAGACCGAGATCGAGTGCCTGCGCTCGCTCGTCTACCGAGCGGTCGAGGACTACATCGGAGGGACCGACGTCACGATGATGGCGTCGATGGCGAAGCTCAAGGCGGGCCGGCTCGCGCGCGAGGTCTCCGACAGCTGCCTGCAGTACTGGGGCGGCATGGGCTTCACGTGGGACAACCCCGCGTCCCGCAGCTATCGCGATAGCCGCCTGCTCTCGATCGGCGGCGGCGCCGACGAGATCATGCTCGGCATCATCTGCAAGCTGATGAACATCCTGCCGAGCAAGAAGAAGAAGAGCTAGGCCCGGATCTGCGATTTCACGACGTGCTGATCGAGCCGAAGCGATCGATCTCGCACGAGAATCGTTTCGTGAGTTTGTCGACCGGCTACTGATACGGGGCACTAGGCCGCTCACTGACGCGCTAGAGCCTTTGTGTTCGAGCACGCGATGCTCGCGCGGCGTCCCGGATCGGTCTGAGTCGCAACGGAGGGACCCGAGCTCGAGCCTCGCGACTAAGGCAGCTGCAGCTGGAACAACTCCGGATCGTAGCCGCGCGCGAGGAACGAGATCCTCGCGTCATCCGACGACGGCCGCACCAAACTCAGGATGCGATCGCGCGCTTCGTCGAGGATCTCGAAGCGACCGTCGTGAACACGGGCGACTCTGTAACCGTTGCGACCGACAGTACCGGCGACCACGAAGCCCGTCTTGGTGTACGCGACGCTGCGGATCAGGTTGAGGTTCACTCTCCCCGGCTCGGCCTCCAACGGGTACTCCGTGATCGGGGTGCCATCGGCCTTGATCTCGACGAGCCCCGAGCCGCGCGTGATGACGAGCGCCTGGCCATCGGAGCGTACGGCGATGTCCTCGATCCTGCGCGCCTCGTAGATCGGCGTGGTCCCGAGGAGGCCGGTCGCGGGATCGAGCGTGACGATCCGATCGAGGTTCTCGTCGACGTAACGGACCGCGAAGCAAGGGGGCGCGCGATCGCCCGCACAGCGCACCGCGATCGTGCGCTTGTCGTCGAGCCGCCACAGCCCCGCACCGGTGGATAACGAGACGGCGACGGCTCGACGCCCGCCGAGCTCGCGGATCGAGGCGATCAGCGTGTCGCCCGCACGCGTGGTGTTCGCGGGCTCGCCATCGAGCTTGCCGGCGTGCGACGAGATCTGGTGATTCGACTTGCTCCACGTCACCATCTGATCCGACGCATCCCACCCGATGCCGAGGGACACGCTATCGAGCTCGTTGCGGCGGATCATCGTCCCGAGATCGAGGACGCGACCGCGCGGCGTCGGGGTCATGTACACGACGAAGAGCGTCTTGCCGCTGCCCCCGAGCTCGCTGAACCAACCGGTCGCGGCCTCGTAGATCAGCTCGGGCGGGCCGAGTGCCGTGCCGACCTCGACGCGAAAGAGCTGCGGCGAGATCAACGTGCTGGTCGCGTAGATCAGCGTCGTCGGACCGAGCCACGCCAGCGCCATCGGCTCGTCGAGCGTGGGCGTCGTCAGCACGCGACCGGTCGCGGCCTCGCGCACCGAGATCGTGCCGGTGAAGCGCCCTCCCTCGATGTAGGCGACGCGTTCGCGATCCGGCGAGATCCGGATGACGTCGAACTTCTGGACCGGCCAGGTCTCGAGCTCGCCTCCCGGTTTGACGAGTGCGAGCTTGCGGTCGGTGGTCTGGACGAGCTCGCCCGACGCGGTGGTGCCGCGCCAGGTTCCCGGGAGCGTGGACATCTCGGTCGTGCGCTTGCCTTCGCGATACCGCCAGCGATGGCGCCGGACGCCGCCCTCGTCCGAGAAGCGGACCTCTTGCGCGTCGACTTCGAGGTAGCGCGGCATGTGCGGCAACGGCAACGTGCTGATCGACATGCCCGGCTTGCCGGCCAGCGAGAGGTCGCGAACCTCGAGCGCTTCGCCCGCGAGCGCGAAGTAGCGACCGTCGGCCGACACCGCGGTCCGCGTGTTGAGTGGGATGTCGAACAGCTTGGTCCACTGCGGCTTGGTCGTCGAGCTGCCCGAACTCTGGGTGGGAGCGACCACGGGGGGCTTGGCAGTCCCTCGCAGGACCAGCACCACGACCACGATGAGGATCAACGCCGCGGCACCCGCGATCGCGAACCACACCGGGCGAGGGATCGCCGGCGGCTTCATCATCGTCGTACCGCGCTGCTTCGCCGCACGCTCGAGCGCCGCGATCAGCGTGGTCATGTCGGGCCACCGATCGCCGGGCTCGTACGCGAGGCCACGGACGATGCAGTCGTGGATCCCCGGCGGCACCTCGGTCCCATCGGGCGGCAGCGGCACGCCGTGCGAGATCTTGTCGATCAACGACGGGATCGCCGCGAGGCCCTGCACATCCGTCGAGAACGGGCGACGGCCGTACATCGCCTCGTGGAGCGCGACGCAGAACGCGAACTGGTCCGCGCGCTCGTCGATCAGCTCCGCGTTGAGCTGCTGCGGGCTCATGTAGAGCGGCGTGCCGAGCACCGCGCCGGTGGTCGTCAGATCGAACGCCATGCTCTCGCCGAGCGTGATCGGTGACACCGGGCTCGACGGGCGCGCCGCCGGACGATCGCCGAGGGTGGCGAGCCCGAAATCGCCGACGCAGACGCGCCCCGTGCGATCGACGAGCACGTTGTCGGGCTTGAAGTCGCGATGGAGCACCCCGTTGCGATGCGCCTCGGCGAGGCCCCGCCCCGCATCGAGCAGCATCGGTAACCAGCGCCGCCAGTCGCGGATCTCCACCGGCGTGCGCTCGCGGAGCAGCTGCCCGAGCGTGGTGCCGCGCACCAGCTCCATCGCGAGGAACAGCTGGCCAAAGGCGACCCCGGTGTCGTGCACCGTGATCACCGAGCGATGCGATAGTTTTGCCATCGCGCGGGCTTCGCGACGAAACCGCGAGGCCGCCTCGTCGCTGTGCAGCGACGAGTGCACCAGCTTGATCGCGACGTCGCGATCGAGCTCGGGGTCCCTCGCAGACCACACCACGCCCATCGCCCCCGCCCCGAGCCGCGACGCGAGCCGATACCTGCCGACCATCGAGCCTTCGCCGAGCTGCTCGGCCGCGCGCGGTGGATGCGAGGCCCGATCGAAGGTCTGGCTGTCCTCGGTGTCTGGAGGACCGCTGGCCATCGTCGATGCCTGGGCATCGTCTTCGGGGCGGCTCATCCGCGTCAGTATCTCACGCGAGTGGTACATACGATGGCGTTGCGGCTCGTGCTCGTCATCTGGTTGGCGCTGATCGCTACCGCGCGTGCCGATTCGCTGGCCGTCGCCCTCGACCCACCCCGCAAGATCATGGGGTTCGAGGTCCGCGGCAAGACCAAGCTCAAGCTGCGTCTGCTGCCCTATCTCTCGCATCTCGAGGAGGGCGACTACGTCCGCCAGCGCGACATAGCAAAGATCGAGCGCGCCCTGATCTCGAGCGACCTGTTCTACACCGCCGATGTCGTCTTCGAGGACGCACCTGGCGGCGTGGTCGTGGTCGCGACGCTCAAGGACCGTCACTCGTGGCTGGTCGCACCGACGTTCTATCTCCAGTCCGGTCAACGCTCACTCGGCGTCGGCTACGTCGACTCGAACTTCCGCGGCCTCAACCAGAAGACCGTGCTGTATGGCCAGATCGGCGAGCGCGACAACCTGTTGTTCGGCACGTTCCTCGACGACAACGTCAAGGGCACCGACGTCATCCTCCGCGCCGACGTCTACGCGTACAGCCGGTTCGTCGACGAGTATGTCAACCCCGAGGGCGACGAGACCTCGACCGAGATCGCCCGAACGGCTCGCCACAACTACGTGGGTGGCGGCGTCGTGCTCGGCTGGAACTGCGAGTGGTGGTGCAAGATCCACCTGCGGCTGCGCGGGGCGTACGTCTACTTCAAGGAGTCGCAGGCGCCCGACGGCACGCCGCTGCCGAACCCCAGCACCGACGGCTGGGACGTCACCCAGCAGGTGTTCTTCAACTTCGACCTCCGCCAGCAAGCGTTCGGCGTGCGCTGGGGTCCGTACCTCCAGGTGACGGGCGAGACCACGATCCCCGGCCTCGACGACTACGACTACTCCGACGCGCTGCTGCGCGCCTACTACAGCTGGCTCGTGTTCGGCAGTCACCAGCTCGAGCTGCGCACCAACCTCCAGATCGGCCGCAACCTCCCGGCGCACGAGGAGCTCGTCACGGGCGGTGTGCTCGACATTCGCGGCTACGGTCTCGACCAATTTCGCGGCGACGTCCGCGCGACGTTCCGCGCCGAGTACTCGTTCCCGTTGCTCAAGGTCAGCGCGCTGCGGTTCCGCGGCATCGCGTTCTACGACAACGCGTACAACGGGTTCCACTTCCCGCGCACCGACGGCAAGCGCGACTACCTGCCGACGCAGGCGAAGGGCTCGTCGTGGTTTCGCAACGACGTCGGCGCCGGCCTGCGGATGTACGTCGGCTGGGTGGTGGTCCCCGTGCTCGGCCTCGACATCGCCCGAGGCCTCGAGGGCAAGGGCACACAGCTCGTGTTCGAAGTCGGTTTCACCGACTTCTAATGGGGACTGTCCTCAGATCCTTAACTTCCGGTTTCCAACTCCACGAAGTTGCAGTCGTGAATGGGGACGGTCCTCACGAACGCAATTCGCTCACCTCAAAGTCGTGTGTTGTGCGGCTCGAGGCCGGAGAAACGGTCGCGAAGCACGTTCGTGAGGACCGTCCCCATCACGATGAGAAGTTCCGATGACTTGCAGATCGAAAGTTATGGATCTGAGGACAGTCCCTATTCTGGAACCACGCCGTTGACCGGCACCCAGATCGTCTCGCCCGAGCTACCGACCTCGAGCTCGTAGTAGCCCTGCAGCAGCTGGCGAACCGTCGCCGATTGCATCAGGCCGTTCGGACCGGGGACGAGCACGCGGCTTCCCGGCGGCACCTTCGTTGGAATCTCGCCCGCGGCGGAGGTCGCCCCGATCGCCGTCATGCCGATGCCCATGATCGAGCCACGCGCTTCGTCGGGCGTCGGCTCCGGTTTGGGATCAGGATCCGCGATCGGCGGTGGTGCAGCAGGGACCGGAGGGATCGGTGGCGGCGCGGGCTTCACCGTGCCGAGCCCCGACAACGTCGACAAGTCCGACTTTGCCTTGAGCTCGGGTGGCGCCGTGTGACGAACCGCGGCGGCCGGAATCGGCGGAGGGATCGACGGTGCGGAGCTGCGGGCTTTCGGTGCCGGCGTCACTTCGTTGTCCGTGTTCCTGGGTTCCTTCGGCTCGGCCGTGGGGATGCCGCGTAGCGTGAGCGAGCCCGGCACCGGCGTGGGGACGCCAGGTTGCGTGATCTCGTCGGGCGAGCGCGGAACTTCGACCGGCGGCCGCGAGCTGAGCGGTGGCAGCGACGGCGGCGAAGGCAGCGGCGGCTGAGGGCGCGCCACGATCTCGCCGGCGAGTTCGTTGCTCGTCGAGGAATCCTTGGTCGTGTCGATGCCGGGCACGCTCGCGTGACGCTGTGTCTTCGCCAGGCCACCGATCTCGCCGGAGATCACCCCCGCCTCGATCTCGCCCGACTGATGCGGACCCGTGAGCGTCGACGACTTGCTGCGCTTGCCCGGCGACGTCTCGGTCATCGAGATCTCGCCGCTCGCGTGCG
>JANNBP010000314.1:0-82100 GCA_031385555.1 Deltaproteobacteria bacterium | reverse complement strand
CCGGCGGCGGTGATCCCGGCATCGTAAGTGCGCGTCCAGAGGGTGGTTCCGGTGCTGCCGGAGATTTTCTGGGTGAGGATGTCGTCATTGGCCGTACCGGCATACGTGTAGCCGGTCACGACCACGTCACCCGTGGGATCGACCAATCGCGTGCCGTCCTGGGGGCAGAACGCTGCCTTGTCGAACGCCTTGTGGCACGTCGGACAGGTCGACACCCCGCAACCGTAACACCGTGGGTCGAGTGTCGCGAACGCCACGCCGATACGGGCCATCGGGCTCCAGCTAGCCAAGGCCGACAAAACGTAACCAAGTACGAGACCTCGGCGACTCGACCGTGACCAGTTCGGTCACGCGTCGATGCGCGACGCGCGCAACCGCAGCGCGTTGGTGATCACGGACACCGAGCTGAGGCTCATCGCGAGCGCGGCGAGCATCGGCGACATCCGCCAGCCGGTCAGCGGGAACAGCACGCCCGCCGCGATCGGGACGCCAGCGGTGTTGTAGACGAACGCGAAGAACAGGTTCTGTTTGATGTTCGCCATCGTGTCCCGCGACAGCGCGCGGGCGCGGGCGATGCCGCGGAGGTCGCCCTTGACGAGCGTGACCTGTGCGCTCTCCATCGCGACATCGGTGCCGGTCCCCATCGCGATCCCGACATGCGCCTGTGCGAGCGCCGGTGCATCGTTGATCCCGTCACCCGCCATCGCGACGATACGCCCCTCGCTTTGGAGGCGCTTGACGTGATCGGCCTTCTGATCCGGCAGCACCTCTGCGATCACGTCGTCGAGTCCCAACGTGGCCGCAACCGCCTTTGCCGTGGTCTTGCTGTCGCCGGTCATCATGACGACACGCAGCCCCTCCGCGCGCAAGGCGCGAATCGCGTCCGGTGTCGTCGACTTGATCGGATCTGCGACGCCGACCAGTCCGGCGAGCTTACCGTCGACGGCCACGAACATCACGGTCTGGCCTTCAGCGCGCAGCGCCTCGGCGCGCTCGGATAGCGGCGCGACGTCGATCGCGATCGTGTCCATCATCGCGCGGTTGCCGAGGTCGACCGTTCGGCCGTCGACCTTGCCGCGCACACCCTTGCCGGTGAGCGACTCGAACCCGGCGACGTCGACCAGCTTGGCACCGCGTTCGAGCGCGCCAGCGACGATCGCCGCCGCCAGTGGGTGCTCGCTCGCTCGCTCGAGGCTCGCTACCAGACGAAGCAGCGTTGCCTCGTCGAGCTCCACCGCGATGACCGTGACGAGCTTCGGCTTGCCCTCGGTCAACGTGCCGGTCTTGTCGACCACGAGGGTATCGACTTTCCGCATGACCTCGATCGCTTCGGCGTTCTTGAACAGTACGCCGAGCGTGGCGCCGCGTCCCGTCGCCACCATGATCGACATCGGCGTCGCCAGGCCGAGCGCGCACGGACACGCGATGATCAGGACCGCGACCGCGTTGATGATCGCGTTTGCCATCCGCGGTTCGGGGCCGATCGCAGCCCACACGATGAACGTGACGACCGCGATCGCGATCACGATCGGGACGAACCAGCCGGCGACCTGATCGGCGAGCTTCTGGATCGGTGCGCGGCTGCGCTGCGCCGCGGCGACCATCGCGACGATCCGCGACAAGAGCGTCTCGCTGCCGACCCTGTCGGCACGCATGACGAGCGCGCCGGTGCCGTTGATGGTCGCGCCGATCACGGGATCGCCGGCTTGTTTTTCGACTGGAATCGGCTCGCCGGTCACCATCGACTCGTCGATCGACGACTTGCCCTCGAGCACGATACCGTCGACCGGCAACTTTTCGCCCGGCCGTACCCGCAGTCGGTCTCCGACCTGAACTTCGTCGAGCGGCACGTCCTGCTCCGAGCCGTCGGCCGCGATCCGGCGCGCGGACGTCGCGGCCATGCCGAGGAGCTTGCGGATCGCCGCGCCGGTCGCGCTGCGGGCGCGCAACTCGAGGACCTGCCCGAGCAGGATCAGCGTCGTGATCACGCCGGCGGCTTCGAAGTACGTGGCGACCGTCCCGGAGTGCGCGTCCTGAAAGGAGCGCGGAAAGATGCCGGGAGCGAGTGCCGCGACCAGGCTGTACCCGAACGCGACCCCGACCCCGAGCCCGATCAGCGTGAACATGTTGAGCCGGCGATTCGCGAGCGACTGCGCGAACCGCACGTAGAATGGCCACGCGGCCCACGTACACACAGGCGTCGCGAGCGCGAGCTCGACCCAGACCCGGGTCCGCGGCTCGAACGGCGCGAACCCGAGCATCTCGCCCATCACGAGCGCGAACAGCGGGAGCGTGACCGCCGCCGCCGTCCAGAACCGCCGCGTCATCTCGCGCAGCTCTGGATCCGGACCGTCCTCCAAGCTCGGCGTCATCGGCTCGAGCGCCATGCCGCAGATCGGGCAGCTCCCCGGACCGCCGCGCACGATCTCCGGGTGCATCGGGCAGGTGTACTGGGTGCCCACGGGCGCCGGCGTGGCGGCGGGTCTCGGTTCGGGTCTCAGATACGCCGCGGGATTCGCGACGAACTTGTCCTTGCACTTCGCGCTGCAGAACAGCACGTCGTGTCCATCGTGCGTGCTGTGGTGCGCCGTCGTCGGCTTGACCGTCATCCCGCACACCGGGTCGATCGCGTCGGCCTTCGCGGTTGCGGCGTACTTCGCGGGGTCGGCGTCGAACTTGACCTTGCACTTCGCGCTGCAGAACAGCACGTCGTGTCCATCGTGCGTGCTGTGGTGCGCCGTCGTCGGCTTGACCGTCATCCCGCACACCGGATCGATCGCGTCGGCCTTCGCGGGTGCGGCGTACTTCGCGGGGTCGGCGACGAACTTGGCTTTGCACTTCGCGCTGCAAAACAGCACATCGCTGCCGCCGTGCGTGATCCGGTGCGCCGTGGTCGGCTTGACCGTCATCCCGCAGACCGGATCCTCGTGCGGTGCTTCCGGTGTCGGGTGGTGATCGTGATGATGATGGAGATCCATAGTGCTTGCTCCCCGGAACGACGCCCTTCCGGTGGATCCATTACACCCCCATCGGGTAGTTCGGCACGGCATTTGGTTGTGACCCAATGGGTCACGCTGACGGTGCTCGTCAATTGGCGTATGAACGTCCGGCCATGGTTCGGCTCGCTGTCACATGTCTTGTTCTGGTGAGCGCCTGTGATCGATCGGCAACGCCGCCGATCATTGACCGAGCGCCAGCGCTCGTTGCGCTCGATCCGCCCTCGGCGCGTGGGGCCACATCGCCCAACCTGGTCGCGGCGGCGAACGGCGCCTTGCTGACGTGGCTCGAGCCGACCGAGGGCAAGGCGCATCGGCTGCGGTTCGCGCGCTTCACCGGTGGGGCGTGGAGCACGGCAACCACGATCACGGAAGGCGCCGACCTGATCGCGAACTGGGCGGACGTGCCTTCGATCGCGCAGCAGCAAGACGGTGTGCTCGTCGCGAGCTGGGCCGAAAAGGTACCGGCGCCCGCAGCGCATGCGTACGACGTGGTCCTGGCGAGATCGGTCGATCGCGGCGCGACCTGGAAGCGGCTCGGGTCGCCACATCACGACGGCACGGCAACGGAGCACGGGTTCGTCTCGTTGGTCCCGGCGGCCGCGTCGACGCTCGTCGTCTGGCTCGACGGGCGCGCGACGGTCGCCCCCGCGGGCGCGACGATGTTGCGCGCGGCCTCCGTGGCCGAGGCGATCGGAGACGAGCAGGTGGTGGACGACCGAGTGTGTGACTGTTGCAGCACTGCCGCCGCGGCTACCGCCGAGGGCGCGGTCACCGTGTTTCGCGACCGCAGTGAAGAGGAGGTGCGCGATCCATCGATCGCACGCAACGTGAAAGGGGCGTGGTCGTCGCGGCCGGTGCACGTCGACGGCTGGACGATCGCGGGATGTCCGGTCAACGGACCTGCGATCGCGGCCAGCGGCTACGATGTCGCCGTCGCGTGGTACACGGTCGCGGGTCAGCGCTCGACGGTGCGGGTCGCGTTTTCTAGCGACGCGGGTGCGAGCTTCGACCGCCCGATCGACGTCGACGTTCCACACGAAGCGCGATCGCCGGTCGGGCGCGTCGACGTCGTTCGCGATGGCGCCGATGCGCTGGTGAGCTGGATCGCCGCCGAGCGCGAGGACGCCCGTCTCGTCGTTCGACGGGTTTCGCGCGATGGTCGGCTCGGACCGGAGCTCGAGATCGCGAGGGTCGACGCCGGTCGGGACAGCGGCTTCCCGCGGATCGAGAACGTCGGCGACGAGCTACTCGTGACCTGGACCGACACACGAGCGGGGGTGCTGCGCGCTGTCCGCATACAGCGTGCGGCCTTCAAGTAATCAATCGCAGCGGCTGCATCGCCCCGACCGCGACCCGCGCAGCCGCCAGGCGATGACGGCTCCGAGGAGGACGGTCGCGATGGCGATCGGGATCACCTCGCGACCGTGACATCACGCAGGGACCGTGACCACCGCGCTATGGCTCGATGCAGTGAATACGGTGGCAGTAAAGATGTGGCTCGTCTTCCCGGCCGGCTCCCTGCAAGCCGATTCCGGTGCTGGTCACCGAGCGAAGCCCATTTCTGGCTTGCGGATGGCGGCGGAGTGTAGATGCTCGGGACGTGCGCTCAGCAACAGTCTGCTTGATCATGATGGTGGCTGCGTGCGGTGCCGACGGCGCCGCCGAGCCAGCCCCGCGCGAGGTCAGCTTCGACACCGACGTCGACGCGTCCGGTCTGTCGCCAGAGCTCGCGTTCGAGGTCCCCGAGGCAACTCGATCGGTCACGGTCATCGTCGAGGGAGCGGACGATGGGCTCTACGCACTCGGGACGTTCGCGGTCGGCGATGGCGTCGACCTGGTCCTGTTACCCGCGGGGTCGCCCGGTGCCGCGATGGAGACGAGCTATCAGCAGGAACAGATCGGTCAGATGCCGGGTGGGTTGTTCCAGTCGATCCGTCTCGGCACGTTCACGCACGTCTATCCGTACAAGCCCGGCCAGACTGTCGTCGCTGGCGAAGGCCGGCTGCGGGTCGCCTCGAACCGACCGGGACCGGTGAAGGTCACGCTCGTGATGCCCGAGGATGACGGTGCGAACGGCTTGCCGCTCAACCTCTACCTGGTCTCGGACACGCTCGTGGATCCCAACGTCCCGGCGTTCGCCGCGGAGCTTCAGCGGATCTTCGCGCAAGTCGACATCGCGGTCTCGATCACGGGGGTCGAGCGTTTGACCGGGACGACGCTCGAGCAGATCACCGACTTCAACGAGCCTCAGGAGTCGCCGACCAGTCAGTCGGCGATGGTGCCGGGACTCGTCGTGGGACGCACGACCCAAGGGCTCGACGTGTTTCTTGTCGAGTCGCTGCCGGCCGGCGTTGGCGGGCTCGCCCTCGGCACCCCCGGGCCTCCGATCCGTGGCAGCTATTACTACGGCGTGATCGTGCGCGGTGGATTTCCCGCCGTCGAGATGGCCCGGATCACGGCGCACGAGGTCTCGCACTTCCTCGCGCTCCAGCACGTCGAGAATCGCGGCGTGTCGGGGGCTCGCTATCCCGATCCGCTCGACGACACGAGTCCAGGCGCTGATAATCTGATGACAGATGGGACGGTGCTGACGGCAGGGCAGGGGTTTGCGATCTCGCGCAGCGCCTTACTCGAGAGCCCTCAGTAGCTGGCGTCTGTCGTTCGATCGGGGTAACTCCGACGTGTGCGAATCGGCCTAGTGCTGCTGCTGCTGCTAGCAGCTTGCTCGACACGGCGCGAGCCCGTGCGTGAGCTGGAGGACGCGTATCCCGCCGAAGCGACACCGAGCGGTAACACCCGCACCTTCGAGCTCGTGGCTGCCGAGACCGAGCTGCCGCTGATCGACGGCGCGAAGCTCCGGGTCTGGGCCTACAACAATCAGGTTCCTGGTCCGACGCTCCGCATCCGACTCGGCGACACCTTGCGGGTTCGGTTCACGAACAAGCTGCCACAGGCCACGACGATCCACTGGCATGGCGTACGGGTACCCAATGCCATGGACGGCGTGCCGAACGCCACGCAGCCGCCGATCCAGCCCGGGCAATCGTTCACGTACGAGTTCACTCCAAAGGACGCCGGCACCTTCTGGTTCCATCCTCACGTGCGTGCGAGCGAGCAGGTGGAGCGCGGCCTGTACGGCGTGCTGATCGTCGAGGACCGCGAACCACCGCCGTACCAGCAGGACGTCGTGTGGGTGATCGATGACTGGCTGCTCGGCGCGGATCGACAGATCGTCGGCGCGTTCAACACCGGGCACGATCTCGCGATGGATGGTCGCTGGGGCAACGCGATCACCGTCAACGGGCGCACGGACACCACGCTCCATGTCGGGGCCGGCGAGCGCATCCGGTTGCGTCTGCTCAACAGCTCGAACGGCCGCATCTACGCTCCGGAGTTCGGTGACGCGAAGGTCGAGATCATCGCTGTCGATGGCCTGTACCTGCGCGCGCCGATCACCCTCGACCGCTTCGAGCTCGCACCCGGCAACCGGTTGGACCTCGACATCACCTCGACGGGCAACACGAGTCGCGTCGTCACGGTCATCGACCGATTCTTCGCCCAGCGCCCCAACAAGCTCGCCGAGCTCCAGCTCGATGGTGGCCAGTTGCCGGCTAGGTTCGCGTCACCGGCACGCGCACGTGTTCCGTCGTGGGCCGACGGACTGGAGGCACCGATCACCAAGACGTTCGCGCTCGACGCCCGGCGCGGCGGACCCTATGGCATCGAGTGGATGTTCGACGGCAAGCCGTTCGCGGGTCATGACCACGCGCATCCAGCACTTTCTCTCGTCAAAGGAGCATGGACGCGTCTGCAGTTCACGAATGCGACCGCGCGGCTCCATCCGATCCATCTCCACGGGATGTTCTTCAAGGTGCTTGGTCGGAACGGTCAGCCGGTGGACGAACCGTTCTTTCGCGACACCGTCCTGGTCCACGCGCGCGAGACCGTCGACATCGGCTTGGTTCCGCTCGACGAAGGCCATTGGATGATGCACTGCCACATCCTGGAGCACGCCGAAGCCGGGATGATGACGATGATCGATGTCGTCGGCTCGTGATGGCTCCGAAGCTGGAGATGATGGTCGATCGTCGGCGCCGACAGAGGCGCCTGGCTACGCTTATCGTTCGCGTTTCCGGTCGATCGCCGTGATGCCGCGTGCGGCGCTCTCGCGAACTTTCGGCACGCGGTCATTCGCGGCCTGCTTGAAGCGGCGCTCTGCGCCGTCGAGGTCGCCGGCTTCGAAGAGGATCCAGCCGAGCAAGGCCGCGGCTTCGCCCGCGCGCGACGATGACGGGAACCGCTGGAGAAAACGAGCGAGCGCGTCGCCTGCAGCGACGACTTGATTCGCCCGCCGAGCCGCGGCGCCCGCCCAAAAGCACGCGTCTTCGGCAAGCGCGGATTGCGCCGTCGTACACGCGGTCGCGAACGATGCGGAAGCGGCACCGGGGTCGCCGTTGCGCCACGCGATCATGCCCGCCCGAAACTCAGGCTCGCCGCGCGATGGCGGTGAAGGTGGCGTCGGAAGCGAAGGGAGCGTGCGTGGCAGAGGCTCGGTCGGGATCTTGATGGTAGCGCTCACCGTCGACGTAGGTTCCTTCTCGCGCTCGCTCGGCCGCACGGACTCGACCGGACGCTTCGTCACCATGGGCCTGGGATCTGTCGGCTTCGAATCGATCGGCTGTGGTTCGGGTGTGGGGCCGGGCTCGGGCGTTGGAACATCGCGCATCGGATCGATGGCGTCGCGTCGTGCGGTGATCGGGGCCGCCCACGACTGCCCAGCGGCGATGATCACGGGTGCATGGCCCACGACACGAAGCTCGAGCTGGCCGCGCGACACGATGACAGAGGCGACGCGATCGCCTCGGACGTTCACGGTGAATCGTGCAGCTCGACTCTCGAGCTCACCGTCTGGTACTCGGACGCGGAAGCGCTCGTCAACGGCGACTGCGGAGAGCTCGATGTCGAGCGAACCGTCGTCAAGCCGCACGATCCGGTCGGGCCAGTCGCTGGCGACCTCGAACTTGACTGCACCGACCGAGACGATGGTGTCCCCGGGTGGCAGGGCTGCCGGACGCGTGCCGATCCAGATCGCGATCACAGCGGCGGCGGCCAGCGGAAGCGCGATCGCGGCGACCATGACCTTTCCCGAACGCCGCGACTGCTGCGCCGCGGAGGTAGTACTGGCGAGCAGGCTCGTACGCGTTTGCTCGCTACGCTGCGCCGCGGGCACGAGCGGTGGGAGGCCACGCGCGAGTGCGTCGAGTTGGTCATCCGAGGGAGTCCACGCACTCATCGCTGGAGCTCCCGGAGCGCGGTGCGCAGTGCCTCGCGGGTGTCGGTGAGCCGGCGCCACACGCTGGCTTCGCGGATGCCGAGTGCGACGGCGGCTTCCTTGCCGGGCATCTCCTCGATCACGCAGAGGACGTAGACCTCGCGAAGCGCGGGCGTGAGCATGTCGATCGCGGCGGCGACGAACTGCCGCTGCTGTTCGATCGTGAGCGCGTCGCTCGGGCTTGGCACCGGCGTGTTCGGCACACTCGCGAGCGCGACGCTCGCCTTCTCGCGACGCTGCTCGGTGCGGCGATGCTGCCGGACGAGGTTGGCCGCGATTCCGAACAGCCAGGTCTTCACGGCCGAATC
This sequence comes from Deltaproteobacteria bacterium, assembly GCA_031385555.1. Classification (GTDB taxonomy): domain Bacteria; phylum Myxococcota_A; class Polyangia; order Haliangiales; family Haliangiaceae; genus JABFXX01. The sequence continues at coordinate 73,461 of JANNBP010000314.1, read as the reverse complement.
GCCACGGAAGCGCGGCGCGGAACGGTGTGCTTCGAGGAACGTGTTCTGGACGAAATCGTCGACCAGTGAATCGCCGCGGATCAGGTGGGCGATGAAGCGGTAGACATCGCGGTGGAACCGATCGTAGAGCGCACCGAGCGCGGCCTGATCTCGTTCGGCGATCGCAGAGACGAGGGCACGATCAGAGAGCTCTTCGGCGGTTCCATGCAGGCGGCGAAACGGCAGGAGCGTACCGTTGCTCACGGTGCCTCGAGCCTGGCTCCCAACGACACCCCGAAGCGACCGCGCGGTCCATCCGGGATCTCGGTGCGCAGCGTCGCGACATCGCCGAACAATCCGCCGAACACGGCGAAGTGGCGACCGATCGACCGCGAGACATTCAGATGCAGGCCCGCGCGCAGGGCGTGATTCGCATGCGAGATCGAGATTGGTCCGTGGACGATGTCCTGATGCTGCTGTTGGATCCGGTTCCACCCGTAGCCGACCGCAACACCTGGGCTCACGGTAAACGCGCCGAGCCTGCGCGGAGCGTCGACCGTCGCGAGCGCATGGATCGCACGCGAACGCTGCGAGCCGGTCATCACGTCCTGGACCACCGCCGTATCCGCGCCGACATCGAGCGCTCCACCGAGACACGACCACCCGACTCGCCAGCAACCACCGACCGTCGCTCCTACCCAGGTCGTCCCATCGTCGCCGATCCACGAACGACCACCGGCCACGATCGCCGACATCGCGACCTTGTTGGGTGGGGCCGCCGCGACCACGGGGGGTAACGCTTCCGGCCATGCGCCGGGTTCGACCACCTGCAGCGTCCAGGATTCGATCACCGCCGCAGCCGTCGCGACATCCCTCACGATGCGTTCGCCGCGACGGTGGAACGCATCGATCACCTGGAGATGCAGTTGCCCGCCGCGCTGCTCGACGGTTACCCGAACCACCGGGCAGCCCGAAGCCACAACAGTCGCGACCCCGTTCGCCGCGAGTCGATCGCTCAGCGTCTTCACGACGGCCGGGTCGCCGATCGGGATCGCCGTCGGAGCGCACTCGGCGCGAACGGTCGAAGCCGTCCTCGCCAGCAGCAGCGCTGTCGCGATCGCGATCGATATCCTCACCGAGGTTCACGTTATCACGCGGCTCCCACGAGAGACCGTTCAGTTGTCGAGGGCACCTTCCATGATCCACTGTTCGATCAAGACCTTGTCCGCGGCGTTCAACGTGAACAGCGAGTCGGACGGAGGCATCTGCACCGACGGCGCGCCGGCATCGCTGCACAGCGGGGCTCCGTTGGGCCCCATCCCGTTGATCTTCTGGATGACATAGCTGTTTGCGGGATCGCCCGGCTTCACGTAGAACGCGCCCACTGCGCATTCCCATGGGTCGATGGACATCAGCCGAGCGTGCAGAGACAGGTCAGGGCATCCGGTCGACTGGCCCATCATGTTACCGGCGTAGAACTGCGCCCCGAGGTTGGCGTCCTCGAGGGTGAGCCAGCCACGGCAGTCCATGGTCTGGTTCGCACCGTACTGGTTACGCGCGTGACATGCGGTCGAACCGGAACCGCACGAACGCGCGAGGATCGGAACGATCTCGGCCTTGAAGTTCACCGCGTCGAGATCCGGATCGACAGGCCCGCACATCCCGCACTCGCCGAAGTTGCCGGCGTCGTCGCAGAACTGCGTGCCATTGCCGCCGGACGTGCAGCTACAACCTTGCGACTGTCCGAGCTCGCACACCGGTGGATCGCCAATATCATCACCACCGCCGCTGGTGCCGCAGCTGGTGCCGAGTACGAAGGTCAAGGCGAAGAGAGATCGAGTCATCGGCGGGCTCCTGGCTATGGGATCACGTTGACGTCAGCGGTCATGCCGCGTTCTGCGTGTTCGGGAATCTGGCAATGCGCCATCCACTTGCCCACCGCTTCGTACCGAAGCACGGCGCGCACGGTGGAGCGCGGAGCGATCTGAATCGTGTCTTTCCAGCCGAGGTTCGGCTCGGCCAGCCCATCACGATCGAGGACCTGGGCGAAGTGCCCGTGGAGGTGGAACGGATGGGCGTGATCGTTGTCGTTCTCGATTTCCCAGATCTCGGTGTCACCGAGTCGCACGTCGATGGGGACGTTGAACGGCCAGCGTTCCTCGTTGATGAAGAAGACGGCGCCGGCCTGGCCGTCGAGATCCTCCTTCAACCGGAACTGCAGGGTCGAGGTCTGGTCGTCGACGACCAACGGTACGACATCACCGGCGACATCCGGTACGTCGCGTTCGACGAGCGCTGGGCCGGCGAGCTCGAACCGCACGAGCTCCGCCGCGGCATCGACGAGACCATCACCGCGATCGACGTCGAGCGTCGCGATCGACATCGCGCGGTCGATCGGCACGAGCACCTCGTAGCGTTCCCCGGGTGCGATCAGGAGGTGATCGACATCGTATGGGGACGCGACGAGCCCACCGTCCCAGCCGATGACACGCATGCTTCGGCCGATCGAGAGATCAAAGAAGCGTCCGTTCGATGTGTTCACGAACCGCCAGCGCTCGATCGCGTTACGTGCAGTGGCTATCCGCCCGAGAGCCCCGCCGTTCACCAGAACCGTATCGCCGCGCCTGCCGAGCATGAGGTCCTCGCGCGACGGCTCGAGGTGAATCGTGCCATCGGTTGCGAGGTCGACATCGTCGAGCACGAACGTCCGATCGGCATCGACCATGGGCTCCACCACGTCGTGAACGAGCAAGCTGCCCTGCAGGCCAAGCTCGATCTGCTCGTCAGTCTCGACGTGCGGGTGGTACCAGAACAGTCCAGCATCGAGCAGCGTGAAGTCGTAGTCGAATGTGCCTCCTGGTGGCACCACACCGTTCACAGTGGGGTCGCCGTCCATCTCGATGGGCAGTCGAAGGCCGTGCCAGTGGATCGTGGTCGAGTCCTCCGCGAGCTCGTTGCGGAAGTGCACGATCAATCGATCGCCGCGGCGTGCTTCGATCATCGGGCCGGGAACGACCCCCACCGACGAGTCTGTCGACGCATCCCGGTACGCGAGCACCGGAGTGTCGGCGCCCTCGAGGAAGGCGGTCGACGCCGTCGCCGCGAGGTTGATCTCGACGATTGTCGGATCCGGGTTGATGTCGGTCGCGCGCACGAGGTCGGGCGTGGCCGGGAGGTCGGTGGGCGAGCCACACCCCATCGAGCACCACAGCACCGAGCCCAGCGAGCGCGTCACCCAGATGTGTCGTCGCAGGAGCCGAAACCTTCGCAGCAGAGTTTTGCGCCGAAGACCATGAAACTCCACAGGTTCGAAAAGTACATCCCAAACTCCGGACGCCCGAGCTCATCAGTCACGACAGGACGAAGGACGCCCTGTGGTCCGCCGCGAGCACGTGTCAGGTCGCGATCTTCTTGATCAGCTTGAGCAGCTTCTCGGTCTTCGCACCGTACGGCGGGTAGCCGCCCTTGAGCATGTCGGGCCAGCCCTGCCGCAGCACGGCGCGCGCATGCGAGAACGCGCGAAAGCCGAACACGCCGTGGTAGCTGCCGAGCCCGCTCGGCCCGACACCGCCGAACGGCAGGTTCGCGTTGGCGAAGTGGATCACGGTGGCGTTGATGCAGGTGCCGCCGGCGGTGGTTCGGTCGACGATGGTGTCGATCGCGTGCTGGTTCTCCGCGAACACGTAGAGCGCGAGCGGCTTGTCGCGCGCGGTGATGAACGGCGGCACCTCCTCGAGATCCTTGTAGGTGAGGATCGGCAGGATCGGGCCGAAGATCTCTTCCGCCATCACCGGCGAGTCGGGGCGAACGTGGGTCAGCACCGTCGGTGCGATGTAGCGCTCGGCCGGCTCCGTGTTGCCGCCGATCTCCGCGCGCGCGCCCTGCGCCACCGTGTCCTGCAGCATCTTGCTGAGCCGATCGAAGTTGCGCGTGTTGATCACGCGCGCGAAGTCGGGCGAGGTGCGACGCGCCTCGTCGCTGGTGCCGTACATCGTGCCGATCGATCGCCTGAGCTCGTCGACCAGCGCGTCGCGCTTGCGCTCCGAGACCATCACGTAGTCGGGCGCGATGCACGTCTGCCCCGCGTTGACGAACTTGCCCCAGACCAGGCGGTCGGCCGCGGTGGCGAGGTTCGCCGAGTCGTCGATCACCGCGGGCGACTTGCCGCCGAGCTCGAGCGTGGTGGAGGCGAGATGCTTGGCCGCGGCCTCGGCGACGATCCGGCCCACCTTCGTCGAGCCGGTGAAGAAGAAGTGATCGAACGGCAACGCGAGCAGGCGCTGCGTCTCCGCCGGCCCGCCTTCGACCATGGTGACCTCCTCGGGTTGGAACACCTCGGCGATCAGCTCGACGAGCAGCTTCGACGTCGCGGGCGTCAGCTCCGACGGCTTGCACACCACGCAGTTGCCGGCCGCGATCGCCGCGACGAGGGGCGCGATCACGAGCTGGAACGGGTAGTTCCACGGACCGATGATCAGCACGACGCCTTTCGGCTCGTAGTGGATCCACGACTTGGTCCCGAACAACGTGATCGGCGTCGACACCTTCTCGGGCTTCATCCACGAGCCGACGTGCTTGATCGCGTCCTTGATCTCGGAGAGTGACGGGAAGATCTCGGTCAGCATCGACTCGGTCGGGGACTTCTTGAAGTCCTCGAACACGGCCTTGCAGATCGCCTGTTCTCGCCGGACGATCGCTGACCGCAGGCGCTCGAGCTTGGTGATGCGCTCGTCCGCGGACGTTCGCTTCACCTTGTCCTGATGGCGGCGTTGCGCCTCGAAGAGTTGCTCGATCGTATTCGAAGCGACAGTTTGCGTGGCCACAGCCCCAGCGTAGCCAGAAACTCAGCGCGCGACCACGATCACGACCAACCCACCGAAGAACACGGCGGCGAGCACTCCCAGCGAGATCCGGTCGAGCTTCTTCGACTGCGCCTCCTTGCCCGCGTCGGTCAGCCGGACCGCGAGCACGCTCTCGAACAGCGTCAGGAAGATGATCGCGTACGACAGGTTGTAGATCCGGTCGAGCAGCACCATGTAGCCCACCGACGGCAGATCCGCACTCGCGGTCAGCTGGAGGGCGACGGCGGAGATCAAACTGGTGATCGCAAGCCCGAGCCGGCCCTCGAAGTACTTCGACTCGATGAAGAACACGACGAAGGTGATCAAGATGACGATCGCGATCGGCAGGACCGTCTTGATCAGGTAGCCGATCGTCGGGCGCTCGATGTGGAGCGTGAACGTCGCGTGCGAGTAGACATCGCCGGTGCCCTTGACGCGCGGGTCACCGAAGTTGGTCGTGTACTTCGCGTCGGAGACCTCGAGCACGGCCTTCCCGATCTCCCAACCGGGGATCGAGATCCCGGGATGCACACCGGTCGCGGCGGTGTCGGCGACGTAGATCACGTCGCTCGTCTGGTTGTCGGTGTCCTCGAGCTCGACGGTGATCTGCTGCGTGTCGAACGGATAGTCGTGGAGCGGGAACGGGTGCGCGAAGTTCCCCTGGACATGGAACACCTGGTACTTCGTGCCGTCGTCGAGCGTCTCGGGCTGCTCGTAGACCGGCGCCTTGACCATGTCCCAGGCCTGCACGGCGTTGGTCATCTCGAAGCTCTTCGTCGGGTCGAGGTCGCCCTTCCAGCGGAACCACAGGTAGAAGTCGATCAGGTAGCTGTTGGTCTTGAGATCGATCCACGGCACGCCCTTGAGATAGATCCCGACGGAGACCTTCTGGGGACGCGGGCCTTTCTCGACGACCGGCTGCGTGGGTTCGGCAGGCGTCTCGGCGGAGCCCGCGCCCCTCGCCGAGCCGGAGCCCGCGCCGGTCGCCGAGCCGGAGCCGGCGCCGATCGCCGAGCCGGAGCCGGCCGGTTGGGAGTGACTGCGCGTCGAGAGCAACAACACGACCGCGAGTCCGATCGCGGGTGCGAACACCGCGAGTCTGCGAAGCCGGAGCGACATGCCCCGACGCTACGCCGACAGCAGGACGATCGCGACGGCGTACGCAGCCGAATGACTGAAGCTGACGTTCCACATCGCCTCGCCGACGATCCGTGCGAGCTCGCCGGTGACACGCAACGACGGTGGCGTCCCCGTGACCACCTCGACCTCGAGCCACGCGATCTCGCCGGTCCACCCCGTCCCCGCCGCCTTGAACGCGGCTTCCTTCGCCGCATAGCGCGCGGCGAGGCGCTCGAGCCGGTTCGGCGCATCGCAATGCGCGAGCTCCGCGTCGGTGAAGATCCGCGCGAGCATCGCCGGCCGTGCCGCGAGGGCCTCGATCTCGGTCAGCTCGACGAGGTCGATGCCGACGCCGCGGATCACTGGTAGCGCTTGATGATGTGGAAGCCGAAGTCGCTCTGGCAGACGCCGTACTCGTCGAGCTTGAGGCGCAGCGATAGCTGACGGAACTCGATCACGAGGCCGGCGTCAGGCGTCACCTTCATCGTCGCCCCGTTCATCGCGCTGACCTTGTCCTCGGAGGCTTCCTTCATCAGCTTGTCGAAGTCACCGCCGGCCTTGAGCTGGCCGAGCAACGACTTGATCTCGGTCTCCGCGTCCGCCTTGCTGCGCTTCGCCGCGCGCGGATCCTGGCGACCCTGGAACGTGTCCGAGAGGTCGCTCCACGAGATCAGGATGTGCTTGACCATCGCGGTGTTCGCGATCGGCTCGCGGGCGAGGATGTCCGCGGACACCACCGCCGACTGTGCACCGTCGAGATCCTTCGGCGCGCCGCCGCCGATCTTGTTGCTCATCGTCGGTCCACCGGCGATTCCCGGCCCGCAGGCCGCGAACATCAACAACAGGGCTAGGCGAATCATGCGCGCACGCTAACACGCGGCGTGTCATCCGGCACGACCACGTCAAACTTCGAGAGATCGACCACGAACAGCCCTCCCTCGAGGACGGTGAGCGTGTCCTCGAAACGAAACCCATACCGCACAGACTGGTCATTGTAATTGTGCAACGCGTGAACCGTCTGCATCGTGATGTCGTCGGTACCGGTGACCACGACGTGGAGCTCGAGCTCGCGCACCCCGGCTTGGTCGAGCCCGAACAGCGGGCTGGACTCATCGATCACATGCATCACCGTCCAGCCACGCGTTAACCCGCTGGGAGACCTTCACCAAGGGATCCTCGAATAGGCACACTCTGCGGACCACTTTATGGCAGGGTGGCGCCGTGGCTGACGACGTTACCCTTCAGCAACTGGTCGAGTTGCTACCGCCGCGGATCTGGTACCTGACCTCGAACGGCCAGGACATGTGGTGCCGCCGCCCGTACGGCTTTCTGTTCTCCGACGGTGTGCGCGCCGAGTCGTTCGCCACGGAGATGGGCAACGACGAGGCGCTGTTCGCGATCGGCACCGACGCCGGCGCGATGATCTCCGACGAGATGCTGGCCGGCCTGAGAAACACGGCGGTCACACGGTTGTTCATCGATCCCGAGATCGACCCGACCAGCGGCGACGTGTTCGGCAAGATCCTGCGGCTCTCACCCCTGACGTAGGTTAGCCGACCAGCGACGCCAGCGCCTTGTCTCCGCGCTCGAGCCGCTTGTCGACCTCGCTCCACTGCACGTTCTGAAAGAACGCATCGATGTACTTCGCGTGCGCCGCACCATAGTCCATCGCGTACGCGTGTTCGAACATGTCGAGGACGAGCAGCGGCTGACCGAACGCGACCGACTGGCTATGGCCCGACGCCCCGTAGATCCGCAGATCTCCGATCGCGTAGTTGAGGTCGAGGATCACCCACCCACTTCCACCGCCGAGCGACATCGCGGTGGCGCGAAATAGCTCCTCCCACCGCGCCGTCGAGCCGAACTGTGCAGCGAGGCGCTTCTCGATCCCACCAGCGAGCTTGCCGGAGCCCCCGAGGTTCCCGAAGTAGTGCTCGTGCAGGATCATCGAGTTCGTGTAGGTGAGCTCACGTTCGCGCAGGCTCGCGACCGTGAAGCCCGGCGAGTCCTTGGTCACCTTCGCGAGCTCGAGCTCGACCTTGTTCAGGTTCTTGATCGCGCCGGCGTAGTTGTTCGTGTGATGCGACGTGATCATCGCGGCCGAGATGCCTTTGAGCTTCGCGGGCTGAAACGGCAGGTCGCGCAGCTTGTGATCACCAGCGGCGATCGCGGGAGTCCTCGGTGAGGGTGCCGCCATCGTCGAGGACGCCGTGGTCAGCACCGAGCCGGCGACCGCTGCGCCTGCGAAGCCGAAGAAGTCGCGCCGTGAGGTCATGCCCGCGAGTATGCCGTGGTGGTACGGCTGCAACCAGGTGATACGAGCGTAGCGATGAGAGCGTGGGCCGCAGATGCCGGCCGAGGCACGCTTCGTCGTCGCTTGACGAGCTTCATCGACGAGCGTGCGATGATCGCGATCACGGCGGTACCGATCCCGTAGAACGCGCCAGCCATCCAGGGCAGGCCATCGAGCTCGACGTAGAGCACCGACCACGCGAGCACCATCAGAAACGACGGCACCACGAACGCGATCCCGACGAGCGTCGCGCCGAGTCGCCGAGGGATCAACTGCCCAAGGCTCGCGGGTTCTGTCGCATGAAAACCACCCACGCGCGTCAAGTGCTCGTGGAGTCTCCAGTTCTCGGCAACCTTCGCGGGGCGAGGACCTGCCGGCCGTGAGGTGGAAGTCTCCTGGGGCGTGTGGTTCAGAGTGGCGGATCACAGAACAGGCGAGGTGCCACGCCACCGACGCACGCGCGATCGCTGCGACAGTCGTCGTCGGTCGAGCATGCCTTGTAGCAAGTGCCACCGATCCCACCCGCGTCGCTCGTGCAGATGGCTCCTTCGCCACACTCGGCGTCGGTTTCGCAGTCCTTCTCGCAGTGACCTCCAACCTCGGGATCGGCGCAGATCAGGCCCGCTTCGCAGCCGTTGTCGGCCAGACAGGAGGCACCGACCGGTTGTGGCACGTCGCAGAACAGCCGCGGATTCACGCCGCCGGCGCACACGCGATCCACGCGGCAATCGGCATCGCTCGAGCACGCGGCGTAACAGGTCCCACCCACGCCACCAAGATCGGTGGAGCAGATCGCGCCCTCGCCGCACTCCGCGTCGGTCTCGCATTCCTTCTCGCAGTGACCACCCTCTTCGAGATCCTCGCAGGTCAGATCGGCACGGCATCCGGCGTTGCTCGTACATGCGCCACCGACGGCGGCCCGGGTGACACCGTCGTCACCGTCCGGACCGTCGTTGTCGCTCTCGGTACAGTTGATCGTGGAAACAGTGATCGCGATGCCGATGAAGAACGTGGAAAGACGCAAGGAATCCCCCTCTAGCTGGTGGCGACGCATCCGACCGGCGGCCTCATTGCACGCCTCCGAATCCGTCGCGTTCCCAAGAGTCAGCTCAGCATTTCGGTCGCATCGAATTCGAAGCCCACCGACTTCGTGAAGCGCGTGTCGAATTCAACGCGACATCGAGCGTTTGGTTCCTCCAGCCGTATGCACCGACCAGAGTGGCGAGCCTCGCCATGTTATAGACCTCGGATGATCTCGCGTCTCCGCGTCGCACTCACAGGGTTGGCAGTGGTGGCGGCGACTCCAGACGCCGAAGCTGGGCGCACACACCTCGCGTGGTCGTACGGCACCGACATCGTCCCCGAGCGCGGGACGGAGATAGAGACCTGGGTCCTCGAAGAGAATGGCGAGGGTGACGCGAAGGAGAGCGAGACCGCATTCTGGTGGGGCCCGGTGATGGCGTTGACGCCGCACCTCGAATTCGCGATCTCGATCGAAGCCGAATACAAAGATTCGAAGGATGGCGCTGCGAGTCCCCACTTCACGAGGTGGGGAGGCGACGTGCGGTACCGACTGCAATCGCCGGATGCCGTCGACGCCGGACCGCTCGCCACGAAGCTCCGGGCGGCGGCGAAGCGGAACATCGAAGATCGCAGCAGCTACCAGCTCGAGGGTGACGTGATCAACAGCTACCACTCCGGGCGTGTGTTCGCGCTCATCGACCTCGGCGTCGTGACCGAGCGCTCCCCCGGAGCGAAGGAATCGCAGTTCCGACCGAGTGGTGGGATCAGCCTGCGAGCGACGAAAGAGCTGCGCTTCGGCGTGGAGAGCTATGGCGAGCTGCTGTTCGAGGGCGAGGGCACGAGCTGGTACGTCGTAGGTCCGACGATCTCGATCACCAGTGGTCGATTCTGGGGCGCGGCCACGTATGGCATCGGTGTGTTCGGGATTCGCGATGCCCCGCGTGTAACCTTCGGTCTCGCGCTATGAGCTCCGCGCCTTGGATTGGCCTGGTCGTCATGCTGTCGGGATCGACGGCGTTGGCGGATGGCGGGGTGATCCAGGGTACGATCGAGATCTCCCGTCAGAAGGACGTACCTGCGGGCGCGATCCTGGTCTACGTCGTCGGGTTTGCCGAGCCGCCGCCCAGGCAGCCTGTCAGTGTCCGGCAGGTCGGCAGGCGCTTCGTGCCCGATCTCGTTGCCGTCACGCTCGGAGGTACGGTCGCGTTTCCGAATGGGGATCCGTTCCTGCACAACGTGTTCTCACCGACGACCGAGCGGAACTTCGACCTCGGTAGCTTTCCACAAGGTGACACGCGTTCGCGAACGTTCCCCCGCATGGGTGTTCTCGACGTCTACTGCAACATTCACCCGGAGATGACCGCGACCCTCGTGATCCTCCCGAACACGCGGTTCGCGATCGCCGATGCGAAGGGGCGGTTCGAGCTCACGGACGTTCCTGTCGGTACCTGGTCGGTGTTCGCGTACAGCCGGCGCGCGGTCAAGCCGGTCTCGGCCAAGGCGACGATCACGTCGGGAGGAATCACCGAGGTGATGCTCAAGCTCGACGAGGTGCAGCGCGAATTCAAACACCGCAACAAGTACGGCGAGACGTATCGCGAGAACACCACGATCTACGCACCAGGGACCTGACGATGTCAGTCCTTCGAGCCCGGGCCGAGGTGGCGAATCACGCTGACATCGAGCTGGCTCTGCACGAGCCTCACGATGCTCGCAGCCTCTTCGGAGTCGACGCCGAGCGCAGCCCCCATCGTCGCGCGTGTCTTGTCGACCAGATCGTCGCGGATCTTGGCGAGCCAGCGCGCTGCGGTGGCGCGATGAACCCGGAAGATCGCTCCGATCTCGTCGATCGACAGCTGATCGACGAGCTGGTACCGCAACAGCGTGCGTTCGCGGGCGGGGAGCTCGTCGAGCGCTGCCCGAAACGCGTTCGCGAGCTCCGTACGATAGCGAGCCTTGAGCTCTTCCATCACCGGGTCCTTGGCGAATCCAGGCGACGCGATCAGGTGCTCCTCGAGAGGCACCGTTCGATTCTGCGACTTCGCGAAGCGCACCATCTCCCGCGACAGGGCGACGCGCAGCCAGCTCCGCAGCGGACCTCGCGCGGCGAAGTTGCGGATCGCAGGAGCTCGTCCCGTGCGCGGCGAGAGGAGCTGCTCGCGAACGATCTGGATCGCCTCGTCGCGGATCGTGGCGTGCATGCGAGTGCCGTCCGCGGCGAACCCGGCCTCGCGGACGACGATGGCATCACACGCCGCCACCGCCGCCGCATCACCATTGCCGCACGCGAACGCGAGATAGTGATCATCGACGAACAAGGCGCCGAGCGGACGTGCGCCGTCGTACGGTATGGGTGCGAGTGGCGCGAGGACGCGGACCCACTCGATCGGCTCGACGACCACAGCCGGCCACGTCTGACGCGCAGTGGCGAGCGCAGCATCGAGCGCGGTCACCAGCTCCGTCATCGCCATCGGATCGAGGGATTCCATTCGCGCCTCGAGAAATGCGATAGCGAGCGCGCTCACCCGGCCAGTATACAGCGCGTGGTCATGCGATGACATGTCCCGAGCCCGAGGCGTTGTGCTCCCTCGTCGACGACACGCTTCCGGCCGAGCTGCGAGCTGAGGTCGAGGATCATCTCGACGGCTGCGACGAGTGCCGCTCGACCGTCGCGCTCCTGGCCCATGCCCAGACGGCCGAACAAGCAAGCGCTCGGATCGCAGCCTCCACGGATCTCGGTCACGCGCCGACGGGCATCGATCCGCGGCTCGGGCTCGAATCCACCGCGCTTGGTGGGGAAGCGTTCGATGCAACGGCCGTCGCGGTCGTCACCGCGGTCGATCGGCCCAGCGTGCAACGGAGGGCGATCCTCGAACGCGCCGCGTTGAAACGAGGCACGAAGGTTGGCCGCTACGTGATCGGCGAGCCGCTCGGGATCGGCGGTATGGGGATCGTTTATACGGCCCACGATCCCGATCTGCATCGCGACGTCGCGATCAAGATCTTGCGACCCGAGTTCGCACGGGCGCATCCCGACTCGACCCGCCGGATCATCCGCGAGGCGCGCTCGATGGCGCGTCTGGCACACCCGAATGTCGTGAGTGTGTATGACGTCGGGACTGTCGACGATCAGGTCTTCGTCGCGATGGAACGAATCAGCGGGATGAACCTCCGCGAGTGGCTCGATGTCGCGCTTCGCTCCACGGCGGAGATCCTCGAGGTGTTCACCGCGGCAGGGCGAGGCGTGATCGCCGCGCACGATGCGGGAATGGTGCATCGTGACTTCAAGCCGGACAACGTGCTGGTCGGCGCCGATGGCCGCGTGCGGGTAACCGACTTCGGGCTCGCCTACGACCACACCGACGATCTCGATGTCGGCGAGTCGGGGGCGCCTTCGATTGCCGGCACTCCGGCCTACATGGCCCCGGAACAGCACGAGGGAGGAAATCTCGACGCGCGCAGCGATCAGTTCAGCTTCGCGGTCGCGCTCTACGAGGCGCTCTATGGGACGCGGCCGTTCGCGGGGACGACGCGTGTCGCCTTCGCCGACGCGGTGCTCCACGGCCGGATCGAGCCAGCCCCCCCGAAGTCACGCGTTCCGGCGTCGTTGCGCGCGATCCTGGTCCGCGCCCTCTCCGTGACCCCGGGCGACCGCTTTCCGACGCTTGACGAGCTCCTCAAAGCCCTCGGTCGAGATCGAGGTCGCCGGCCACGGCAGGTCGCGTTCGTCGCGTTCGTCGCGTTCGTCGCCGTCGCGATCGCGTTCGGCGCCGACGGGATCCTGCAGGAGCGAACCCGGGCGGTAACGCGGACGAGCTTCGCGGCAGCGCGCGCGCAGCTCGACAAGCTGGTCAGCCTACGCGCCGATACGTTCGCCGCGCAGTCCGACGCGCTCTACCTGTTGCCAGGCGTTCAGGCCGTCGCGGCATCACCTGACTTCGCCGACTTCGGACTGGGCGAGGAGTCCGAGGACAAGCAACGACGCGAGACCGCGCGTGCCGCGCTACGCAGCCAGAGCTGGCTCGAAGCGACACGCCTTCGCCAGACGGATGTCGTCGCGATCGCCGATCAGAAAGGACGCTTGCTGTTCTCGAGCGCGAACACCGCAGTGTGGGATACGGATGTCACTTCGGTGCCGGTGATCGCGGCAGCCTACGATGCCCCGACCGAGGTCTACCTCGGCGTGGTCAAGGGAGATGATCCAGTCGTGGTGGAGTCGAACTTGATGGGCGGAAGGCCGAGACCAGGCTTGTTCGTCGTGTTCGCGCGGACCAAGCGGATCAACGGTCAAGCCAAAGCGTTGTTCGTCCAGTTCGTCGAAGCGGCGCGCGTCCTCAAGGAGGTCAGCACGGGAACGGATGCCCTGCTCTCGGTGACCGCGCTCGGCGGCGAGGCGGAGGGAGGGGTCCCTCGTGGCGTTCTCGACGGTGCCACGAGCACAGGGATCGCGGAGCTCACGGTCGATCAACACGAGTGGCTCGCCGAGCGCACTCCGCTGCGGGCGAACGATCAGGCCGACGCGATCGCCCAGCTCGTGCTCGCTCGTCGCACCGATGTCGGTCTCGCAGGACTGTTCCCCTACGCGCGCGGGACGCTCGCCGTGATGGGCATCCTCCTCGGTGCACTCGCCGTCGGCGGATTCCTGCTTGCCCGTGCGCGCGACCTCGGCCGGGTGAAGCTTCCAGGTGCCTGAAACTCCAGCACGAGAAAGCCCTGCGACTTTCGCTCGATGCATCCTCTAGCGGCCATGCGTGCGCCACGTGCGGTTTCATTGGTGGCCCTCGTGGGCTGTGGGAACAACCTCCCAGCCCCGGGCTCCTGCGAGGTCCCGACCACCGACGAGGCCGCCACCGTCACGCACGTGGCGCTGTTCGGACAGGGTGCGTCATTCGACGACGTGCGGTTCTCACCCCAGCTCGACAAGGTGATCGTCGCGCCCCAAGGCACCGGTCGGCTCTACGTCGTCGAGCCCGACACCCTCGAGGTACGGATCGCCGCGGTTCCAGGTGGCAGCGCATCGGCGGACGCCGACGCCTCACAGATCTACGTCGCCGATCGGAGCGCCGATCGGATCATCGCGATCGACGCGGTGACGCTCGAGCAGGTGGCGAGCGGCAACACCGACTCGAACCCCGACTATGTCCGGGTCGCCCCGACCGTTCCCGAGATCTGGGTGACCTTGCCTGGCAAGAATCGGATCGACATCCTCGATCCTCGGACACTCACACGGATCGGCAGCGTGTTGCTTCCGATCGCCCCGGAGGGGTTGACCTTCGACGCCAACGGGTTCGCGTACACGCAGGGTGGCAGTCGTGCCGTGCTGATCGATGTCGAGCGGCGGATCGTGATCGGCGACTATGATACCGGCTGCGGGTCGTCTCACGGCTTCCCTCAGATCGACGCGGAGCTCGGGCTCGTGATCGCGGGTTGCTCGTCCAACGGTGGCGCGGCCGTGGTCACGACGACGGGTTCTTTGCGCACCGGCATCGAGGCCGGCGGCAATGCGGCGATCCTCGCGTACGACGATGTCCGCCACCACCTCTACCTGCGTGGCGATCCGGGCGACACGCTCGACATCATCGCGACGTGCGCGGACGGCGGCATGAGCGTGCTCGAGAGTGTCTCGATCCCGCGAACCGGCCACGGTGCGACCGCAGACAACCGCGGGAACGTCTGGGTCTGCGACTCGACGACCGGCGGGCTGCTCCAGATCACCGACCCGTTTCCGGCGACCCGCTGACTAACGAAGCCAGGCCCACGACAGCTTGAGCAGCACGACGTCCGCCGCCGGACCGCGGACGAGCGCCATCGGATCGTAGGCCGCGCGATCCGTCGTCGGTGACTGCGCGTGCGAGTAGACGAGGAACGCCGTCGAGCCGGGACGGTACTCCCAGCGAGCGACGAGCGTGGCATTGAGCGCACCCTCGCGACCGTCATACCTCGTCGGATCGAACCCTGCCGGGGTCAACTCGGAGAGCTGGATCACGCGGTCGGCGGGGTCCGCCGTGAACGCATCGCGATAGCGGATCGTCGCGAGCAGCGCCTGGATGTATGCCTGCACGGTGAGGTCTCGCGAGATCGTCCAGGTGGCGCGAGTGGTCAGGCCAAACGAGCGAGCATCCTGGCGTGCGAAACGTGGCCCGGTGGCATCCTCGTCGACGAAACGTGGCTCGCCGCGCGTGACGAAGAGCTCGGGCGCGAGCTGGAGCTCGAGGTTGTCCCACAACCGGATGCCCACATCGGCACTCGCGGAGACCGAGCCACCATCGCGCATCGAGGCTGCGTAGATCGAGGTCCCCACCACGACCGAGCGCCGCGTGTCGCTGCGCAGGTCGACTTCGGCGCCAAGCTTGCCGGCGTGCTCGAGCGCGCGCCCATCGCCGAGCTCGCGATCATCGAACAGGTGCGGGCGCCAGTGCACCTCGAGGAACGTGTGCCACATGTTGCGGGTGGTCCCCGAGACGTTCCATTGATAGCCCGACGGTCCAACCAGGCCGTCGAGGTTGCGGCGCCAGAACAGCTCGAGCTTCGCGCGGCTCTCGATCAGCGGGCCATGTGGCTGTGCGGAGAACGCCTCGAGGTCGAGCCAGCCGTGCTCGATGTTCGCGCGCGGCTGAAAGCCGAGGTCGTCGATGTCGAACCGGCGCGAGAACCGCTCGTATGCGGCCTCGCCCCGCAGGGTGCCGCCTTCACGCGCGAGCTTGACGAGCCCACCGGTGCCGGTATCACCGGATGAGATCGTCGTTCCGTCGGGGCGCTGGCGCGGTGGGCCACCCTCGATCCGGGTCGCCGCGAGCTGGCCGTTCGCGACCCACGCGCCACTCTCGGAGCGCCAGGCACCGTCGAGTCCCGCCGTATACGCATCCTGCGCGGAATCGTCGGTGGCAGTGCGTGCGGTGGCGAGTGCCCCGACTGCGAGCCGACTCCGCGTGATCCGTGCGCGTGCGACATGATGAGCCTGAAGCGCGAGTGCTCGCACGGTACCGCGATCGGTCACGGCATCGACCGGGCCGGTGATCGCGGACAACGCGCCGAGCTCGACACCACCCACGTTCGCGACGACCTTGGCGGCCCCGAGGATCGGCGCAGCTCCGGGTGGACGCAGCAGCGTCGCACCCTCGAGGAACGGTGTGTCCGGGGTCTCGCCGATCCGTCGGGTGTAGAGCAACCGGATCGGCGTCTGAAACAGATCGAGGCCCTGCAAGAAGAACGGGCGCTTCTCCGGCAGCTCGAGCTCGGTCGTTGTCAGGTTGAGCACGACCTGATCGGCCTCGACCTGTGCGAAGTCGGGCAACACCGAACCCACGACGCTGATATTCGACGCCGGCCGCCACACGAGATCGAGCCCCGCCGCGACGGAGCCACCCTCGCCGTACGCAGATGGTACGGCGGCGTCGGTGCGTACGAGCCGTGCGAGGCCAAACGGAACCAGCGCGATGTGACCACGTGGCTGCAGCCCGACGAACGGTCCGAGGTCGCCGTAGCGCGAGACCTCACCACCGGCATCTCGTGGGGCGTACGTCCATTGATCGATCTCACCCGTGGTGCCGATCCAGCGCCGGATCTGGAAGCCCCAGGTCGCGATGCCGTGGTGCAGGCGAAGGATGCGCAACGGGATCCGGAGCTCGGCACTCCACCCCGTCGCGGTCTGCGCGACCTCACCCTGCCAGATCTCGTCCCACTCCGAAGACAGCTCGGTGTCGTCGTAGCGCAGGCCATCGACCAGCACGCCGGCGGCGCTGACCTGAAAATGGAAGGCCGAGCGGCGATCGTGACTGGTGTCGAGGTCGATGCTCACTCGATCGTCCCCCGCGTCTCGATCACGGCGGGTCAAGCGTGCGAGCCGTGGCTCGCGCTGGATGCAGTCGATCGCGAGATAGACGCTGTCGTCGTCGTAGCCAACCTGCACGCGAGTCGGTTGGCTGGGAGCGTCGCCATCGTGTGGGAAGGTCTGGGTGAACGCGGCGGTCGCAGGAACGCGAGTCCAGGTGGCGTCATCGAGATGACCGTCGATCCTCGGCGGCGACTCCATCCGCACTGGTGCGATCGCGAGCATCAGCGCGAGCATCATGTGATCTCCCAATGCACGACGCACGCAACGAACGCGTGCAGGGTCATGATCCTCGGTCGAGCGCGAGACATCCGGCTAGCTGAGGAACAGATAGTGCGTCCGGTTGCTCGAGTCCAGGACGTACACGCCATAGCCCGCGCGGCCGTCGCGAATGGTCGGGATCGCCCAGTAGACGAGACCGTGCGAGAACCGCGCCTCGGCCTTGAGCACCGCATCGAGTAACGACATCGTCTGGCACTGGACCAGCGTGAGATCGCGCGCCGAGCGCGTGACGTGCTCCTCGTCGGGGACGTCGAAGGTCTTCTCGGCCGGGAGATAGATCGAAGCGGTCGGGTCGCCTTCGAGCTCGAAGAAGGTCTGGTGCTCGGCATCGACGGTGAGCGGCTCCTTGGTCGGATAGATGCTGAGGCTGAGGTTGCCGCTATCGCCGACCTCGTACTTGGCCTCGATCACGCCGGGGTACTTCTGGAGCGTCTGCTTGAGCGCGGTCGACATCTTCACACGCGCCGTGCGCATGATCGTCGTGTCGGGCAGCTTGGGCAGCCGAGCATCGGTGGCACGGGTACCTGGCCCGGTGCCGAGATCAACCGTCTGGCGCCTGCGGCTGCCTTCGCCGTCGATGAAGAAGTACATCGGCTGCTCGTCGACGAGCGCCCAGATGCCGTAGCCGGCGCGCTTCTCCTGGATCGTCGGGATCGCCCAGTACACCGTCCCGAGCCAATCGACAGCTTCCACCGCGTCGGCGAGGTCGAGCTTCGAGATCTGTATCAGCGTGAGGTCGCGCGACGAACGCGTGAGGTGCTCGTAGTCATGGAACGTCTCCGTCGTCCCCGTGAACGGACCACTCTTTGTCGGATCGCCGGCCAGCTCGTTGAAGATGTTGCGTTCGGAGTCGAACGCGAGCGACTTGCCGACGGGGTACGTGCTGAGTGCGAGCTTGCCATCATGGCCGAGCTCGAACTTCGCTTCGATCACCGGGCCGAGCTTGCCAGCTTCTCGAAGTCCCTCGGCCATCGTGATCTTGGACGTCGTCATGACCGACAGGTCGTCACCAAGCTCGGGCCGGCGGCTGTCCGTCGCGCAATCGGAGTCGAGGACGAGACAGAAGTCGTCACACACGCCGTCGCCGTACCAGCCGAGATCTTCGCAGAAGTCGCGGCCGCTATCCTGCTTGCCCATGGCGCGGACATCGTCCTTGGTCGGGTTGGAATCGGAGCTAGCAGCCTCGGTGCAAGCACCGATCGCGAGGAGGGAGGAAGCGAGGAGGAAGGTTTGCTTGGTCATCGTCGTGTCCTGGTTGAAGTGGCCCCAGGAGGACGCTTGCGGAACCAGTCGCACCGAAATCGACAGCTCCCACGAGGTGGAGCCGAACCACCCTCACGTCGCGCTCTGCGGATGCTTCGGGTACGGCGCGATCACCATGTCGTTGCTCGCGATCGTGCCGCTCTCCTCGAGGTGCAGGTCGAGGCCGCGGCGAACCCTGGCTGCTGCTCTCGGATTCTAGGTCTCGATCACGAGCCTATTCGCAACACACCTGCTGACCGTAGTCCGACGCGAAGCTGCAATCGCTACATGCGAAGCTGCAGTCCGAAGGGGTGTGGCACACCTCGAAGCCGCCGCAGGTACCCGTGACGCACGTGCTGCCGTTCTGGTCGTTGCAACACACCTGATCGGTCCCGCAGTCCTCGGGGCCATCACAGCGAAACACGTTCCCCGTGCAAACGCTGGTGGTGGCATTGAGGCAGTCGCCGTCGCAACAGACCGTCCCACACATCGATCCCGGGCAAGCGATGGCGCCCGGTGGCGCGTCGATCGCGGCATCGGTGGAGGCTGAGTCCGCGGGCGTGTCGATCGGCGCATCGGTGTCACCGTCCGGTCGGCCGAGCGGTGGGGTGTAGGAGCACCCGACGACGAGAAGCAGGACTCCGCAACGCACCCACTCATCCTCGCATTCGTTCGCCCGACCTGGTTGTGCAACATTCGCACAGGAGCGTTCATGCAAGAAATCCGCACGGCAATTGGCTGAAACCTTCCTCGATGGGGTTCCCACTACGTGCTCGACTTGACCCTCACATCGGCCGCCTTCCAATGACGCGACACGCGAGTGCCATTCTTCTCGTACGTCACAACTCGGGTGTGCCGTGTACGATCGAGTCGATCTCGCTCGGAGGGATGCGTCTCGTGGGGCCCCTGACGTTGTCGGTGGGCGAGAAGGTCCAAGTTCTCCTCGATCTCGATGGGACACCACTCGACATCGAAGGCGAGGCCATCCATGTCGTTCGACATGACGTGACGACCGATCGTGCCGCGATCGCATTCAGGAATCTCTCGGCGAGCACCCGGCTGGTCATTCGGGAGCTCGTGGCACGCTCGTGGCCCATCGAAGGCGATACGATCGGCGAGCTGTGATCGGGGCGTCGATGTCTCGTCGCACTCAGCTCAGTCCGCCAGCGAGCCGAGCTTCGGCTTGGCTCGGCGCAGCTGGAAGCCTCGCCACACCACGTAGACTGCGGGCACGACGAACAGCGTGAGGATCGTGAGTGACACCAGCCCGCCCCACATCGGCGCGGCGATTCGCTTTGCGAGATCCGAGCCCACGCCGTCGTCGAGCAAGATCGGGAGCAGGCCGAACACGTTGGCGAGCACGGTCATCAGCAGCGGTCTCACGCGCTTGACGGCTGCTTCGAGCGAGCGCTCGACGAGCTCGTGGACGGTCGCGATCGTCCCGTCGGCGCGCCCCTTCTCCCACGCCTCGTCGAGGTAGACCACCATGACGCTCGCAGTCTCCGCGGCGACGCCGAGCAACGCGATCATGCCGACCCACACGGCGATCGACGTGTTGAAGCCGAACATGGAGAGCGTCCAGATCGCGCCGACCGCCGCGAACGGCACGGCCGTCATCACGATCAGCGACTGCGCGACTCCACGGAAGTTGAGGTAGAGGATCACGAACACGATCGCGAGGGTGAGCGGCAGGATCCACGACATCCGCGTGCGGACGCGTTCGAGGAGCTCGTACTGGCCGGTCCACTTGAGGAAGTAGCCGGGTGGGATCTGGACGTCCGCAGCGACCTTCGCCTTCGCAGCATCGACGTAGCCGCCGATATCGCCGGTGTCGATGTCGACGTAGACCCAACCGTTGATCGATCCGAGCTCGCTCTTGATCATCGGCGCGCCCATCACGGTCTCGATCGTCGCGAGCTGGCCGAGCGGCACGAATGCGGCGCTCGCCTCGGAGCCGCTGGAGGTGGGCGGAACCGCCGTCGCGCCTCCATCGATGCCGCCACCCATTCCACCACCCAGACTCCCGCCGCCACCAGCCATCCCTCCCATCCCGCTACGCCCGGCGGTCGAGCCGGTCACCATCGAGGTCGGTCCGCTCATCGGGGAGGTCGCTCCAGCGCCGCCGACCGGCAGCGGGCGCGGTGACAGCGGCGCGATCGGCACCAAGATCGAGCGTAGCTTCTCGACGTCGTCGCGCAGCTCGCGCGGGTAGCGGACGTTGATCTTGTAGCGCTCGCGGCCCTCGTAGGTCGGCGACACGTCCATGCCGCCGATCGAGCTCTCGACGACGTCGAGGACCTCCGAGACGGTCAGGCCGTAGCGCGCGATCTGCTCGCGATCGGGCGTGACGTCGATGAAGTACCCGCCGAGCTCCCGCTCCGCGTAGACACTGCGCGTGTTCGGCACCGTGCGCAGCGCACGCTCGAGCTGATCATTGATCTGCGTGATGACCTGGAGGTCGGGGCCGAAGACCTTGATGCCGATCGGTGTGCGGATGCCGGTCGACAGCATGTCGATGCGCGCCTTGATCGGCATCGTCCACGCGCCCTGGACACCAGGCAGCTTGGTCTTCGCGTCGAGCTCGGCGACGAGCTTGGCGACGGTCATGCCCGGCCGCCACTCGCTTCGCGGTTTGAGGTGCACCACGGTCTCGAACATCGACAGCGGCGCTGGATCGAGCGCGCTGTCCGCGCGGCCAGCCTTGCCGAACACGCGATCTACCTCGGGCACCGATCGGATCTGCCGGTCCTGCCAGCTCAGCAGGCGCTTCGCCTCGGCGATCGAGATGCCCGGCACGGTGATCGGCATGTAGAGGAGGTCCTCCTCGTAGAGCGGTGGCATGAACTCCGAGCCAAGTCGCGAGAACGGGATCGCGGTCACGGCCATCAGCACGACGACCACCGCGATCACGACGTAGCGTGCACGCAGGCATGCGCGCAGCGCGGGACGGTAGGCGGCGATGAAGAACCGGTTGATCGGGTTCCGCTCCTCGGGGCGGATCTTGCCGCGCAGGAACGTGACCATGAGTGCGGGCACGAGCGTGATCGCGAACAGCGACGCGAACGCCATCGAGAACGTCTTCGCGAGTGCGAGCGGCCGGAACAGGCGACCCTCCTCGCCCTGCAGCGCGAACACCGGTAGGAACGCGATCGTGAGGACGAGCAGCGCGCCGAAGATCGAGGGGCCGAGCTCGCGTGCCGACCGGATCACGAGCTCCTTGCGGTCGACGGTGCGACCTTCGCGCTCTGCCTCGGCGATCTTTCTGTGCGCGTTCTCGACCAGCACGCACGCCGAATCGACCATGTCCCCGAGCGCCAACATCACGCCGGCAAGCGACATGATGTTGATCGTGACGTCGAGGTAGTAGAACGCGATGAAGGTCGACGCGCTCGCGACCGGCAGCTTGATCGCCGCGACCAGTGTCGACCGGAAGTGGAACAGGAACACGCCGATCACGAGGACGACGATCGCGAGGATCTGGAAGAGGTTCGTGCCGAGCGTCTTGATCGAGTCCTCGATCAACCGGCTACGGTCGTAGACTGGAACCACCTCGACGCCGGGTGGCATCGAGGCGTGGACCTGCTCGAGCTTCGCTTTCACCCGGTCGATCACGTCGAGCGCGTTCTCGCCGTATCGCATCACGACGATGCCCCCGACGACCTCGCCGCGCCCGTCGAGCTCGGTCAACCCACGGCGGATGTTGCCGCCGATCGTGACGTCGGCGACGTCGCGGATCCGGATCGGCGTGCCCCGAGAGTCCGTCGCGACGACGGCGAGCTCGAGATCTTCGACGCTGCGGACGTACCCGCGGCCGCGCAGCGCATACTCGTGTTGCGCCATCTCGATCACGCGGCCACCGACCTCGGTGTTCGCGCCGCGCACCGCGCTGGCGATCTGGCCGACCGAGACGTTGCTCGCCTTCATCTTCTCGGGATCGATCTGGATCTGGTACTGCTTCTCGAAGCCGCCGACGCTCGCGACCTCGGCGACACCGGGCACGCTCTGCAACCAGTAGCGCAGCGACCAGTCCTGAAACGAGCGCAGCTCTTGGAGCGTGCGCTTGCCGGTCGTGTCGACCAGCGCGTACTGGAAGACCCACCCGATGCTGGTGGCGTCGGGGCCAAGCTGTGGGGTGACCCCAGCCGGCAACTTGTCTCGGACACGCGCGAGGTACTCGAGCACGCGCGACCGGGCCCAGTAGATGTCCGTGCCGTCCTCGAACACGACATAGACGAAGGACATCCCGAACATCGTGAAGCCTCGGACCGTCTTGACCCGTGGGGCCCCCAAGAACGTCGTGGTGATCGGGTACGTGACCTGATCCTCGATCAGCTGCGGATTGCGCCCCATCCACTCGGTCGCGACGATCACCTGGGTATCGGAGAGATCCGGCAGCGCGTCGAGCTGCGAACGGGTGGCACTGACGACCCCCCACACGGCCAACCCGATCGTGAGCCCGAACACGAACACCCGCTTGCGCGCCGCGAGGTCGATGATCCGGGCGATGATCCCGAGCCGCTCAGTGTCCGGCATGACCGCCTCCCGGAGCGCTCGTCGCGCGAAGCCTGCTCTCGGAGTCGAGGAGGAATTGGGCCCCGGTCGCGACGAGCTCGCCGGCCAGGAGCCCGCTCTCGACGCGGTAGTGATCTCCGACCAGCGGTCCGAGCTTGATCTCGCGCGGCTCGGCGTGCTCGCCGTGGATGACGAACGTGATCGCGCGCGCGCCGGTGCGGATCACCGCGGATTCAGGGACGGCGAGCCCGCGTCCCATCGCGAGCTCGAGCTCGACGGTAACGAACGCGCCAGGCAGCAACGCGCCGTCTCGCGTCTCGAGCTCGAAGCGTGCCTTGCGGGTCCGCGTTCGCTCGTCGATCGTCGGATAGAGAAACGCGACCTTCGATGTGACGGCCGCCGCCTGCCCCTCGATCGTCAAGCGCGCGACGCTGCCGACCTTGACGTGGGCGACATCGCTATCGTAGACGTCGGCCAGCACCCAGACTCGCGACAGGTCCGAGATCGTGTAGAGCTCGAGCGACGGATCGACGAACAAGCCGTCGAACGCCTGCTTCGCGACGACGACACCCGCTCGCCGGGCTTCGAGCGGAAATGTCCGCTGGGGCTCGCCGGTCGCCTCGACCTTTGCGATGACGCTCTTCGGGATGTCCCACAGCGCGAGACGGCGGCGTGCGGCATCGACGAGCTCCGGCGAGCGAACCGGCGAACGCAGCAGCGATGCGAGCTCGAGCTGCGCCGCGTAGGCTTCCTGGCTGTAGATCGACACCAACGCCTCACCCGCGCGGACCTTCTTGCCGACGAACTTGACGTGGAACCCTTCGATCCAGCCACGCACGCGCGTGTGGATGTGCTCCGTCCGAGTCTCGTCGACCGTCACGACGCCGACCGTCCGGAGCCGGCGCGTGAAGTCACGCTCCGCGACGGGCTGGCTCGTGAGCCCCATCGCGGTCGCCTGCATCGGATCGAGCGACACCGGTGCGAAGCCTGCTGGGAGCTTCCGGTCGGCGTTCGCCGGCGAGACCACGCCGTGACCGGCATGGTCTTCCGGGGCTGGCACCAGGTTGGCGTCACCTGGTGCCGATCCGGAGACGTCGCCAGCTGGTGGCGCCGACGCGCAGCCGTCCCGCATCGAGTAGAGGGCAACCGCGAGCGTGATGGCGACGACGAAGCCAAGCAATGCGCCGCCTATCCCGGGATGGTCTTTCCAGAGTCTGATCATTTGCCCCCCTGGCCGGAGGCACGGGCGAGTCGCGCCCAGGCGATGCCGAGCTCCGCCCGCGCGACCTCGCGCTGGCCCTGCAACGACCATAGGGTCTGCACCGCCTCGACGACGCTGACCAGGGGCAGCTGTCCCGCGGTGTAGGCGGCCATCGTCGGAGCGATCGCTTGCTCCGCCCGCGGCACGATGGCATCGCGCAGCGCGAGGTAGCGCTCGCGGGTTGCGATCACGGTCTCCCGGGCAGCGAGTGCTTGCCCGTCGATCATTCGTCGCATCGCGTCGAGATCGGCATTCGCCATCTCGACCATCGAGCTCGCCTCGACGACGCCCGCGCGAAGCTTGCCCCGCCAGATCGGAAGGGTGATCCCGATCATCAGCATCCATCCATTGCCCGCCTCCATCGTGTAAGCGGGGCCGGTGCGGAGCATGGCCATCGGCGCATACATCGAACGCATGACTCGCACGTCGGCCTCGGCGCGTTCGATCTCGGCTTGCCCCATGCGCAGCTCGGGACGGCGGATCGCCGCGCGGGAGATCGCGTCGCGCGCAGGCGGCATGGTTTCCGGGAGGACGGCGTCGAGCGCGGGGATCGCGCCGTCCGCCGCGCGCGCGAGGCTCGTGTTGAGCATCACCTCGGCACCACGCACCTCGGCCGCCAGCGCACGTCGCTCGGCGTCGAGGCGTGCGACCTCGATCTGGGCGCGGAGCACGTCCGACTGCGTCCCGGTATTCGACGTGTAGCGCGCGAGCGCCGCAGCGACGAGCTGTTCGGCGAGCGCGTACTGCTGCGCGACGATCTCCACCGTCGCGCGGACTTGCACGAGCATCCAGAACGCTCCGGCCGCGTCGAGCTCGACATCGAGGACGGCGCGATCGGTGCTGGCGCGTTGACGACGCCAGTCGGCTTCGGCGCCAGCTCGCCGATGACCCCGGAGCCGCGACAAGGGGAAGGTCTGCTCGATCGTGAAGCTGCGGTCGAACATGGGCATCCTGCCACCGAGCTCGCTGAACGGAAGGTGATCGATGGATGCCGAGATCGTCGGGTCATCGAGCGCCGAGACGATCGCGGGACGTTGGGCTGTGGCCGCGGCGCGCGCTCGTGCAGCGATGATCTCGGATCGACGCTGGCGCGCGATCGCGACCACATCGCCCACCCGGAGTGGCGCCGGCAGCGCATCATCGGCGCGCGCAGGGACCGCAAGCGTCCAGATGAGGGCAGCGACGACCGCGATGCGCACGGAACCGTGACGCTTCACGTCGCGTGCCGCGGTTCCAGGAGACGGAAACGCGTTCTCCGGCAGAAGCTGCGTGTCGTGCGCGGTCGCGTGCACGACCTGCGCGTAGACGGTGAGTGGAACCTGTTCGGTCACACTCGAAGCAAGCCCGGAGCCAGCCCGCGAGGGCGCTCGGCGATGGACTTCCCGTAGGCGGTCCCTGCGTCCTTCGTGACCGAGTATTCTCGGGATCGAGTCACGCGCCCATGAACGAGACCATCTACAAGCGACCGCTCCCGGCCGGTGCTACCGAGTTCTCGTCGGTCGCAGGCCGACGCTTGTTCGCGGAGGCGCTCGAAGCCGGCGGCCTCGACGGCTACTTCAGGCTCGCCGAGCAGTTCCACACGCAGGCGGAGCCGGAGTTCTGCGGACTCGGTTCGCTGGTCGTCGCGCTGAACGCACTCGCCATCGATCCGGGCCGGCTCTGGAAAGGACCGTGGCGCTGGTTCTCGGAGGAGCTCCTCGACTGTTGTGTTTCCCTCGACCAGGTCCGGCGGCGTGGTCTCGACCTCGACGAGGTGGCCTGTCTCGCGAGGTGTAACGGAGCCGCGGTGGACCTGTTTCGCGCAGAGTCCAGCGACCTCGCGACGTGGCGGTCATCGCTGATCGCCGCCGCGCACGGCGAGGGTGTGGTGATCGCCTCGTACGATCGTGCAGGTCTCGATCAGACGGGGAGTGGACACTTCTCGCCCGTCGGCGGTTACCACGCCGCGAAGGACCTCGTCCTCGTTCTCGACGTCGCGCGGTTCAAGTACCCGCCGCATTGGATCTCCGCAGCACTCCTCTGGCAGGCCATGCACCCGATCGATCCGGTGACCGGGCGGTCACGGGGATGGATCGCGTTGCAGCGTCGTGTCCAGGGCGTGTCGCTCGGGTTCACGCTGAGCTGCGAGGGCGAGGATCTGAAGGGGTTCGCGCGCCGGTTGTCCTCGGTGGTCGAGGAGCTCGGTCCGGATGCGCGGATCGAGGATCTCGCGACTGCCCTGCTCCCGGTCTCGGCACATGTCACCGTGCGCGTGCCGAACAGCACCGCCCACGAGGAGGCGATCGGCGCGGCACGCGCGGCGGTTCGCAGGCTCGCGGTGTTTCCCCGCGTCGAGCAGGTCGTCGGTGCCGGGCACGCCGAGGCGGTGACGCTCCTGTTGATCGCGATCGCGGACCGCCTGTCGCCGGCACGACGCGACGAGCTGATCGACTCCGAACACGACGACGCGCTCGCGGCCGAGCTCGTCAGCGTGCGCGCACAGCTCGGTGCGCTGTGGACGATCACGTCGGCGACCGGGATGGGTATCGGATCGTGAGCTACTCGGGCAGGTCCCGGTCGTCCTGCAAGCCCAGCGCTTTCATGTGGCGCCACAAGGTCACCCGCGACATCCCGAGGATCTGCGCCGCTCGTTCTCGATTGCCGTTCGCGTGCTCGAGGGCCAGCCGGATCTTGCGGGCCTCGGCAGGCTCCTCCGCGGGCGCCACCGGGCCCACGTTGACTGCGGTGGTGTCCGGATCGAAGGTCGCGCCGCTGACCTCTGGAGGGAGCTCGACATCGAGCAGGATCGAACCGTCTCCGATCACGTAGGCGTACTGCAGCGCGTTCCGGAGCTCGCGCACGTTGCCGGGCCACGGATACGCGGCGATCGCGTCGCGCGCGCCACGCGAGACGTGCGTGACCCGGCGCTCGCCTTCCGCGTTGAGCACCTCGACCAGCTTGTCGGTGATCAGCTCGACGTCACCACGGCGAGCCGCGAGGGGCGGGAGGAAGATGGGCACCACGCGCAGGCGGTACATCAGGTCGGCGCGAAACCGACGCTCGTCGACGGCCCGTCGCAGCGATTGGTGCGTCGCCGCGACGATCCGCACGTCGACGTCGATCGGCTCGGTGCCACCGATCGGAATGACCGTGTGAGTCTCGAGCACGCGGAGTAGCTTCGCCTGCAGATCGAGCGGCATCTCCGCGACCTCGTCGAGGAACAGCGTCCCTCCGCTCGCGGCGCGAAAGATGCCGGGGCTGTCCTTGAGCGCTCCCGTGAAGGCACCGCGCACGTGTCCGAACAGCTCGCTCTCGAGCAGGGTCGGGGGGAGCGCCGCACAGTTGATCGCTCGGAACGGGCCCTCGCGTCGCGGCGACAGCTCGTGCACGGCGCGTGCGAGGAGCTCCTTGCCACTCCCCGTCGGGCCGCGGACGAGCACGCTGACGTCGCGGCGCGCGGCGCGCTCGACGATGTGAAAGATCCGCTTCATCCCCGGATCGCGCGTCCACATGCCATGGAACAGCACGGGTGAGTCGGCTCCGACCCCGGCCTCCTCGGGACGCGAGAACGCCACGAGCCAGCCAACGCGTACCTCGTCGCGAATGATCGGGGACGCTCGAACCTCGAGGGTCCTCATCACGCCATCGACGCCGGGCTTGACGATCGCACCGCTGGCCGGGCGTCCCGCGGCGAGGGCCTCCGCGACCGGACGCTGCGGGGCATCTCCGCACAACGCCTTGACGAGCGACGTGCCGCGGACGAGTGCACCGTCGGTCATGGCGTCGGCGGAGGGGGTCGCCGCGACGATGAGGAGCTCGGCATCGAGGACTGCGCACGCCGCGCCGAGGTCCTCGATCGCCCAGGTCAAGAGTCGACTCGAGTCCACGACAGGAGTATCAGTGCTCGATGGGGAGTCGCGCCGTATTCCAGGCCAGCATTCCACCGCGAAGGTTGTAGAGGTGGCGAAACCCCTTGCTGGCGAGCGTGGCGGCTGCCCGCGCCGATCGGCCACCGGAGCGGCAGACCAGCACGATCTCGCGGTCGAGATCCCAGGTCGCGGCAACGTCGAGCAGCGTCGCCAGCGGCACGAGCTGCGCCCCCGGCACGTGACCCAGCTCTCCCGTGAACTCCTGCGGCTCGCGAACATCGACGAGCGCGACCACCTCGCGACGCTCGACGACGAACGCCGGATCGACCTCGGCCACGGTCGGCGCCGCCGTGATCGGGATGGTGAGGTACACGCGGCCGTTCGCGTGCGCTGGTGGCATCCGCCCTCCGTCGATGTTGATCTGGACGCTCGGATAGAGGAGGCGTGGTGCGGCGAGGCTGGCATCGCGCGCGGTCCGCATCGCGACGAACTCCGCCTTCGTCGTCGTCTCGCGAAGCTGCAGATTCTCGCGCTTCGATCGACCTATCGTGGTCTCCCACGCGACCTCTCGCCCGTTCGGCTGGTAGTCGTGGCCCGGCAACACGCGCGTCTCGTCGGGCAGGGCGTAGAGCCGCTGGATCGACTCGAACAGCGCCTCCGCACTGCCACGCGGGAAGTCACATCGTCCGGTGCCGTAGTCGTGCATGAACAGCGCGTCCCCCGTGAACAGCGCGTCGCCGATGCGGTACGTCACGCACGCAGGCGTGTGGCCGGCGGTGGCGATGGTCTGGATGTGAAGGCTCCCGGCTTCGAACGCTTCGCCGTCATGGAGGAGGCGCTCGAACTGGCTGCCATCCGTGGCGACGAACGGGAGATCGAGGGCGTCCTGAAACACCTCCTGCACCTCGCGGATGCGCTCCCCGATCGCGACCTTCGCGCCGAACTGCTGGCGCAACCACGGCGAGCCCGACAGGTGATCCGCATGCGCGTGGGTCTCGAGGGCGTAGTGGACGACGAGCTCGTGTTCGCGAACGAACGCGGCGACCCGCTCGAGCGATCGCGTGGAGGTCCGCGACGCCAGCACGTCGTAGTTGAGGACCGGGTCGATGACCAAGGCGTCGCGGGTCGCGGGATCGAAGACGACGTACGTCAGCGTGAACGTGTCCGGATCGAAGAAGGCCTGGATCTGCATGATGACTCCATAGGTGTGCAACGGCAGTGCCACGGTCAGGTCGAGGGGGGCGTTTCAGATCAGCTCCCGGAACAGGATCGCCGTGCCGATCACGACGATGAACACCCCGAAGCCGCGCTGGAGCTGGTGCGCGGAGAGCCGGCGGCCCAGGCGCATCCCGAGCATGCTGCCGGCCATCGCGATCGCCGCGACCGGGACGAGGACGCAACCCTCGAACGAGGCATGACCCGCCGTGCCGGCGAGTGCGGCGAGGGCGTTCATCGTGATGACGAGGAGCGAGGTCGCGACGGCCTCTCGGATCGCGAGTCCGCCGACCAGGGTGAGGGCCGGCACGATGACGAACCCGCCACCCGCACCGAGCACCCCGGTGAGCAGGCCGACTCCGACCCCCGTCGCGAGCATCCGCTCGAGGCTCGGGGGGCGAGGCGTCGCGATCGCTCGCCGCGTCCGGATCAACATGACGGTGCCGACGCTGAACATCAGCGCGGCAAATGCGATCACCAACACGGCACTCGGCAGGGCCGCGCCGACCCGCGCGCCGACGAACGCGAACGCCATCGACGTGCCTCCGAACGTCAGCCCACTCTTCCAGCGGACGTTGCCCGCGCGCGCGTGGGGAAGCAGGGCGAACGCGCTGGTGAGCGCGACGACCACGAGGGACATCGCGATGGCGTCATGAGCCTCGATCTCGAAGAGGTAGTGGAGGACCGGAACCGTCAGGATCGATCCACCGCCGCCGAGCAGACCGAGCGAGACTCCGATCGCGAGCGAGAGCACGAGCCCGATGACGAACATGCAGGTCCATCCAGCAAGCGGCGGGCCGTCGTCGGCGAACGGGGTTATCGCGAGGTTAGCGTCTATGGTGAAACACGACGCAACACTCGGAGGACGAGCGAGGCCGACGGCGAAGCAGCAGTCGAGCGATTGCGTGCGGTCCGATGAAACACCGTGCAAGCCCGGGTGAAACGTCGCGAGGACGCGTGCAACACGGCGCGCTTCGGAACCGCGAATTCGCGGCGATCGACGCTGGCATCGTGCCTGCTAGCGGACCCAGGCATGTTGTCAGCATGGTGGTGGGCCGCCTTCGGTGGAGCCTTGATCGGCGCCGCGAGCGCGTTGCTCTTGCTCGTCCACGGGCGAATCGCCGGTATCTCCGGAATCCTCGGAGGACTGGTGCAACGAGGCACGGTCGATCGCTCGTGGCGCTATGCCTTCATCGCGGGGCTGTTCGCCGCTGGTGTACTCGCCGGGCTTGTTCACCCCGCGTCGATCGGGGTCGCGAGCGGTTCGCCCTTCGTGGTGATCGTCGCAGGCCTGCTCGTCGGCTTCGGCACCCGGCTCGGCAGTGGATGTACCAGCGGCCATGGCATCTGCGGGCTGTCGCGATTCTCGGGCCGATCGCTCCTCGCGGTCGCCACGTTCATGACGACCGGAGCGATCACCGCGACGATCACAGGAGCGTTGTGAGCACGTGCAGGCATTGCCGGTTGATCGCCTGGGGGATGGCGATGGCAGCGGGCGCGATGTTCGGCGTCGGCCTCGTCCTCTCGGGCATGACGCAGCCGGCCCGCGTGATCGCGTTCCTCGATCCGTCAGGGAGCTGGGATCCGAGCCTGGCCTTCGTGATGGCCGGCGCGGTCGGTGTCTACGCGATCGCCTACCGATGGATCATGCGGCACCGCCGCGACCCGTGGTTCGACCTTCGCTTTCACCTCCCGACTCGCCGCGATCTCGATCTCCAGCTCGTCGCGGGCAGCGCGCTGTTCGGGATCGGATGGGGTCTCGCGGGGCTCTGCCCGGGGCCGGCGATCGTCGCCGCGTCGTCGGGAAGCCCGAGCGCGATCCTGTTCCTCCTCGCGATGCTCGCGGGGATGCTCGGACGCGATCGGCTCGGACGCGCCTGAGCTCACGTCGCGTTCTGGATCACGGTACTCCGGCCGCCGAGATCGATCGCCATCGGCTCCGGTCCCGCAGGGCTACGCGAGGAGCGCGAGCAGATCGTCGCGCGTGATCGCGGCCGCTCCACCCGCTTCGGACAGCGCGGCATCGGCGAGCTTGCGCTTGCGCGCCTGCAGCTCGAGGATGCGTTCCTCGACGGTGTCGCGCGCGACCACGCGATACACCATCACGGGTTTGTCCTGGCCGATCCGGTGCGCGCGATCTGCCGCCTGATCCTCGACCGCCGGGTTCCACCACGGATCGACGAGGAACACGTGATCGGCGGCCGTCAGGTTCAAGCCGGTGCCGCCGGCCTTGAGCGAGAGCAGCATCACCGGCGGACCGTTCTCGTCCTGGAACTTGCCGACCACCGACCCGCGATCCGTGGTCGAGCCGTCGAGGCGCACGAACTTGATGTTAGAGGCGTTCAGGTGCGGTTCGATCAGATCGAGCAGCGACGTCCACTGCGAGAACACCAGGGCGCGGTGGCCATCGGCCACGGCAT
This sequence comes from Deltaproteobacteria bacterium, assembly GCA_031385555.1. Classification (GTDB taxonomy): domain Bacteria; phylum Myxococcota_A; class Polyangia; order Haliangiales; family Haliangiaceae; genus JABFXX01. Next base: position 41,595 of record JANNBP010000314.1, on the reverse strand, counting down.
CCTGCAGCGCCTCGAGCAAGCGCTCCATCTTCGACGACGATTGCGGCGTCTCCTTCGGGCGCATGCCCGCGGGGAGCAGCGCCGTGTGGCACGCTGCCTGGCGCAACCGCAGCAACGCTTCGAGGGCGGCCATGATGCCGCCGCCTTGCTCGAGCAGCTTGACGATGTCGCGCTGGGTGGCCGCACGGATCGCGTCGTAGGTGATGCGCTCGCCCTCGTCGAGCTCGACGTACATGATCGAATCGGTGCGCGGCGGCAATTCGCGCGCGACCTCGCCCTTCATGCGGCGGAGCACGAACGGCCGGATGCGCTCGCGCAAGCGTGCGGCAGCCGCCGCATCCCCTTCGTTGATCGGCTCGCCCCAGCGATCCTGGAAATCCGCCCGCCCGCCGAGCAGGCCCGGGTTCGTGAAGTGGAGCTGGCTCCACAGCTCGTCGAGCCGGTTCTCGATCGGCGTTCCGGACAGCGTCACCTTCCACGCCGACTTCAGCTTGTAGGCCGCGCGCGCGACCTGGGAGTCCGGATTCTTGATCGTCTGCGACTCGTCGAGGATCACGACGTCCCACGGCGAACCGACCAGCTCCTCGGTGTCGTTGCGCAGCAGCGGGTAGCTCGTCAGCACCACGTCGGCGGAGCGATCGAGCACGCGCCGCGAGCCGTGATAGGCGGAGACCGTCAGGTCGGGGCGGAACTTCGCGATCTCGGCGAGCCAGTTGAACACCACGCTCGTCGGCGACACCACGAGCGTCTTCTTGCCCTTCTCGATCACCGCGAGTGCCTGGATCGTCTTGCCGAGACCCATGTCATCGGCGAGCACGCAGCCGAGCCCGGCGTCGCGACAGAAGGCGAGCCAGTCGACGCCGCGCTGCTGATAGTTGCGCAGCTCGCCGGTGAAGCCCGCCGGCACCTTGATCTCGGGGATCCCCGAGAAGCCCTCGAGCAACGGCTTCAACCGTTCGAGCTCGGGCGGCGGCGGTTCGTCGAGGTCCTCGCACAACCGCGCGAGATCGGGTAGCGCGAACAGCGGGACCTTCTTGTCATCTCCCCGCGACGACAGCAGATCGGCGACGCGCTCGCCGTGCTTGTCGAACCACGACATCGAGATCCGACCCCAGCCGCCACCTTGCAGCGGCACGAGATCCACACCGGCGGACCACGCACGCAGCGCGGCGGCCATGGAGGCAGTGCGGCCATCGCGCGCCTTGAGATCGACATCCAATTTTGCGCCGTCGATCGCCAGCGTGGCGTCGAGATCGATCGCTTTTGCCGAGTGCGCAGCCTTCGCGTCGGTGCGGATCCAGCTCGCGAGGTTGGTCTGCATGAGGAACGCCTCGCGCCCGGTCAGCTCGACACGGCGACCCGGCGCCAGGTTGAGCTCGTCGCGCAACCGGTGGATCAGCTTGCGCTCCAGGTCCTCGTCGCGGACGGGCAGGGCGCCCTCGATATGCGCGAGCCGTCCCGCATCGACGCGTGCCCGCGGCGGATCGCCGTAGACCAGCGTCGGGAACACGATCAACCGATCGCCCTCCTGGGTGACCTCGAACGCCATCCGCGGCGTTTCTCGCGAGCCGAGCTGCGGGAGTCGCTTCGAGCGGATGTTGAGGACGATCCGCTGCGCGAGCGTCGGGAGCGTCTTGCTGATCAGCTCGGGGATCGCCGAGCGAGGCACGGTGTAGAGGAGGGGAAGCTTCTCCATCTTGGGTCCGGCGAGATCGACCGCGCCGATCGGGCGGAGCATGTCGTCGGTCGTGCGCACGACACCGACCGCAACAACTTCACGAACCAGAGGATCTTTGTCGATCCGCACGGTCACGCCATCCGTAGCGTCGTCAATGACCGCGTGCGGCAACACCGGCTCACTACTCGTCGTCACCCGTTCGCCGTTCCAGCGAACGTCCTTGGCATCCGCGAGCACGGCGAGCAAACGATCGAGACGTTCCCCATGAATGACACCCGCGCGCGCGGAAAGGATCTGATCTGCCTGCAGGTCGGCGTCGATGCTGGCGATCGAATCGCTGCCTCCACGCTTCGCCAGCGCAGACAACAGCGCACCGACGAGGGGCGTGGCCGCATCGCCGCGCATCAGCTGACGCTCGACGGCGATCCCGCCGGGTGCGGGCGTCAGCAAGTAGCGCAGCGTCGCCGCCTCCTTGCTAGGCGCCGGTTGCTCGCCTTTTTGTTCGGCCGCGAGCACCGCTGCCACGACGTGCGAGCACACCGATTCCTTGGACGGGCAGGTGCACTCCCACTCGCCGTGCTTCGGGATCAGGATCACCTCGAACGGCGTCGGACGACCCGGCGTACGGACCTGGAAGGTCAGCTCGTCTCCCGAAGTACCTGCCCCGACCACGCGGTTGTCGCGAGCAAGGGTGACTCCTGCGGACCACGTGCGCTCGGGCGCTTCGGCATGGATGGCCTCGCGCAAACTACCAAGCGACTGCACCGGCGCATGGTAGCCAATCCAGCGGCGCAAGCACGCGACTGCAAAGCCATGATACGGTCCTTTCACATGGCACCTGGCCGCCCGGACGAAGACGCGGAGCTAGACGCTCAGCTCGTCGCGAAGATGGCCTCCGGCGATCGGGGGGCCCTGGCGGCGCTCTACGAGCGCCATTCCGGCGTCCTGCTGGGGCTGGCGATGCGTATCGTCCGAAGTCGGCTAGAGGCTGAAGATCTCTTACATGACGTGTTCTTGGAGGCCTGGCGCAGTGCGAAAGACTTCGATCCGAAGCGCGGTCGAGCTCGTACCTGGTTGGCCATCCGTATGCGTTCCAGGGCTCTCGACCTGCAGAAATCAGCTCGCGTCTCCCGCAATGCGGGCGATGCCGGGCTCGAGCTGCTCGTCGACGAGCGAGATGGATCAAGCCCCGACCATGCACGCGTCCGTGCCGGGTTGGCGGAGCTCGGAGCGGACCAGCGCAAGGTCCTCGAGCTCGCCTATTTCGAAGGGTTGTCCTGCACCGAGATCGCGACCCGCGTGTCCGTTCCCGTCGGAACAGTCAAGTCGCGGATCGCGGCCGGGCTCGACCGCCTGCGAAGCGGGATGACCAAGCTGGTGGGGCGGGATGGAGGCGTGAAGTCATGACGCCGGTCGACGAGATCCACGAGCTGCTCCCGCTGTACGCCCTCGGCATCCTGTCCGCCGAGGAGACGGCCGTGGTCGAAGCCGCGGTCGCGAAGGATCCGGCCCTGGCCGCCGAGCTCGCCTCCTATGGTGATGCGACCGCGGCCTTGTCCCACCTGATCGAGCCGGTCACCCCCGCTCCCGAGATCAAGGCTCGCCTCCTGGCCTCGGTCGGCGACGGGCGCTTCGAGACGTACTCGTCGAAGATGAGCACGCTGTTCGACGTCCCGCTGGATCGCGCACGCGAGTTCCTCGGCCTCGCCGAGCGCACCGCGTCGTGGGAACCGCAGGTGATCCCCGGGATCCACCTCGTCCACTTCGAGGGTGGGCCCGCGTACGTCGGGGCCGACTGCGGCTTCGTCCGCCTCGCCGATGGCGCGGTGTTCCCTCCCCACGACCACCTGGGTGAGGAGGTGTCGCTCATCCTCGCCGGTCAGGTGAAGGTGGTCGAGAACACCGTCGAGCGCATCCTCGTCGCCGGTGACGAGCTGGTTCAACCGGAAGGCAGCTCGCACCATCTCGTCGGTGTCGGCGAATGCATTTTTGCGACGCGAGCGGTCAACGGGATCTCGATCGGTGGCGTCCAGGTGCGCATGCCGAAGCCCGGTTGAAAGCTTCGGCACGCCCGAAGCGTCGTGCGCTTGGGCATCGCAGCGCGATGCGAAGTTCGATCAGTGATACGATTCGAGCATGGGCAGTGATGACGGTATGCGGGTGGTGGGAACCATCCGCAGCATCGAGCTGCACACGACGGTCGCGAAGTTCCAGCACCTGAGCTCGCGCCAGGTCGCGAAGATCCAGCTCGACATCGAGCGCGCCCAGGACGACGAGGGCGAGGACCTCGACGTGCTGAACCTCGCCGAAATTCATTTCCAGGGACCGGCCGAGCTCGTGCCGCGGTTCTCGACCGGCGATCGCGTGCAGATCGTGACCAGCGCCGAGTCGAGCCTGCACATCACGTCCATCAAGCCCGCGCCGCTCAGCTGACCCCACGTCTGCTGCTACCGGCAGCCTATTCCTACATCGTTCGGGCAACCCCGACGATCGCGATGCCTACCAGCACGACCAGGGCGACGCGGGAGATCACCGGGATCGCAGGATGATCGGGCCGCACGCGTGACACCCATCGCGCGAGCAGCGTGAACCAGCACGCCGACCCGATCCCGACCCCGACGGCGAGCGTACTGGCCTCGGCGACGCTCGCCTCCGGCCACAGCGATGCGGCGACGGCGACCCACGCAGCGAGCGCACCGGGATTCGGCAGCGTCAGTCCGATTCCGATCACCACCCCGCGCGCCAGGCTCGAAGCGTCGACGGAGATCCGCGGCTGTGCATGCTTCCTCCACGCCAGCACGACGTACGCCACGATCAACACACAGGCACCGATCGCGAACCATCGCATCAGGGCGGGTCGCGCCGTCAGCAGCGCGCCGACACCGATGAAGGCGAGCGCGGCGTGCCCGGTATCGGCGAGCGCACCTCCAAGACCAACGCCCGTCGCGAAGCGCACGCGACCCGCGAGCGAGGCAGAGGCGATCGCGACGTTGACGACGCCGAGCGGCATCCCCGTCACGATCCCGAGCCCTGCCCCGAGCGCCGCTGCTTCGAGGATCACCAGGCGATGGTGGGTTCTTCGGTGTCGCGACCACCGTAGATGGTGATCGTGAATTCCTTCTTCTTGCCCTTGGGACCCATCGCACGAACCTTGTGCGGCCCCGGCGTCAACGGCAGGCGCGTCAGCGGCGTCTCGCCGATGTTCTTGTTGTCGATCCAGATCGTGGTCTTGCCGGTCGCGTCGATCGAGAAGAAGCCGAACTTCGAGAGCGCGACGATGTCATCGCGGTTCGGACCGGTATCGATGGTGACCGTGGCGTCGTACGCGACCGCGGTGTTCGCATCCGGCGTCTTGCTGAAGCCGTTGTCCTTCTCCGTGTTGCACATCGGCACCAGGAACACGGCGGCGAACACGGCGATGCCGATCACCGTCAACGTGACGACCACGCCCATCAGGCTCTTGAACCGGTGGGCGCGGAGCAGATCGGTATCCGGGTTCGCCATCCACGTGTCGGCGGGGACGTTCGCGGACAGATCGAGCACGCCGGCCTTGGCTTGAGCGAGCGCGTTGATCGCGACGGGCACCGGCGGCGTGACGGCGGCGACCGCGAGCACGTCCGAGGCCGGTTGGTTGACGATCATCGACGGCACCGCCGGGAGCAGCGAGCTGTCCTGGCGGCCGCGCTGCTGCTGCGAGCCCGCGAACTCGCCGCTGCGCGGTTGCATCGCCGGCACGGGCGGCGGTGGCGACGTGGGCGGGCGAGGCCGCGGCATCGCCGGATTCGACAGGTTCGAGACCGGCGCGATCGTGGGATCGTCGGCGGCCTTCAAGATCTCGTCGCGCGACGCCATCTCGTCGTTGAAGTCGGCGCTGAGCAGCCGCGCCAGATCCTGCGGTGACGCCGGGCCTCCGAGCGTGGCGACGCTGTTGCGGATCGCGTTCCCGAACGCCATGGCGGTGTCGAACCGGCCGTTCGGATCGCGCGCCATCGCCTGCAGCAACGCGGCGCGCATGCCGGGCGGCATGTCGGGGCGGCGCTCGCGAATATCGGGGATCGGCTCCTCGGTGATCGCCTTGAACGTCAGGAAGTCCGAGTCGCGATGGAACAGGCGTTTGATCGCCAGCATCTCGTACATCACGATCGCGAGCGCGAACACGTCGCTGCGGCGATCGAGCGGCTTGCCGAGGATCTGCTCGGGGCTCATGTACGCGTTCTTGCCTTTGACGGTGCCGGTGCGCGTGCGCGAGTTCGCACCCCGCGCCTTCGCGATGCCGAAGTCGAGCAGCTTCACGATGCCGTCGCCGGTCACCATGATGTTCGGTGGCGAGACATCGCGGTGGACGACGTTGAGCAGCGTGCCGTCGGGAGACTTCGCCTCGTGTGCCGCGTGCAGGCCTTCGCAGGCCTGGACGATGATGCCGGCGACGACGCGATGGTCGAGCATCTTTCCGGCCTTCGACAGCCGCGTCATCATCCGCGACAGCGGAACGCCGTGGAGATACTCCATGGCGATGAACCACGTGCCGGCGAACTCGCCGAACTCCATCACCTTGCAGACGTTGCGGTGACGAAGCTGCGCGGCTAGCTCTGCCTCATCGCGGAACATCGTGACGAAGTGATCGTCCTCCGCGAGGTGCGGAAGAATTCGCTTGAGGACGAGCAAGTCGGTGACGCCACCGGCACCACGCGCCAGAAAGATCTCGGCCATGCCACCAGTCGCGATCTTCGCGAGTAGCGAATACTTGCCGAAATCTCTGGCATCGCGGGGGACTAACGTCCCCGCCGGAATCGTCACGGGATTTATTATGCCCGAGGAATTCCCCGGGTTTAAGCCCGTGCGGACACGTAACAGCCGCCACAGTCCAGGAAGGCCTGCGTACATGTGGCTGCGATGGGGAGTGACCGCTCGAGCTCCCCGACGATTCCGTGCTCGATTCTCGACGAGAACAGCGGGAGATCGACGCAAACCAGGCCCTCGTAGGACCGGCGGATCCCCCCGTCCGGAAGTTGTGAGAGGCGATACAGAGCCGTGACCGTGGGCCGGGCCTTTTTGCGGAGCAGGGACGGCCAGATCTCCACTTCAATAGTCCGGTCTGCCCGCCGCCAGGTCGCCTTTTCCAGGTAGTGGAGGGGGCCGTCGATGAACGGTCGCACGATCGCGGGCAGCTGGCGGCGCGGGATGATCTTGCAGCTCCGCCGGAGCGTCTCGCCGTCATCGGTCTGGTCGAGCACGAGGCGCTCGAGGATCTCGAGCTGCCTATCCTGGTGGAGGAGGTGCGCCGGATCGAAGTACGCGGAGAACACCTCGTCGATCGACGCCGCTCGGAACACGTGCTCGAAGTGGAACTGCGTGGTCATGGGATCTGTCTACGGGGCGGCGCGTCTGGCTAGGGCGCGCGGCGGTTACAACCTCGCGCAGTCATCAAAACGTCACCTGTCATCTCTCGGTCACGTTCACCCCGAGCGCGTCGTCAAGCGCGGTGGGTGGTGCATCGTTGCGAGAGATGTACGAGCCCGACGATCGCGAGATCGACCGCCCGCGATGGATCGAGAACATTCCGTTCTGGCTCGTCCACGGCGTCGCCGTCGCGGGCGCGATCATGGTCGGCTGGGGGTGGGCCGCACTCGCCTGGCTCGCCGGCGGATACGCGGTGCGGATGTTCGCGATCACCGCGGGCTACCACCGCTACTTCGCACACCGCACGTTCAAGACCAGTCGCGGGTTCCAGTTCGTCCTCGCCGTCGTCGCGATGTCGAGCGCGCAGCGCGGCCCGTTGTGGTGGGCCACGCATCATCGCCATCATCACAAGTTCTCCGATCAGCCCGAGGACGTGCACTCGCCGAGGCAGCGCGGGTTCTGGTACTCGCACGCGGGCTGGTTGCTCGGCAGCCGTCACTCGGCCACGGACTTCGAGCGGGTCAAGGACTTCGCGAAGTACCCGGAGCTGCGCTGGCTCAACAACAACGACATGCTGATCGCCGTCGCGTGGGGCTTCGTGCTCGCCGGCATCGGCGGCAGCACCGCGCTCGTGTGGGGACACTTCGTGCCGCTCGTGATCACATGGCACGTCACGTTCACCATCAACTCGCTCGCGCACGTCTGGGGCAACCGTCGCTACGCGACCTCCGACGACTCGCGCAACAACGTCGTCCTCGCACTGCTGACCTTCGGCGAGGGCTGGCACAACAACCATCACCACTACCAGCGCTCGGCGCGGCAGGGCTTCTACTGGTGGGAGATCGACATCTCCTACTACGTGCTCAAGCTGCTCGAGGTGTGCCGCGTCGTACGCGGCGTCGAGGGCGTGCCCCGGCACGTGCGTGAACGCCGGCCGGTCGTTGCCGAGCTCGCTGCCGCCGCGATCGTCGTCCCTGAGTGATCGCAAGGCTGCTCAGATAACGTCGACGTTGACGTACGTCGAGGTACGTCGAGGTCAACGTCAATGATCCTATCTGCCATCGTGATCAATCGACGTTGGCGATCCCGAACGACGAGGGCGAGCCCTCGCTGACCGTCGGGCTAATCACCGCCGCGACCTCGGCCAAAACCTCACCGAGCCTGGTGTTCAAGCGGATCCATCCGACGGCACCACCGCCACCACCACCGTTGATGCTATCGGTGCCCGTCGTGCCGACGAAGATGTCTGCGGCTCCACCGTCGCCACCCGAACCACCCTTGTTGCCGGGATCTCCACCGCCGGCGGGGCTGTCGGAGGACCTCGCGTTGTCTCCGTTTCGGGCACCTTCCGACGGTCTATCGCCGCCGCCGCCACCACCGCCGTTCGCCGCGATCACCGCGTCCGCGGCGAGCTGGATCTCCGGTGCCTCGATCACCACCGTGCCACCCGCACCACCGCCGCCCGCGGACTTCTGATCTTGTCCACTCTGACCGCCGCACCCGCCCGCGTTGAGTCGCCCCGCGCCGGTGAACCGGATCGGCCCATTCGAGACCAGCTGGATCGCTCCGCCGCCGTTGCCTCCTGTTCCACCGGTACCGCCACCACCGCCGGCGCCGCCGAGCAACACGCTGATCTCGGCCGTGCCGAAGGGGAGCCCACCCGCGGGACGGACGTTCGACGGACCCGCACCGCCCGTGCCACCCGCAGCAGCATGCCCACCACCACCGCCGCCCGACGAATTGTCATTGCCGCCGGTCCCACCGCGTCCACCTGCATTGTCGGCGCCGCCACCCGCGAGTCCGACGTTGCCGCCTGAAAATCCGCCGGGACACGACGCGTCGTTACAGCGAAGCAGATCGATCGTGTCGTTCACCGTGATCGACTCGAGTCCGATGAGCGCGATCGCGTTCGAGTTGTGGACGTCGAGCTGCGCATCGACTTGCAGGGACTTGAAGCGAAAGATGCCGACACCGTTGCGCGACTCGAAGCCGATCCCACTGACGACGCCCGCGCCGGCAACCCGGACGCCCGCGATCTCACCCGTGTTCGCATCGAAGGTGGTGGCGGCGGCGATCGTGATCGGCAACAGCATCGCGTCGGTTGCCTGCGGCTTCAGATCCGCCGCGGTGAGGGAACCACCGGACGGTTGGAGCTCGCCGCAGTGCGTGTCCTCGAGGCAGCCCCACGCGCAGGTCTCGTTGATCGGAGCATCGCCGATCGCAGCGCACGTCTGCAGCACCTGCGTGTCACCGTTGGTGAAGCACGCCTTGCTGACCGCGGGACACGGACCGGCATCGGGCAGCGGCGGCGGGGCGTCGGTGAGGACGTCGTCGTCACCAGTGTTGGGCGCCTTGTACTGGCACGCAGTGATCGCCGACGCGATCGCGAGTGACAAGCGGAGGCGTCTCATCACCGTCAGGGTACACGAGCCGATCGTCGGCGAGCTACGTCGATGCGATCGGTGGTGGCTTGATCACGTAGTCGTAGAACGCACTCGGATCACCGGTCTTGCCGTCCATCGCAGCGCGCGCGACGTTGAACATCTCCCGTGCCGTCACGTAGTGCAGCTGAATTCCTTCGCGAACGTGATCGGCGAGTGCACTGTGCAAGGCTCGTCCACCCTCGCCGAGCAGCGATGCGGCGGTCTTCTCGATCGCGCCGTGGGTGTGCACCTTGACGAACACCCAGTCGGGGCGGCCCTCGACGTGGATGTGCTGCTGGATCCAGTTCCCCACGCGCGCGGCGTTCGGCGGATCGTCGCCGGTGATCGCGCCGTTCTCGAGGCGCACGCCGAGCCCCTTTGCCGCGAGCGACAACGGTCCGGTGATCATCAACAACCGGTCCTCGAAGTGCTCGCCCACCTTCGCGGCGACCCCGTTCTGGTAGCTGCGACGCTTCGAGAGATCTCCGGTGGGCCAGTAGATCTGGTTGACCTTGTTCGGCTGACACGGATCGGGTGCCGACGGGAACGTCAGGTCGACGTAGCAGCCGAGCTTGTGGAGCATCAGGAGCTCGTCGTCGACGCCGCACCACTTTCGATCCGGGCGACCGTTCGCGAGGCTCCAGTTGCCGTGGATGAAGGCCCATTGGTATTTGGGGCCCTTCTTGGCAGGGTTGCGTGAGATGTGCCCGTGCTGGGCGAACACGTCGAGGTGCTCCTCGATCCTGGGCGCCAGTGTCTCCGCGGTGTCACCGTCGTGATGAAGATGGAACTCGACCTCGCCATAGCCGCTCCGGACAAGCTTCCCCAGCTGGTCGAGGAAATGGGGTCGATATTCCTCACCGGGAAAGAACCAGCCATGGCGAGGCGGGCGGCCGTTACTGTCTCGAAACTCCCCAAGTGCGGCATAGCGCTCGGCCCATACGTCGACGCGGTCGCGGCCGACCGTTTCGGGAGCTCCTCCCCACAGGGGCTCGTAGTGGTCGCAGAGCGCGAACAGGAGATGAACGGGGCGATCGTGTGACAACCGCGCACGTCGAAGCAGGTGGCGCCCGTAGTCGGGGAGCCAGGTGTCGAGGTTCTTCTTTCGGAGGCGAACTAGCACGTAGGGTGCATGCTAGCTCGAACCAGCGTGCTTGATCTCTACCGACCGTTACTCGAGAAGGCGTTGTTTCCAGCCTACGAAGCTGCACGCGGGCGGCCCACCGTCCCGCTGCTTCGCTACCTGGAAGGCACCGAACGGTGGTCGCTCGAGCGGCTGCAGGAGCTCCAGCTCGGTCAACTCCGGCGGCTGCTCCGGCACGCCTACCACCACACGGTGCACTACCGGGGCGTGCTCGACGGGCTCGGGATGAAGGCCGAGGATGTCAATTCGCTGGACGATCTGCGCGCGTTGCCACTCCTCGATCGCGAGACGGTGATCTCCACCCTCGAGACCCGCACCACGAGCGTTCCTCCGTTTCCCCTGATCACCAAGTCGACGAGCGGCACCACCGGTCAGCCGGTGGTCGTCAAGTACAACGCCGAGTCGCGGCACTGGCGGGATGCCACCCGGTGGCGTGGCTATGGCTGGGCCGGGTACCGCATCGGCATGCGCGCGCTGCACTACTGGGGCTTCGGACCACGCAAGGATTCGTTCGTCGCACGCAGCAAGATCGCCATCGATCGCTTCCTCAAGCGCGACAACTACGTCGATTGCACGCCGCGTGGCGACGAGTCGCTCGAGGCGGCGGTGCTCGAGATCGAGCGCTACCAGCCCAACGTGATGGTCTCGTACTCGTCGGGCGCCGCGGCGCTCGCGCGGTACGTGCTCGACCGCGGCAAGAAGACCTGGAAGCCCTTCCCGGTGATCGTCGGCGCGGAACGGCTGTGGCCGTCCGATCGCGACGCGATCGAGCAGGCCTTCGGGCCGACGTTCGAGAGCTACGGCTGCCGCGAGGTGATGCTGATCGGCAGCGAGTGCGAAGCGCACGACGGCATGCACCAGTCGATGGAGACGATGATCGTCGAGCTGCTGGTGACCGAGAGCGATGGCACCAGGCGCGCGGCTCGTCCCGGCGAGATCGGTGAGGTCGCGATCACGGATCTGCACAACCTCGCGTGCCCGATGATCCGCTACGTCACCGGCGATCTCGCGATGGCGGCACCCACGTCGCAGTGCGCGTGCGGTCGCGGGCTCGCACGGCTCGGGCCGATCGAGGGCCGCGTCGCCGAGACGATGGTCGACGGTCGCGGCAACGCGGTCGGTGGTTTGGTGTTCAACATCCTGTTCGGCGTGCTCGAGCACGTCGCCGACAAGTTCCAGGTCGTGCAGCGGCTCGACGGCAGCGTGGTGATGAAGGTCGTGCCGATGAACGCGCCGCAGTTGCCCGAGAAGGCCACGCGCGCGATCCACGACTTCGCGGCGAAGTACCTGCCCGAGACGAAGTTCACGATCGAGTACGTCGACGAGATTCCGCTCAGCCCCGCCGGCAAGCGCAAGGTCGTCGTCGTCGAGAAGCCAGCCGCGTAGTCTGGGGTGGGGTGGGGTGGAGTATGGTGTCCGCGTGCGCGTCCCGCTCGTCATCGTCACCGGCTTCCTCGGAAGTGGGAAGACGACGCTGATCAACGCCGTGCTGGCGCGGCGAGCCAGGGCGAAGCAGAGCGACCAGCTCGGCGTGATCGTCAACGAGCTCGGCGCGATCGACATCGACGGGGCGTTGCTCGGTGGCCAGACCACGCGTCAGATCACGCTGCCCGGCGGCTGCGTGTGCTGCGTGATGGGCGACGATCTCGCGAACACGCTGGTCGAGCTGACAGACAGCAACGAGCTGTCCGCGATCGTCCTCGAGACCACGGGGGTCGCGGAGCCGCTCCCGATCGCGTGGGCTGCGAGCAAGCCGCCGGTCTCGGACCGCGTGCGGCTCGCCCTGGTGGTGACGCTGGTCGATGCGACGGTGTTCCGCAGCTCGCGCAGCGTGTCGGGTGCCGTCGATGCGCAGGTCGCGTACGCCGACGTGTTGCTGGTGACCAAGAGCGAGCTGTCCGAGGAGACCGCGAGGGTGGTGGCGGAGATCTCGGAGCTCGCACCGCGCGCCCAGGTCCGCGTCGCCACCACCGCCGAGCATGCGAAGTGGCTGGAAGACACGCTGGTGGATCCTCCGATAGAGGCGGGTGGGCCCGATGCGATCGAGCGCTCGATCGAGCCCCATGTCCACGACGAGCACTGCGATCACGACCACGGCATCGTCAGCGCGTCGATCGAGCTCGCCGGCGACGTCGATCTCGAGGAGCTCGAGGACCAGCTCGCCGAGCTGCCGGCGAGCATCGTGCGGGTGAAGGGGATCGTGCGTGGGGTCGATGGTCGCGAGGGCCCGACCGAGGGCTGGTTCGCGGTGCATCGCGTGGGGCTGCGGGTGTCGAGCGAGCCGGTGCCGGCGCCGGGATTCGAACATGGACGCCTGGTCGCGCTCGGAACCGAGGTCGACCCGGCTATGCTGCGGGCGTGCGTGGCTCGCGCCTCCACATGATCATGCGGCTCGTCGGTTTGTCATTGTTAGGGGCGCTCGTTGCCTGCCAGCAGGAATCGGTCGAAGTCCGTGGTGCGGCGACCAATGACTACAACTACGGCGCGCTGAAGAAGACGATCGACAAGTTCGTCGACGCCAAGCGCACGCCACCGGCCTACCAGGAGATGTGGCAGACCGTGCTGAAGCTGCGACCCGGCATGGACAAGGCGACCGCGCAGCAAGCCGAGCTGTCGTTGGTCGTGCTGTCGCTCGCGCCGATCCAAGCGGTCAAGGACAGGCCGATGGCCGAGCAGATCGAGACGCTCGCGCTGACGGTGTGGCCGATCCTGCTCGCCGAGAAGATCGAGGCAGACGAGATCATCCGGAAGCGCGATCCCAAGCACGACGAGATCCTGCCCACCAAGGACGAGACCGCCGGCGCGTACATCCAGCGGCTGTGCGGCAAGCAGCTCGCCGCCGACTGCAAGCAGATCGTGCCCGAGCTCCAGGGCAGCATCATCTCTGCCCTCGCCACGCGGAAGGGCACCGAGCGCGCGCGCAACGCCGTCGCGGAGTGCATGCTGTGCACCGCCGAACCGGGATGGAAGAAGGCCGTCACCGAGTGGGAGACGCTCGACCACGCGGTCAACGAGTGGATCTTCGAGACCGAGCGCCGCGCCGATCCGGCGAACTGGCCGATCGCGGGTGCAGCCTCGCAGCCCGATCCTGGGTTGCCCGAGGCCGAGGTCGTCTCGACCGGCGAGATCGTGATCGGCGGTCAGCGCTACGGCGCGGCGGATCGGATCAACGCGCTTCGCGAGCTGCGCTTCCTGCACGGCGAGGATTCGCCGATCGTGTTGCACGTTCGACCCGAGGTGCCGTTGGCGGCGGTCAAAGGCACGCTGGCCGACGTTCGCAAGTCCGGTGCGAAGAAGATCGGCGTGGTCGCACGCGGTACGTACTACCCGTGGGAGCGCCGGATCTACTGGCTGTCGGACACCTCCGGCGTGCGGGTCGGGCTGCGCCAGACGGACTCGTTGCAGCTGCTGCTGCACGCGGTGGATCACCTGGGCACCCCGGGTGCCGTGGCGCGCGTTGACTGACGTCGACACGCTCATCGAGCAGGCAAGCACTCCGGACGTCGAGATGCAGCTCGTTCGCCGCGGCGAGCATGTCGCGATTCGCGTCGGCAAGCGCGTGTTGATGTCGACGGACATCCACGACTCCGAGGACGAGTTCGGTCGCATCATCGCGGCGACGGTCGCGGAGACCAAGACGCCGCGGATCCTGATCGGAGGGCTGGGCTTCGGCTTCACGCTGCGGGCGGCGCTCGATGGGTTGCCGGCCGATGCTCGCGTCGATGTGGCCGAGCTCGTGCCCGACGTCGTGCGCTGGAACCGAGCCGCGTACGGCGCCTACGCCGGACGCCCGCTCGAGGACGGCCGCGTCGAGCTGCACGTCGGCGATGTCGCCGCACTGATCGGCAAGAGTCGCGGCGCGTACCACGTGATCTCGCTCGACGTCGACAACGGTCCGAACGCGGTCACGCACCCCGACAACGAGAACCTCTATCGGCGGACCGGTCTCGCTCGCGCGCGCAAGGCGCTGCGACCCGGAGGCGTGCTCGCGGTGTGGTCGTCGTTTCCATCGCGAACCTTCACGAAGTCGTTGCAGGACGTCGTCGGGTCCGTCGAGCTGGTGCGCACCACGCCGACCTTCAAGGGCGGGCCGCGGTACTACATCTGGCTCGCGCGCAGACCGACGGGGCGCGCGCGAAAGACCTAGACGGTTCGCGCGACGATCATGCGTTGCTCGAGCTCGCGCAGCAGCGTTTCGTACTGTGCGACGACGCTGTGTCTCCAGTCGACCTCCTCGCGATCGATCGAGCCGGCGCCCTGGTTGTACGGCGATCTCCACTCCGCCTCGGCGTGGGCGGCGGCGTTGACCGCGCGCGCGTGGTGCACCGCGAGGTAGGACTCACCGACCCGCTCGGTGGGTTGCGGGCCGAGCTCGTGATCGTCGACGGAGAACACCGTGGTGCGTCCGACGGCGAGCTCGTCGAGCCGATAGCACAGGAAGTCGTCCCACTTCCGGTCGAGCGGGACGAGCAACGGATCGTGCGCGAACACGCGCTCCCACAGTTCCAGCCACGCCGGCGACGGCGCGAAGTCGGGCCGCACGAGCACCCAGGGCAGCAGGTTCGAGGTCGCCTTGTCGGGATCGAGATCGAGGGCGACGAAGGTCTCCTCGGGGAAGTCGACGCCGTAGCAGGTGCGGAGCAGGGCTCGCCGCTCGAGGCCGCGACACTCGCGTGCACACGCGACGAGCTCCGCCGGCGAGCGCGGGGTCATCCCGAGCCGTCGGACTTGTGCTCGCGGTCGCGGTGGATGAACGCGGCCTTGACGTAGTCGCGATTGGTTCGCGCCATCACGTCGCGCGGGATCTGCTTCGGGCAGGCGGCCTCGCACTCGTAGTGGTTCGAGCAGTTGCCGAAGCCGGCGGCATCCATCACGCCCACCATCGACTTGGTGCGGTGAGCCTTCTCGGCGTGGCCCTGCGGGAGGTTGTGGAGGTGCGCGAGCTTCGCGGCGACGAACAGCATCGCCGAACCATTCGGGCAGGCGGCCACGCAGGCACCGCACCCGATGCACGCGGCGGCGTCCATCGCGCGATCCGCGTTCTCCTTCGGCACCAGCACGTCGTTCGCGTCGGGGGCCGAGCCTGTGTTCGACGTGATGAAGCCACCGGCGGCGATCACGCGATCGAAGGCCGAGCGATCGACGCAGAGGTCCTTGATCACGGGAAACGCGGCGGCGCGCCACGGCTCGACCCAGATCTCGTCGTTGTTGCGGAACACCCGCATGTGGAGCTGGCAGCTCGTCGTCGCGCGCTGACCACCATGCGGCCGGCCGTTGATCATCAACGAGCAGCTGCCGCAGATGCCTTCGCGGCAATCGTGGTCGAACGCGACCGGCTCCTCGCCCTTCGAGATCAGCTGCTCGTTGAGGATGTCGAGCATCTCGAGGAACGAGGCGTGCGTCGACACGCCCTTGACCTTGTACGTCACGAGCTTGCCGGGTGCCGTGGCCCCGGCCTGACGCCAGATGTGCAGCGTGAGATCGAGCAGGTCGCTCACTTGTAGCTCCGGGTCGCGAGCTTGACGTTCTCGAACACCAGCGGCTCGACGTGGCGCGTGGGCTCGCCCCCCTCGTTGTGCTCCCACACCGCCGCGTGACAGAACTTCGCGTCGTCGCGCTTCGCTTCGCCGTCGGCGGTCTGATGCTCGGTGCGGAAGTGACCGCCGCAGGACTCCTCGCGGAGCAGCGCATCGCGGCACATCAGCTCGCCGAACTCGAGCAGATCGGCGACGCGGTTCGCCTTCTCGAGCGACTGGTTGAACGAGTCGCGCGAGCCGAGCACGGTGACGTCGCGCCAGAACTCGTCGCGCAGCTTCGGGATCGCCTCGAGGGCATGGGTCAGCGATTCCTTGCTGCGCGCCATCCCGCAGCCTTCCCACATGATCTGGCCGAGCTCCTTGTGGAACGCGTCGACGCTGCGCGTGCCACGGATGTCGATCAGCTTGTCGATTCGACCCTTCACCGTGGCCTCGGCATCGCGGAAGGCGGCGCCGGTCGTCGGAGTGAGATCCTTGGTCGCGTTGATGCCGGCGAGGTAATGGCCGAGCGTGTACGGGATGATGAAGTAACCGTCGGCGAGCCCCTGCATCAGCGCGCTCGCACCGAGGCGGTTCGCGCCGTGGTCGGAGAAGTTCGCTTCGCCGAGGCAGAACAGGCCGGGGATGCTCGTTTGTAGGTGGTAGTCGACCCAGAGGCCGCCCATCGTGTAGTGCACCGCGGGATAGATCCGCATCGGCACGCGATACGGGTTCTCGCCGGTGATCCGCTCGTACATCTCGAACAGGTTCCCGTACTTCTCGCGGATCGTGTCTTCGCCGTCGCGCGAGATGGCGTCGCGGAAATCGAGATACACGCCGCGACGTTGTCCGCCCCCACCGGCGAGGGCGGGCCCGACGCCACGGCCGTCATCGCACTGCTCCTTCGCGGCGCGGCTCGCGATGTCGCGCGGGGACAGGTTGCCGAAGCTCGGGTACTTGCGCTCGAGGAAGTAGTCGCGTGCGTCGTCGGCGATGTCCGCCGGGTTCTTGCCGACGTCGCCGGTATTCTTCGGCACCCAGACGCGACCGTCGTTGCGCAGCGACTCGGACATCAGCGTCAGCTTCGACTGGTAGTCGCCGGCGACCGGGATGCAGGTCGGGTGGATCTGCGTGAAGCACGGGTTGCCGAAGCCCGCGCCTTTCTTGTACGCGCGGTAGGTCGCGGTGACGTTGCAGCCCTTCGCGTTGGTCGACAGATAGAACACGTTGCCGTAGCCGCCGGTGGCGAGGACCACGGCGTGCGCGCTGTGCGAGCGGATCTCGCCGGTCACCAGATCGCGGGTGACGATGCCGACCGCGCGGCCGTTCTCGACGACGAGATCGAGCATCTCGGTGCGCGGGAACATCTTCACCTTGCCGGTGCCGATCTGCCGCTCGAGGGCCGAATACACCCCGAGCAGCAGCTGCTGTCCGGTCTGGCCACGCGCGTAGAACGTGCGCGACACCTGCGCACCGCCGAACGAGCGGTTCGCGAGGGTGCCGCCGTACTCGCGGGCGAACGGCACGCCCATCGCGGCGCATTGATCGATGATGTCGACCGAGACTTCGGCGAGGCGATGCACGTTGGCCTCGCGCGCGCGGAAGTCGCCGCCCTTGACGGTGTCGTAGAACAGGCGGTGGATCGAGTCGCCGTCGTTCTGGTAGTTCTTCGCGGCGTTGATGCCGCCCTGCGCAGCGATCGAGTGGGCGCGGCGCGGGGAATCCTGGAAGCAGAAACAAGCGACGTCGTAGCCGAGCTCGGCGAGGGTGGCGGCAGCAGCACCCCCGGCGAGCCCGGAGCCGACGACGATCACCTTGTACTTGCGCTTGTTCGCCGGGTTGACGAGGCGCATCTCGAACTTCGCCTTCGCCCACTTCTGTTCGATCGGTCCCGCGGGGACCTGTCCATCTAGCGAGATCATCGAATCCCTCCGAGGAGAACTGCCGTGGGAGGAACCATGTACCCGACGAACAGGAACGCGGCGATCGGCAGGCCGAGCTTGTCGTACGGATACTTCGGGTGGCGAAAGCCGAGCGACTGCAGCCAGCTCGCGGCGCCGTGACCGAGGTGCAGCGCGAGCACGACCATCCCGGCTGCGTAGATCGCGTAGACCCAGAGCTGCGAGAACCCCGCGACGAACATGCCGTAGGCATCGAACCGGCCCTCCGCGTCGATCACGCCGTACGGCTGCACCGTCTTCACCGTGAAGTGGAGGATGTGAAACGCGAGGAACGCGAACACCGCGAGACCGGTCAGCGCCATCGCGCGGCCCGCGACGGAGGAGACGACGGGCTTGTACATCGCGTAGGCGACCGGGCGGGCGGCGCGGTTCTTCGAGACCAGGCCGATCGCGACGATCATGTGGACGGCGAGCAGCCCGAGGAGACCTACCCGAATGGGCCATTTCACCTCCCACAGACTCTGCAGAAAGTGCGCGTACCGGTTGTAGACATCGCGCCCGCCAAACATCTGCAGGTGCCCGATCATGTGGACGATCGCGAACAACAGCAGGAGCAGGCCGGTCACCGCCATCACGTGCTTGGCACCGATGGACGATCGAACATAACGACCGAACCAGGACATGCGTTAGTGAGATGCAACCACGAACCGGATGGCATCACAACGTGCGGGCCATCAGGGATCCCGACAAAGGGCGCGGTGTTGCGACGCAGCCGCTGGTTACGCCTGATTCGCTGGCGCGCGAGCCGTCTGGGGGGAAGTCCATGCATCCCAACCTCGGCGATGACCCAAAAGGCAGGGCGGCGCCTCACGAAACAAGTGATTCCCGCCGAGCGAGGGCGCGCCGGCATGCGGTCGTGGCACTGTCCTGTCCATGAGCGACGCCTTCGTGTTCCATGGTCGCTCTCCGTCGGATTGGACCGAGGGCGGTAACAACGGTCACCGCTACACCGTCTACTTCGCGGATTCACCGAGCGAAGCACAGCGCCTCGAGATCGCGACGATGTTCGAAACGCTGCTCGCGCGGGGGCCGGTGATGACGGGCTCCACATGGACGTGGGTCGACCGCTGGGTATCGTTCACCGTCGCCGAGCGGTGGCGTGCGGGCGAGACGTTCTTCGCGCGCATGGCGGAGTTGTTCCACGCGATGCACGCGATCGCACCGCTCGCCCAGGTTCGCTACTCGAACTCGATCGGCCCCACCACGCCCGGGCTGCTCGATGCACCCGCTCATGGCTGGGAGGCCGATGCGGCGTTCGAATCGAGGCGCAAGGAGCTGATCCGCGAGGCCGTTCGCGCCGAGGGTGCCCGGATCGCGGCCGGTGCCCTCGACACCGCCGAGATCGCCTTGGTGCCGCTGACGACCGACGTGCCGTATCCCGCGCCGATCCCACCGAAGACCAGCGTGGTGTTCGGAGAGCACGAGGCGATCGTCGTCGGGCGCTCCGGCCGGATCGTCGTGGCGGCGAACGGGGAGGGCGGTCGCAAGTTCCCGCTCTCGTATGTCGATGGAGATCAGCGGAAGGTCGTCGCGCTGCCGGCGATCTACGATGTCCGCACGTTCACGGTCAGCGAAGACGGCAAGCGTGCGCTGGTCGGAGCGAAGCCGGTCGCGCCGGGCCTGGATGCGCTCTACGACGTGACGCTCGCGACCGGCGAGTGCCGCAAGGTGTGGACCTCCCCGCAGGGCTCGATCACCGGCCTCGTGCAGGTTCGCGACCGCGCCTTCGTGCTCACCGACAAGAAGCTGCACTGGGTGCGGCTCGATACCGGCGAGGAGCTCGCGAGCGTGGCCGCCGGCGGGACGTGGCTGAAGCCGCTGCGCGGGGGCAGCATCCTGGCGTCCTCCAGCTCGTCGAACAAGCTCTGCGTCGTCGGTGCCGCGAACGACAAGCTCAAGCTGCTCGCGAAGCTGCCGACCGCGGGTGGCTGCACGATCGTCGAGACGCCCGACGCGATCCACGCCTTCATCCTCGCGGGTGGAACGTCGACGGCGTTCGAGCTCGTCAACGTCGACCTCGCGTACGGCGGGATGACGAAGAAGAAGGCGAAGCCCTGACCTTCTGACAGAGGCGACGATCCAGTTGTCAGCGCTCGTCGATGCGGTCAGCGACGGACAGCTGTCGAACTTGCTCGACGGTCGCGGTCCCACTGGGAGTCGATTCCCATGGTTCGTGGGAGAGGTTTCTCCGGGGTGATGACGCGTCGCGCGTCGGTTCGAGCATCGGCGATCCTTGTCTGCGCACGCGCACATCGTCGACGTGCATCGCGGTGCACAAGCCGCGCACCGATTTCAGGATGCAGGTTCGGCCTGGACCTTGCCTATGTCGCGACTCGACATGAAGAGCTCGCTCACCACCACGCGCAGTCGCAAGGTTCCATCGCTTGTTGCCGCAGCTTGTTTGCATTCTGCGGTTGCAGCGCAACTAGTCGGATGCTCGGTGGAAGTAGACACGAGTGAGGTCAGCTCCGAGGTGTCGGTGTCGTCCTACACGACGTCGGCATGCTCGACGTCGGTCGTGCTCGGCCTGTCGAAGCAGATCGCGGAGGAGGTCGGGTGCATGAGCCCGGGCAGCCTCGTCGCGCTGCAGCCCGGCGGGAACCTGGTGTTCTCGAGCAACGCGGTGCTGCCGTACATGCACGAGACCGCGAAGACCGATCTGCTGCGGGTGACGCAGACCAAGACCGTGCAGGTCAACAGTGGGTTCCGCACCGTCGCGCAGCAGTACCTGCTGTATCGCTGGTCGCAGCTCGGTCGCTGCGGCATCTCGGTGGCGGCGACGCCGGGGCGCTCGAACCACCAGAGCGGTCGCGCGGTGGACCTCGCGAACTACTCCTCGGTGATAGCGGCGATGAGCAGCAAGGGCTGGTCGCACAACATCCCCGGCGATCCGGTCCACTTCGAGCATCTGAGCTCGCCGGACATTCGCGGCAAGGACGTCAAGGCGTTCCAGCGGCTGTGGAACCGCAACAACCCGGGTGATCAGATCTCGGAGGACGGGTCGTATGGTCCGCAGACGGAAGCGCGGCTCAAGCAAGCGCCGGCGACGGGCTTCGCGGTCGGTGCATCGTGTGGCACGCAGGCGGCGGGTCAGCAGCAGCTCGACGTCGTGATGATCGACGGTCCGGACAAGCTCGCGCCGGGCGCGCGCGCGATGTACTCGGTGACGCTGAAGAACTCGTCGGGGACCGATTGGTCGGGCTCGACGAAGCTGACCGTGGTCGATGGGGTCGACAGCGAGCTCTATGATGCGACGCAGTGGACGTCGCCGACCGAGGTCGGCACGCTCGATAGCGTGGGTGCGGGCAGCATCGGCGCGAACGCGCAGGGCGTGGTGCAGATTCCGGTGCTCGCACCCATGGTCGACGAGGAGTCGGCAGTGGCGGTGGACCTCGTGTTGATGGATGGCGCGACCGCCCTCGGATCGATTCACCTCGCGATGACGGTGACGCCGAACGGCGACCAGGACACGAGCGGTGATTCGTCGGACGAGCACGACGACGAGGTCGAGCCGACGGAGGGCTCGACGGATCCCGGTGCGCTGAGCGGTGGCTGCAGCACGGGTGGGTCGTCGCTCGGGTGGTTGGCGCTCGCGCTTCCTGCGCTGGTGATCCGCCGCCGTCGCCGTTGATCACCCAGCTCGCACGCTCGCCGGGCGATCACCCGGCTCGCAAGTTCGCCACAAATCGCGCTACGCTCCGATCGCATGCCGGTCTTCCGGCTCGATGATCGACTCGTGTTTCCGCCGGTCCATCTCGCTGAAGATGGACTTTTGGCGTTGGGGGGAGACCTGCGTCCCGAGCGGCTACTGCTCGGGTACACGCAGGGCATCTTTCCTTGGTACGCGGAGAACCTGCCGATCCTGTGGCACTCGCCGGATCCGAGGATGGTGATGACCGCGCCCGATCTGCAGGTGCAGAAGAGCCTGAAGAAGGTGATCCGGCGCGCGCCGTACGAGCTCAGGATGGATACGGCGTTTCTGAAGGTGCTCGAGGGCTGTTCGAGTGCGCCGCGTCCCGGGCAGAGCGGGACGTGGTTGATCCCCGAGATGGTCGACGCGTACACCAAGCTGCACGAGCTCGGCTTCGCGCACTCGATCGAGGCGTGGCAGGACGGCACGCTGGTCGGTGGGCTGTATGGCGTGTCGCTCGGTCATGCGTTCTTCGGCGAGTCGATGTTCGCGCGCGCGCCGGATGCGTCGAAGGTCGCGTTCGTCGCGTGCGTGCGGCAGCTCGGTTCGTGGGGGATCAACCTGATCGATTGTCAGGTCCACACCGATCACCTCGAGCGGTTCGGTGCGTACGAGGTGTCGCGCATCGCGTACCTCGAGATGCTGCGCGTCGCGCTCGATCAACCCACCAAGCGCGGCAAGTGGAGCTTCGAGCTCGACTTCGACGTGTTCGCGGCGTCGGGTGGTGGCACGTGGAGCCAGTAGCAGCGCTGCGCGCTACGGGCTCGCCTGTACGGATGCGGCTCGCGAGCTCAGCCTACGGAGCTTGGGTGACCTTGTTGTCCTTGCCGGGGTTCGCGATTTTCGGCGAGCCCTTGCCGGACTTCTTCCACGTCACCGTGTTGTGACTGCCGGCGACGGTGATGTCGTCGGTGGTCTCGGCGGTGATCGTGTTGTGGTTGCCACCGACGAAGAACGTGGTCGCCGAGCCGGTGACCTTCTCTCTGTTCCCCGTGACATGGACGCGCGTACAGCTACCGAGCAGCGTGACCGTGAGGTTGTTGCCGACCAGCGTGACCTCGCTGTCCTTCTTGCAATCGACGGTGACCGACGTGTTGTTGTCGACGATCTGGCGCTCGGCGAACGCGGGCCCCGCAGCTAGCAACACGGCGAGGACGGCGCGCTTCATCGAGGCGTTGTAGCACGCGCTAGCTCGGCCACGAGCGCGGCGTTGATCACGGGGGCGAGCGCTTCAGCGAGAGCGAGGGCGAGCCGTCCGAGCCCGTGTGGAGCGACGGACTGCCAGAGCGCGGCGTGCACTTCGACGGTGGCGTCGCGCAGGCGCGCCGCACGGGCACCGCAGTCTGCCCAGGTGATCGGATGAACGGCGAGCCAGCTCGCAACGCGTGACGCGAGCGGCGCGGGGACCAGCTCGGCGATCAGCTCTCCGAGCGCGAGCGCGAGGGGCGCGGGAAACGCCTTGCCGAGCACGTCGGCGTCGCACGGCACCAGGGGAAAGCGTTCGCGCAGCGAGCCATCGGGCGCGAGCTTCGCGACCACGGCGTAGCGCGTGTCGCCGAACCACAGCTCGCAGCGATGCTCGACGAGCCGCGCCGGTGAGCCACCGGGCTCGTAGGTGATGCCGTCGAGCGTGACGCGCCGGATCCCCTCGCGCAGCTCGACGTGACCGCCGGCGATCGCGAGCCGTTCGTGGGGGGACGGCAGGAAGTCGATCGCGATCGGATCGCGGGCGAGCGTCGCCATTCTCCGCACGAGATCACCGGTGAACGCCTCCTCGGTGCCGTAGACGTCGAACGAGCGCGCGAGTGTCTTCCACAGCGCACTCGTCGGATACGGACCGGCGTAGCGCAGCGCCTTGATCTCGGCGTCGTGCGCGAGCTGTGCGAGCACGTTCATGATCGCGCCACCCGACCCGGGCGTCAGCTGCCCGGGCTCCGCGATCGCGGGGATCTCCGTCGGGTGCGCCCAGTCGATCGCCGACAGATGGGTGAGCTCGAGCCCATCGTCGGTCTCGATCACGTGCGCGGCTCCGAGCAGCGGATGGGCGATCCGCTCGCCGCGGATCACGGCACCCGGCACGCGTAACGAGGTCAGCGATTTCCCCGCCCACACGAGCTCTGCCCAGACGAAGCCGGTGCGGTCGATGACCCTTGTCAGCACGCCTCGGATGCTAGGCGATTCCTCCCCCATGGGCTTTCGTATCCCCGGCGGTTTTGGCAATGTTCGCGCGAACATGAAGTTGGGCATCGTCACGGAGACACGCCCCGAAGAACGCCGGGTGGCGGCTTCGCCCAGCACGGTGGCGAAGTGGATCAAGGCCGGCTGGGAGGTCGTGGTCGAGCGTGGTGCCGGGACTTCCGCGAGCTACCCCGACTCGCTGTACGAGACCGCCGGTGCCTCGATCGTCGATCGCGCGGTCGCGTGGCATGCGGACATCGTCCTCAAGCTGCGGCCTCCCACGCTCGAGGAGCCGGCGCAGCTGCGTGAAGGGGCGACGCTGATCTCGTACCTGTTCCCCGCCGAGCACCCGGAGCTCGTCGACGCACTCGCAGCCCGCAAGGTCACCGTCCTCGCGATGGATCAGGTGCCGCGCATCAGTCGCGCGCAGAAGATGGACGCGCTGTCGTCGATGGCGAACATCGCCGGCTATCGCTCGGTGATCGAAGCGGCGATCCGGTTCGGCAGCTTCTTCACCGGTCAGATCACCGCGGCCGGCAAGGTCGCCCCCGCGAAGGTGCTGATCATCGGCGCCGGCGTCGCGGGGCTCGCCGCACTCGGGGCCGCGAAGAGCCTCGGCGCGATCGTGCGCGCGTTCGATGTGCGGCCGTCCGTCGAGGAGCAGATCCAGTCGCTCGGCGGCGAGTTCCTCACCGTGCGGATCCAGGAATCCGGCGAAGGGCAGGGCGGCTACGCGAAGGAGATGTCGAAGGAGTTCCTCGAGGCCGAGTACGCGCTGTTCCGCGACCAGGCCAAGGACGTCGACATCGTCATCACCACGGCGTTGATCCCCGGCAAGCCGGCACCGAAGCTGTGGTTCGCCGACATGGTCGAGCTGATGAAGCCCGGCTCGGTGATCGTCGATCTCGCCGCCGAGAAGGGCGGCAACTGCGAGCTGACCAAGCCCGGCGAAGTCTACGAGCACAAGGGCGTCACCATCGTCGGGTATACGGATCTCGCAGGCCGGCTCCCGAAGGTCGCGAGCGATCTGTACGGCACGAACCTCTGGCACCTCCTCGACGAGATGGGCGGGGCCAAGGACTTCAAGATCGATCACGAGAACGACGCGGTTCGTCCCGCGCTCGTCCTCGAGAACGGCGACAAGAAGTGGCCCGCGCCGCCGATGAAGAAGGCCGAGCCGCCCAAGCCTGTCGCTGCGCCACCACCCGCCGCCGCGAAACCTTCGGCTCCCAAGAAGTCACACGGTCACGGTGCCGCACCGCAACCGCCGTCGCGGGCGGTCGGCATCGCGATGAGCGTGATCGGCGTGATCGCGGCGGTCGTGTTCCTGGGGCTTCGCCTCGGTCGCGCCGATGCGCTCGCGGGCCCCGAGACGGTCGCGCTGCTCCAGCACCTCACGGTGTTCGTGATGGCGATCTTCGTCGGCTTCCAGGTCGTGTGGAACGTCGCTCCGGCGCTCCACACGCCGCTGATGTCGGTGACCAACGCGATCTCCGGCATCATCGTCGTTGGCGGACTGCTCAACGCGCGTGGCCATGGCGGCTTACCCAACGCCATGGTCATCGCGATCGTCGCCACGTTCTTTGCCACCATCAACATCGCCGGTGGCTTCCTCGTCACCCGGCGCATGCTCGCGATGTTCCGGAAGTAGCGCGAAGATGGACCTCTACAACTCCGACGTCCTGATCACCGCGGCCTACCTGATCGCGGCGGTCCTGTTCATCCTCAGCTTGCGCGGGCTGTCGAGCCAGGTGACCGCACGGCGCGGCAACCTGTACGGCATCATCGGCATGGCGATCGCGATCGCCGCCACGCTCGCCAACAACCCCGACGCCAAGCTCGTCGAGCACGGGGTTGAAGCAGGCACGCGCGGCGGCTTCCACTACCTCCTGATCGCCGCGATCGGTGGCGGTGCGTTGATCGGCGGGCTGATGGCGGCGCGTGTCGCGATGACCGGCATGCCCGAGCTCGTCGCGCTGCTCCACAGCTTCGTCGGGCTCGCCGCCGTGCTCGTCGGCTACGCGCTCGACGTCAAGGCGTTGCCGAGTCTCCCGCACCGCGTCGAGATCTACATCGACGTCTGGATCGGCGCGATCACGACCACGGGCTCGGTGCTCGCGTTCCTCAAGCTGCGTGGCTCCGTCAGTGGCAAGCCGCTGCTGCTGCCGGCGCGTCACCTGCTCAACCTGCTGCTGCTCGCGAGCTCGCTCGGCTGCGCGTACGTCTACAGCAGCAGTGGCAACCAGATCGCGCTCCAGGTCGGCACCGGCATCGCGTGCATCCTCGGCGTCCATCTCGTCGCGGCGATCGGCGGTGCCGACATGCCCGTCGTGGTGTCGATGCTCAACAGCTACTCGGGTTGGACCGCGTCGGCAGCCGGCTTCATGCTCGGCAACGATCTGCTGATCATCGTCGGTGCGCTCGTCGGTTCGAGCGGCGCGATCCTGTCGTACATCATGTGCAAGGCGATGAATCGCTCGATCTGGAACGTGATCTTCGGTGGCTTCGGCGCGGCACCGCCCAAGTCGGCGGGTGGTCCGGCGCAACCGCAGGGTGAGGTCCAGGACATCGACGCGGCGGGGCTCGCCGAGAAGCTCGTGGAAGCCAAGAGCGTCGTGATCGTCCCGGGCTACGGCATGGCCGTCGGTCGTGCACAGCACGCGGTGCGCGAGCTCACAGAGGTGCTTCGCAAGCGCGGCACCACCGTGCGGTTCGCGATCCATCCCGTCGCCGGCCGGCTCCCCGGTCACATGAACGTGCTGCTCGCGGAGGCGAACGTGCCGTACGACATCGTCCTCGAGATGGACGAGATCAACGGCGATCTCCCGAGCACGGATGTCGTGATGGTGATCGGTGCG
Source organism: Deltaproteobacteria bacterium (assembly GCA_031385555.1). Lineage (GTDB taxonomy): Bacteria > Myxococcota_A > Polyangia > Haliangiales > Haliangiaceae > JABFXX01. Next base: position 14,746 of record JANNBP010000314.1, on the reverse strand, counting down.
AACGACATCGTGAACCCCGCCGCCGAGGACGATCCGAGCTCGCCGATCGCCGGCATGCCGGTGCTCCAGGTGTGGAAGAGCAAGCTCGTGATCGTCAACAAGCGCGGGCGCGCGGCGGGCTATGCCGGCATCGACAACCCGCTGTTCTACAAGCCGAACACCAGGATGCTGTTCGGGGATGCGAAGGACGCGGTCGAGAAGGTCGTCTCCGCGCTCAAGGCCCAGTAGAGATCACGATCGCCTCGCCGGCCGGTGACTACGCGGCTTCGAGCGCTTCTCGGATTTCGAGCTTCGCAACTCGGCGCGCACAGATCAGTCCGACGATGACACCCACGGCCATCCCGGCTCCGACCGTCGATAGGACGGACAGCCAGGGGATGTGGACTCGAACGAACCAGCCGAGCGACTCGGCGAGGCTAGAGACCACCCAGAGCTTCGAGAGGTAGACACCGAGTGCCGAGGCGACGATCCCACCCAGCAAGCCCAACAAGATCGCTTCGCCGAGGATCATCCGGACGAGCTGCCAGCGGGACAACCCGATCGCGCGGAGCATCCCGAGCTCGCGCATTCGAGCAAGCAGGCTCATCAACAGGGTCCCGAGCAGGGCGCTCAGACCGACACCGAGCGCCCCGAGCTCGGTGACATTCGCGTAGGCGAAGTTCTCGTCCATGATCTGGTCGAGCTGTGTGCGGAGCTCGGCGCTGTTCGTTGCGACCACGCCGAGTCGCGTCAGGCGCGTTTCGATGTCGCTACGCACCTGATCGACCGAAAACTCGGGACGCACGACCACCGCAAACGAGGTGACAAGTGAGTCGTTCCAGATCCGCTTGTAGACCTGGCGCGAGAGGTACATGGTCCCGATCGGACTCTCGTAGTCAGAGACCACCCCAACGATCTTGAACTGCTGGAGCCCGGTCGGCGTGCGGAGCTCGAAGCTGTCGCCCGTGGTCTTGTGGAAATGCACTGCGAAGTTTTGCGAGACGAGGGTCTTGTGCTGGCTGCCTGCTTCGAACATCTCGCGGACCGCATCGTCGACGGGTCGATCGATCACGTCGAACATCGCGTTGCCCACCCGTGGGTGCTGTCGATCGACCGACTCGACCGTGATCTGCTCGCCTTCGTAGATGTTGTGGACGACGCGAAACCCTCGTGCCCCTTGCCCGTCGACGACATCCACCCCCGGGACACGATCGATCTCGGCGCCGACCGTCTCGGCGAGCGGCTGGACATCGTTCATCAGGATCCGACCGATCGAGCTGACCCAAAGATCCGAGCGCAGCGCTTGTTCGTTGTGATCGCCGATGCTTCGCCGCAGGCTGTACTGGATGACGGTCAAGTTGGTCACGAGGATCAACCCGATCATCAAGCTGAGGACGTTGGAGCCGGTACGGGTTGGATCTCGCCGCAGGTTCTGGACGCAGAGCCGGAGGACGTACATCGAGCGTAGTGGACCGTGCGGGGAGACGATGAAGTCGAGGCAGCGAAGCGCCCCAGCGACCAACAATGGAGCAACCAGGATGGCACCGAGCACCCCGAGGACCGGGTTGAGCGTGGCCACGACGGGGTGGGTGACGCCCGACAGCGCGATGATGCCGAACGCTGCGAGCATGATGCTGCCGCTGATCTGCACGATGGTCGTGCGCCGCGTGCGCTGTGATGTCGGGCCCAGGCTCGCCGGACCCGCACCAAACGCCTCCGTCCCTTGGACGCCCGCGGCCTTCCACGCGGGCCAGATGGCAGCGAGCACTGCGGCGACGATCCCGGCGACCACGCCGGCGATCGCTTGATCGCTCGAGAACTCGATCTCCGAGACGTCGATCGGCGTGAGGAACTGGTTGCTCATCCCCGCCGAGACTTCGCCAATCAAGGCCTTGGCGAGGACACGCCCGAGGGCCACCCCGATCAAGCCGCCCACCACACCCATCCACGCCGTCTCGAGGATGAACATGAAGAGGATGCCGCGCTTCGATGCACCGAGTGCACGAAGCACCGCGATCTCGCGGCGGCGTTCGGCGACCGCGACGGCGATCGTGTTCGCGACCAAAAACATGCCCACGATCAGCGCTAGCAGGCTGAAGAACGACAGCACGGTCTGATAACCCTCGACCAAGCGAGACAATGCAGCTGCTTGGTCCTCGGTTCGTTCCACCCGAAGCCCGTGGCTCGCGACGGCGGTTTCCAAACGCTTCGCCAGCGCGTCTCGGTCGACCCCATCCTCAGGGACGATGTCGACGCGGTCCACTTTCCCCTCCTTCCCGAACATCACCCGCGCGCCATCGATGTCCATGATCGCGATGTCGCCGCCGTAGGCGCGTGCCAGGCCCTGCGGCTCGAGCAACCCACGGACGGTGAACCGCTTCTTTCCGACGGCTGTGATCAGCTCGATCGGGGATTCGAGCGCGAGACGGTGCTGAGCTGCGAGGCTCTTGGTGACGATGATCGAGTCCTCTTGGTTGAGGAACACGAGTGGATCGTCGACCACTTCCTCTCGGTGTTGCGACTCGGTCTGGTACGAACGAACCGCGGACTCCTGCAGCAGATCGAGCCCGAACACGACGAGGGTCTTGCCGTTGACCTGCCGCGTCCGGTTTTCGATCATCGGCACGGCACTCTTGACCCCGGGCACCTTGCGGATCTCCTCGACGAGATCCTCCGCAAATCCGACCTCGGTCCCGAGGATGGAGAAGCTCGCCTTTCCGATCAGGGAGTCGACGTTCTGTTTGAAGAACGCGAGCGTCGAGGTGTTGATCGCACTTGTCGATACGAACAAGGCGACGCCGAGCGAGATGCCAAACACGGTCAGAAAGAATCGTCCGGGCTTGCGACGGACGTGTCGCCAGCCCGCGAACCGCAAGAGGTTTCTGATCATCCGGCAGCGTCCATTTCGACGAGCCCATCACGCAACCCGATCACTCGGTCGGCCATCGCAGCGGCGCGAGGATCGTGGGTCACCATGATGACCGTCTGATTGCGCTCCTTCACCATCTCGCGGAACATCTCCAAGACGAGCTTGCCCGTCTTGCTGTCGAGGTTCCCGGTGGGTTCGTCTGCGAGGACCAGGGTAGGCTCCGAGACAAGCGCGCGCGCGATCGCGACACGCTGCATCTCACCACCCGAGAGTTGATCGGGCCGGTGGCTCGTGCGGTGGCCAAGCCCAACGCGCTCGAGCAGCTTGGCGGCGACGGGCGCGACCTTCGAGTACGGCGCGCCATCGAGCAGCATCGGGAGGCAGACGTTCTCCGTCGCGTTGAGCGTGGGGAGCAGGTGAAAGAACTGGAAGATGAAGCCAAGCTTCTGCCGGCGGAACATGGAGAGCTTGCCGTCGGAGAAGCTCTCGATCGCTTGCCCGTCAAGGCGAACACTTCCGGAGGTTGGCCGATCCAGCCCTCCAACGAGCTGCATGAAGGTCGACTTGCCGGATCCGCTCGGACCGACGATCGCGACGAACTCCCCCCTCTCGACCGTGACGTCGATCCCTTTCAGGACCTCGACTGCCTGCGGGCCCCGCCCGTAAACCTTCGTAATTCGCTCGGTCTGAAGCAGAGCCATGACACATCACGATAGAGGAGATCTCGTCGGCGATCGAGCAAGCCGCACTCAGAAAGCAAACATGGCCTGCGTGAACACCCCACCAAAGCCGTACAGCGACCCGAGCGGTCGGAGTCGTGAGCCGTAGTAGCCCTCGAGTCCCACTTGGAGCTTCACCGCGTCGGTCGGATTCCACCCGAGCACCGGACGAACGAGATAGTCCAGCCCGACGAAGTTGAGAACCGAGAACACCTCGGCTTCGAACTTCTCGCCGTTGCCGCCGTAGGCGAGCCGAAACGTCGCAGCGCCTCTAGTTTGGTCTTGATAGTCTTGAAGCAGGGCGTTCGCGCCCGCGAGCGCAGGAACGATCGCGGCCAGCTCGGGATCAGGGCTCGTCGCGGACGCAGGAGATGTCCATTCAGGAAACCATCGGAGCACTCCCTGGATCTGTGCCCGTACGTGGTCTCCGAAAGGACGCTCGAGCCCGACCACGCCATAGACATGCGAGGGGAGTGTGGTGGGATCGTCGCCTCGATTCGGCGTCCGGATGTAGGTGGTCTCCAGGCGAAAGATGGTCTTGCCGAACACGACCGAACCATCGAGTCCGCCCGCGTTGATCCGCCGATTGATCTGGCCGACCACCACATTGCCGGCGTCGACGCTGACCAGCTGGAGCTCCGGGGTGTGGTTGAAGCCGCGGAACCCTACGATCGCGATGTCCCAGCCAGCGCCCGAGTACTTGAGCTTCCCGGCAACCTCGACGTTTCTCAGCTCGACCGGGGTCTGCGTCGGGTCGGCGATCGTGACACCGGCCGGGATCACCGCCGCCGGAATGAGCAGCCTGGTGACCGGATGGGTCGGCGTGACGATCAGCGTGGTCTCGGTCTTGGTCGTCGCACGCGAGGCCATGGCACTCCATGCCCCGATCCGGGTCTGCTCGTCGTCCGCAAAGAACATGCGGTAATCGCGCGCCGAGAGAAAGTCGATCGGGTTCACCCCGTCGCTGCTCCCCCACGGAATGATCTGCTGTCCAACCCGGAGCAACCAACCTCCCTGCTTCATCGACACGAACGCCTCGCGGAGCGTGAAGCGGATGTCGGGTTGCTCGGTGGCCGCAACCTCGAGGCGATCTAGCGTGATCTCGATCTGTGCGGTGGTGCGATCGGTGAACCTCGGGCGTGCCGACATCCAGAGCGACGCCGAGACCTGCTGAAACGGGTTGCCATCCAGAGGCGCGCGCGCATACGCGAAGGTCTTGCCGCTGATCGCGCCAATACCGCCCGCCTCCTCGGTCGACTCCGCAATGGCCGGATCTGACCCGCTCGAGACGGTTGGCTCGGTCGACGGCGTACTCCCATCGGGCGTCTCCTTGGCAGGATCCGATGTCCCATCCGTCGTCCCGACGGTCTGGCCTTCCGGCTCGGCGGTGCAGGGTTGCCCGTCGTTCTTGCACGATGCGGTGGGTTTCTGGAGGCGCGCACTCGCGATGATGCTCGTCGCACCGGTTCGCCAACTCGCGGGCTCCTTAGCGCTGGATACCGGGACCTTGGTCGCGACCTCGCCGATCACCTTACCGGTGACGATCGAGAACACGATCCACCGAACCTTGTAGGTATCGCCCTCTCGCACGTACTCCCCGGTGACAGCTGTGTCGACCCCCGCCTTGCGGAGCTGCGCCAACGCGCGCACGACACAGCCGAGCTCGCCTGCGCAGTCGAACCAGCGGACGAGGTAACGCGGGCCGAGCACCTGGGAGATCTCCGTGTGACCGGAGACCAACGGTCCGAGGGTCTCTCGCAACGCCGCCTCGGCTGACTCGCGGAGCTGCTGCGCCTCCGCGAGCCTCGTGAGATCTGCGGTGCCGTCGGCGCCGAGGGGCCGCAACCCGACCACGACCAACCGCTTGCTATCGGCATCGAGCAGCTTGAGCGTCGGTAGTAGTTTGGCTGCGATCGCGTTCTTGGCCCGCGCGTCCATCATTGGTCCTGGCAACGTGATCGCCAGCTCCGCAGCGATCTCCCCTGTCGTTCCGTTTCGCACGTAGAGCCGCAGGATCCACGTGGTCCGGACGCTGTGCCACGTCCCCATCACGATCGCCTCCGCACCCAACGCCAACGCGATGGTGCCGTACCCTCCATCGGAGAGCTCGTTGATGTTCGCGGCCTGTCGGGCGCGTTGGAATGCCGCGCTGGAGATCACGGTCGCGGTTCGCTGGATGACCTCGTCGATCGCGTCTTTGACGATCACCCCGCCACGCCCCTCCACCGGGAGCAAGATGACGCGCTTCTCCGCCTCTGCAGGCCTCGCGGAACACAGAATGATGACCGCGATCGTGGCCCAGGCCCACATCGTTACTCGTTACTGAGGCTCTGCTCCGTGAACAGCGTGTTCTCGAGCTTGTGGTTGGCCTTCACGTTGCTCAACTTGACGATGCTGGTCTTCTTCGCGGGGATGTCGTCCATCTTGAGCGTGAGAGCGAGCCACTTGTGCTGCTTCGTATCGATCTCTGTCACGTCGGAGGCAGTGAGTCGTTTCCAGAGCACGCCCTTCTTGTCGTAGAACTCGCCGGAGACCGTGACCCAGTTGTCCTGTCGGACCCATTGAACGGTGCGTGAGTAGCCATAGCGATCGCGGACCGAATCGTTTGCGGGGGTGGTCTCCATCACCCAGCACATGAGCTCGGCGCCCGGGCACTTCTCTGCCTTGAGGATCTTCGCGTTGTTCTCGTCGGCATGCGGCACCGCCACATCCGCATAGCTGAACGCCGACCCGAAGAAGCTCGAGCTCTGCGACTGACCCTCGACGCGACGCACCTTCTTGAACCGCGGAAGGTAGAGGCGGACATCGTTCTCCTTGGCTCCTTCGCGCATCAAGATCCCTTCACCACGAATGGTCGCGGGTTCATCGAACCGGACGAGCGAAACGTAATGGACGGAGTCGTCACCGAGCTTGCGCGACCACCGGAATTTCTTCACGGCCTTGGTGGTCTCGCCCTCTTTCGTCGTCGACAGCGAAGAGCTTGCCTCGAAGGTGGGAAGCTTGCGGGTAGCCTCCTGACGCTCGAGCACCTCGCGACCGCTTGGTGGAGCCGCGAACGCCATGCTCGAGTAGACGAACGACAGCAAGATGGTGGACTTCATTACGGTGAGCAAGCTTGGCACGGTGATCGATCCTCCCTCAATAGACGCTCGCGGCATGGTTGTATTCGGATGCGTGTCGCTCATCCTCTGACCGAGCAATTCCTACAGCTTGATCGCAAGTCGTCAGCTGGGTCGTGGTCCCACGGCGGTCGTAGTCGAGGGCGCACCCATCGTCGCGTCGGGGTTGACGTCGACGAATCCGAGCATCGCGGCGTATCGCGTGTCTGCGGGAGGATCGAACCCGAGATCTGGCTCGATGGATCGCGGGTTCCTGAAGGTTCCAAAGACCAGGTCCCAGAGTGGGAAGTCGCTGTAGTTGTATTTGTGGAGATGGCGTTGGTGGTGGATGTAGTGCGATTCGGGACGCTGGATGAAGTAGCCGAGCCAGTGGGGAGTCCGCACGTTCCAGTGCTGGAAGAAGCCGCTGAACAAGAGGTACACACCGACGATCGTGGCAGCCAGGGGGTCGAGTCCCAACAGGAACAGCGTCACGAACAAGTACAGCGCGCCATACATCGTCATGTCCAGCGGATGAACCCAGTTGGCGACGTAGACGTTCATCCGACGGTGTGCGTGGTGAAGCTGGTGGAACACGCGCCACAACAAGGTCGACCTGTGCGTGAGCCAGTGCCACCCGAACGTGAAGAACGACAGCACGACGTGTGCGATCACGACGCTGGGGAGGATGCCTAGCGTCGAGAGATCGAAGATCCGATGCGCTCTAAGCCACTCCGCGGGGAGGAGCATCGGGATGCCGATGTTCATGCCGATGCTGTAGATGTACGTGCCCACGCCGATCCAGTGCCAGCGAGGCACTTCGGGGAACTGGTTCGCGGGCCGAGATAGCTCGATGGCGAGCATCGAGAAGAACAGCACCGGGAGAGCGAGCTGAAGTGCGTCTTCGGTGGTCACTGAAACCTTCAGGCGGCGGTGGCGAACGCGTGATCCATCATCGAGCAATAGAGCTGCTCGCCCTCGAGGGCCATTCGTTCGAAAGCCTCGACGTCCAAGGGTTCCTTCACCGTCGCCGCGATCACCTCGAACAGATCCTTGGAGTGTTCGATGTCGGCCTCACCATGGCCACCAAGGAAGTAGGTGCCTTTTCCCTTGAGCTCGAGCGCCTCGTCGATCGACGCGGCGAGCGAGTTACCGACGTTGCCACCCAGCGACTCCAGCACGAACATCCATCCGATCATCCCCATCGGGTTCAGGTGCTGTGCATAGAAGTACTCGAGACCGATCAGCCGAAGGCATGGCGATGACGGACGCACGTCCTTGATGTCCTGGTCGGTCATTCCCAGATCACGGAGATCTGACGCGGCCCACTTGTCGTGCCCGACTTCCTCGGCTGCGTGACCGACGCAGTAACGTGCGAGGTCGGGAGATTTCTCGAACAAGCGGACCGCCGTCAGCGCGATGATCTGAGGGCTGTGCTTCGCGTACGAGTAGACGTCTTTCATGAACGTCCGGTACTGCGCGAGCTCTAGCTCCTTTCGTGGGATCGCCTGGATCAGGGGATGGGTCGTGATCGAGTTGACGATTCGTTGCTGGAGAGCTTCGAGCTGCATGTTGTTCCCTCGGGTGAATGCACGAGCGTATGCCCACACCACCTTAGCGACTGTCGCGCCGAAACTGAATACCGCGAGGCACGTCATGGCCTAGGTCTGATCGCCCATGCGTGGCCTGGTAACGGTATCATCGGTGAGCGTGAAGACGAACACCTCTCGCTATCGCTTTTCGAAGATGACCGACGGGGAGAAGCGAGCTGTCGTCGAAGATCTGGCTCGCTGGGACGGCTCCGTGTTCAACGCAGCTGGAGACCCTCGAGGCTACTGGCTCGAGACCAAGTCGTTCGAGACCATTCTCTACGTCCTACGTTCGGAGAGTGACGAGGTCCTCGGTTACACCACCATCAAGTACTTTCGCACGGAGTACGAGGAGCGCGAGATCTACATCGAGAAGGTCGGCATTGGGGTGATCCCGAAGCAGCGCGGAAACAAGTTCGCGCTTCGGTGCATCCTTCTCGAATGGTTTCGCTGGAAACTGCGGTATCCGCAACGCGAGCTGTATCTGTTCTCGACGCTGATCCACCCGGTCACCTACAAGCTCGTGTGTGATGTGTTCGGAACGCAGCTCTACCCCTACTTCGAGGGGCCTCAAGATCCTGCGAAGGAGAGGCTCGCCGTCTACCTCGCCAACTACTTCGGACTACACAAGGCCGATTCGCCGCATCCCTTCGTCTATTTCGAGGACTACTCCGCGATCGAGACCCAGGAGGCCAAGGAGTACTGGAGAACGAGCCCTCGCCCCGAGGTCCGCTTCTTTGTCGACCACTGTTCCGGTTACGGCGATTCGGGCGGTGCGCTCATCACCCTGGCGCCGTTCAACTTCACGAATGCGGCGGTGCGGGCGATGCGCACGCTGGGTCGGAATCGGCTGGATCGGTTGCTTGGTCGCAAGCACAAGTTCAAGACCCACTGATCCTCGGCTCGACGCGAGCAGGCGTCAGCGATGCGCGAGGCCCTTCACGGTCTCGAGCGCCTCGTCGACGTGCTTGCCGAACCGGATCTTCGATTCGAACTTGTGCTTCACGATGCCCTTCTGATCGAAGATCCACGTGACGCGACCGCCGACCCCGAACAGGCCGCGCACGCCCCAGGCTTTCGCGACGTCACCGCGCGGATCGGTGAGCAGCGTGAACGGCAGCCGATGCTTGGTCTTGAAGGCATCGTGCGACGTCGAGTCGTCGCGCGAGATGCCGATCACCTCGGCGCCGGCAGCCGTGAAGTCCTCGTACTGGTCGCGAAACGCGCACGCTTCGATCGTGCAGCCATAGGTATCGTCGGCCGGATAGAAGTAGACGACGAGCGGCTTGCCGATGTGATCGCGCAGCTTCACCGGACCGTTCGGTCCAGTGAGAGTCACATCGGGCATCGCATCTCCTACTTCGAGATCGGGCATGCGGCGATGTTCAACCGATTCCGGCCGCGACCGCCAGGGCCACACCGCCCGCAACGACGGTCATCGCACCGACCAGCCCGATCCGTTTGCCGAGGGGGGCCCCACCGATGCCCGCGGCGAGCCCGGTCTTGACGATCGTGTTGACGGCGATGCCGATGTAGATCGCGGTGGTCGCGACCAGGGCGCTGACCTGCGGCCCGTGGAGCTTTGCCGTCGACAGGGTCACGGCGTCGACATCCGTCGTCCCGCCGAGCGCGGCTGCCAGGTACAGCCCGCGATCCCCGAGGTAGTGCGTCGCACCCTTGGTGATGAGGAGGACGAGCGCGAACATCAGCGTCACCTTGATCGCGCTGCCGAGCTCGAACGGGTTGGTCAGCTCGGTCTTGGGATCCTCACCCGCGCTGCGGCGAAACGTCAGCGCGAGGCCGGCGAGCGCAGCGACGATCATCGCGACGAGTGGAAACGCGAGCAGCCTCAGCAGCTCGGCGTCGATCAGGGCGACCAGCACCGCGACGCGGCCGAGCATGATCGTCCACGCGACGGCGATCGCGCCCGCCGCGACCGGCGCGAGCTTCGGATCGGCCTTCGTGCGATTGGCGAACGACAGCGTCACCGCCGTCGACGACACCAGCCCACCGAGCGCCGCGCCCAGCAGCAAGCCGCGCTTCGCTCCCCACAGCCGCATCGCGACGTAGCCGATGAACGACAGGCCCGAGATCGTGACCACCATCAGGCCGAGGTTGCGCGGGTTGATCGCGCCGAGCGGACCGACGTCGCGATCGGGGAGCATCGGGAGGGCGATCACGGCGAGGATCAGGAACTTCACGGTCGCGTAGAAGTCGTCGCGCGACACCTTGGACGCGAACGAGTGGAAGTACTCCTTCGAGGACAGCAGGAACGCGATCACGACGCCGAGTCCGGCGACCAGGGTCAGCCGATCCGCCATCGGCTCGATCACCCCGCGACTGCACGCGAGCGCACCGAGCAAGTAGACGCCGATCACCGAGATCTCGGTGGTGACCCCATGATCCTCGCCGTCCTTGCTCCGGCGGACGTCCGCGGCATACGAGATCGCGACCAGCGCGAACACGCCGAGCAACGCCACCAGCGGGAGCCACATCGACGCCGGCTCCAGCAGCGTCGCGAGCCCTCCGACCAGCGCGAAGATCGGATACGTCCGGATCCCCGCGATCGAGTGGCCCCTGTGCTCGGCGTTCGCGAGCTTGGTCTGCTCCCGCTCGAGCCCGATCAAGAGCCCTACCGCGATGGCCGTCGCCAAGGAGATATGGTTCTCGAACGCTTCCACGCTTGCGCTCCCAGCATGCTACGAATCGCGACGATGTGGCAGCCGCCCGAGCGTCTCAAGCACGAGCTGCCCGCCGCGCACTGGCCGTCGGCGGCGGACGCCACCGGCGCGCGGATGTTCCAGCCGCAGGCGATCGGCCCGCGCACCGCGAAGACGCGAACGTGGATCCCCGCGATGGTGCCGTGGCGCGCCACCGAGGATGGCCTCGTCACGCCCGACGTGATCGCGTGGTACCGCCGGTTCGCCGAGGGCAAGCCGGGCGTGCTTGTCGTCGAGGCCACGGGCATCCGCGACATCCCGTCGGGGCCGTTGCTCCGGATCGGTCATGATCGCTTCGTCGACGGCCTGCGCCAGCTGACGGAGGCGGTCCACGAGGCGAGCCACGGCGAGACGCTGGTGTTCATCCAGCTGATCGATTTTCTCTCGATCCGCCGACGCCCACCGCGCGACAAGTACTTCTCCCGGTTCCTCCAGATCACGGAGAAGCATCGCGAGGCCTATCCTCTGGAGTCGGACGACGAGGTCCGCGCGCGGCTCGCCACGTCGACCGAGGACGAGCTGCGCGGCGTGCTGTCACCGCGCGAGCTCGAGGATCTCGAGCGCGGGGTTCGCGAGCGCGTCACCGACATGCACGTGCCGCACATCGCCGAGCTGCCGAAGGTGCTGCCGGGGCTGTTCGCGGACGCTGCCGATCGCGCACGCCAGGCCGGCTTCGACGGGGTCGAGTTGCACTTCGCGCACGCGTACACGATGGCGTCGTTCCTGTCGGCGCTCAACACGCGGCCCGATGGCTACGGCGGTACACGCGAGAATCGCATGCGCCTGCCGCGCGAGGTGATCGCGGCGGTCGATCAGCGCCTGCGCGTCGATGCCAAGCGAGAGCTGATCCTCGGCTGCCGCTACCTCGGCGACGACGTCGTCGCGGGCGGTAATCGCCCCGCCGATGCGGAGTGGTTCGGGATCGAGCTCGCGCGCGCCGGGCTCGACTTCCTGTCGATCTCTAAGGGCGGCAAGTTCGAGGATGCGAAGCTACCGAAGGTGGGATGGGCGGTCTATCCGTACACCGGACAGTCCGGCTACGAGTGCATGCCCACGATCTACTCCGACGCACGCGGTCCGTTTGCACGCAACGTGTCGATCGCCGGCGGCATTCGCCACGCGGTTCGCGAGGCTGGGTTCACCACGCCGATCGTCGCCGCCGGTGGGATCAGCGAGTACGCGCAGGCCGAGGGCGTGCTCGAGCGGGGCGAGGCAGACTTCATCGCTTCGGCGCGCCAGTCGCTCGCCGATCCCGATTGGTTCCTCAAGATCCGCGAGGGCCGCGGTAGCGAGATCCGGCGCTGCGAGTTCACGAACTATTGCGAGGCGCTCGACCAGCAGCACAAGCAGGTGACGTGCAAGCTGTGGGATCGCGATGCGCTGGATGCACCCGACGTCACGCTCGCGGCGGATGGTAAGCGCCGGCTCGTCGCGCCGAAGTGGCGCTAGCACTGGTCTGGGGCTTGCTCCTGGAGAGCCCATGATGACCAAGTTCCGTAGAACCCTCGGAGCCACCACGTTGGTCCACGACCGGGTAGTTAACCTCGAAGGCGCGGACATCGGCCGCATCGAAGAGCTCATGATCGACGTCACCACGGGGCGCGTCGCCTACGCGGTGCTGTCGTTCGGCGGCTTCCTCGGCATCGGTGGGAAGTTGTTCGCGCTTCCGTGGTCGGCACTCACCGTCGACGAGGCGAAGAAGAAGTTCGTCGTCAACGTGACGAGGGAAGCGCTCGACAGGATGCCGGGCTTCGACAAGGAGCACTGGCCGGATCTCGATGATCTCGAGTACGCGCAGGGTGTGTATCGCCAGTGGGGCGTCACCCCGTACTGGACCTGATCGCCGTGCGGTAGCGCGCGGCCGCGCGTGGCTGCCCGGTCAGGCGCGTTTCACGGATGGGCCGCACCGTTGTCGGGCGACCGATCGCGCACGTCGCTGACACCGGCCGCCCGTGCGCAATGGGCACAGCAGAAGTACTGGCCGCGCGCCTCGGTCCCATGACCGATGATCGGGACACTGCACTTCACGCAGCGCGGCGCGAGCATGTGGATCGCACACGCGAACGAGTCGAACACGTGCGTGGTGCCGCCGATCGCGATCTCGAACGCCTTGTCGTAGGAGTTGCCACAGACTTCGCAGGTCTTCATCCGCGCGCTCGGTGCAAGTCCCAAACCACCACTCGGGTCGGTCGCTCCGCGACATCCCGCGTTCGCGAACATCGCGATCCGGATCCGCGCGGCTGAAGGTCTGGCGCATCCTGCAGGCGGCGATGCGGTCGGCGCGGTTCGGACGCGCCGCCGATCGCTGCAGTTCCACCCGAACCTCTCGCAGGAGATCCGGATCCCGGCACGAGATGCCGGACCTCGTCGACGTGGAACAGCCGACGAAGTAACGTCGCGCCGATGGCGCTGACGACAATGACCTATCACGTCGACGGACGGATCGCGCGGATCACGCTGAACCGTCCCGACCGAGGCAACGGCCTGACGCTGATGACCCCGCGCGAGCTCGCCGCCTGTGTCGAGGAGGCGAACCTCGATCCGAACGTTCACGTGATCGCGCTCGCCGGCAACGGCAAGGGCTTCTGCGGTGGCTACGATCTGGTCGCGTCGGCGGAGCGAGGCATGACGGAGCTGGCGGACGTGCCGGTCGGTCCCGCCGGGTCGCCGCTCGATCCCGTCGTCCAGCGCGACAACCACGATCCCTCGAACACGTGGGATCCGATGGTCGACTACCAGATGATGAGCCGCAACGTGCGCGGCTTCATGAGCCTGTTCCACTCCGACAAGCCCGTCGTGTGCAAGGTCCACGGGTTTTGCGTTGCCGGCGGCACCGACCTCGCGCTGTGCAGCGATCTGCTGGTGATCGAGGACAAGGCGAAGATCGGGTACCCACCCGCGCGCGTGTGGGGCGTGCCGACGACGGCGATCTGGGCGCACCGGATCGGCATCGAGAAGGCGAAGCGGCTGCTGTTCACCGGCGACTGCTTGTCGGGCACCGAAGCCGTCGCGTGGGGGCTCGCCACCGAGTGCGCACCGGCGGTGGAGCTCGATGCGCGGTTCGAGAACCTCCTGGGCCGGATCGCGCAGATGCCGGTCAACCAGCTCGTGATGATGAAGCTGATGCTCAACCAGACGATGTACGCGGGTGGCCTCGCGCAGTCGCAGATGCTCGGCACGGTGTTCGACGGCATCGCGCGCCACACGCCAGAGGGCTACGGCTTCGCGCGGCGCGCCGCGGAGTCGGGCTTCAAGCAGGCGGTCAAGGAGCGCGACGAGCCGTTCGGAGATCGCGGTCCATCGACGTTCAAGGGATGACGCCTGCCGAGCTCGCACTCGTCGGTGCCGCGGCGTTCGTCGCCGGGTTGATCAACGCCATCGCGGGCGGTGGCTCGCTGCTGACCTTCCCGGTGCTGGTCGGGGTGGGGCTGCCGCCGGTGGTCGCGAGCCTGACCAACACCGTCGCGCTGTGCCCGGGATATCTCGGTGCGACGATCGCGCAGCGAAGGTTACTCGCGGATCAGAAGGATCGGATGTGGCGCGTGCTGCCGGCGGGTGCGGTCGGTGGCGTCGCCGGTGCGCTGCTCCTGCTCGAGACCGATCCGCGCGCCTTCGACGTCATCGTGCCGTTCTTGATCCTGTTCGCGGTCGCGCTGCTCGCGTTGCAGGATCGAATTCGGCGGTGGCTGGTGGCGAGAGGAAGCGTCGAGCGTGCGCCGGCGTGGGCGGCGGTGCCCGTCGGGCTCGGCGGGATCTACGGTGGCTACTTCGG